>NZ_JBFODO010000004.1:0-165676 GCF_040908365.1 Aeromonas sp. R2-4
CGACCTTCGGGTTATGAGCCCGACGAGCTACCGAGCTGCTCCACCCCGCGTCCGAATTGTCACCCTCAAGCCGAGCAGTAGCTTGGTGGCGTTTGCCTGCTTTCGACTGTTTACACAATCGCAAGCTGACGAAAGAGTTGGTTGCGGGGGCCGGATTTGAACCGACGACCTTCGGGTTATGAGCCCGACGAGCTACCGAGCTGCTCCACCCCGCGTCCGAATTTTTCTCGAAGTGGCCGAGCAGTAGCCAGTTCGATTTCTCCTTTTCCACCAACCGGTTATACCGGTTTGACGGGTCAGGATCTCAGATGGTTGCGGGGGCCAGATTTGAACTGACGACCTTCGGGTTATGAGCCCGACGAGCTACCGGGCTGCTCCACCCCGCGTCTGAGGTCGCCAATAATAGGCGCCAGCGCACAGATTGCAAGTAAATATCTCAAAAAAAGTTTATTCGTAGATTAATCGGACAAATAGTGCGGTCATTAGCAGCATCATGCTGTTTTTTCAAGCAATCGAGTCCTTGCCAGGCATCCGGCACTACACTCAATAAGGTGAACACTCCTCATTTTGGGTAGGTAGAATATGCGCATCTCCGCCGGTCACTGCCGTCAGTTGGGGGCCACACCCGACAGTAACGGCGTCAACTTCGCGATCTGGGCACGCCTCGCCAGCCGGGTCGAACTACTGCTCTTCGCAAGCGCAGACGATGCGACCCCCGAGGTGATCCCCCTCTCCCCGCGCCTAAACCGCACCGCCTACTACTGGCATATCCATGTGGAGGGGATCTTGGTCGGGCAGCGTTACGCCTATCGCATTCAGGGCCCATGGCGCCCATATGGCGGCACCCGCTTCGATGCCGAGAAGGTGTTGCTCGACCCTTACGGCCGCAGCATCGAGCTTGGCGCCAATTACGATCGATGGGCGGCGGCCCGTCCAGGCAGCAATCTGGCTTGTTGCGCCAAGAACAAGGTGGTCGATACTCGCCACTACGACTGGGAAGGAGACAAACTGCCCGCACACTCCCTCTCCCGCTCGGTGATCTACGAATTGCATCTGGGGGGCTTTACCAAGTCCCCGAGCTCCGGAGTCGATCCGGCGCTGCGTGGCACCTATCTCGGATTGATTGAGAAGATCCCCTATCTGCAATCTCTCGGCGTCACCGCCGTCGAGCTGCTGCCGGTGTTCCAGTTCGATCCTCAGGATGCGCCCAAAGGACTCTCCAACTACTGGGGTTACAGCCCCATGTCCTTTTTCGCCCCCCACGCCCAGTACGCCTGCGGCGATGATCCGCTGACCGAATTTCGCGACATGGTCAAGGCGCTGCACAAGGCCAATATCGAGGTGATCCTGGACGTGGTTTACAACCACACCGCCGAAGGGGGTGATGATGGCCCCACCTTCTCGTTTCGCGGCATCGACAACGAGGCCTACTACATCCTCGACAACAACCAGAAGGACACCAACTATTCGGGCTGCGGCAACACCTTCAACGGCGCCCATCCGGTGGTGCTGCGGATGATCATGGACAGCCTCCACTTCTGGCGTCAGGAGATGCACGTCGATGGCTTTCGGTTTGATCTGGCCGCCATTCTGTCGCGGGATGAATCGGGTCAGCCGCAGGCCAATGCGCCTACCTTGCGCACCATAGATACCGACCCCAACATCGCCGACATCAAGCTGATTGCCGAAGCCTGGGACGCGGGGGGGCTCTATCAGGTGGGGTCACTGGCCGGCGCCCGCTGGCGTGAGTGGAACGGCCAGTTCCGGGATGATGTGCGCCGCTTTCTGCGCGGGGATGACAACAGCGTCACCGCCTTTGTCGAGCGGCTCTGCGGCAGCCCCGACATCTACCACTATCACCACGCCGATCCCGAGAAAAGCATCAACTTCGTCACCTGTCACGACGGGTTTACCCTGTGGGACTGGGCCAGTTACAACAGCAAACACAACGAGGCCAACGGGGAGGAGAACCGTGACGGTTGCGATCACAACTTCAGCTGGAACCACGGCCATGAAGGGGTAACGGAAGATCCCCAGATCAACGCCCTGCGGATGCGCCAGGCCAAAAACATGATGGTGGCGACCCTGCTCTCGGTGGGCTCCCCCATGCTGCTGATGGGGGATGAGCTGCTGCGCACCCAGCGGGGCAACAACAACGGCTACTGTCAGGACAATGCCACCTGCTGGATGAACTGGCTGCCCAATGCCCGCAGTCAGGAGATGTTCCGCTTTATGAAGGAGCTGATCCAGTACCGCAAACACCTGTTCCAGCGCCCGGAGCAGGAGAGCATGCCGCTGTCGCTCACCGAGATCCTGCGCCACAGCGAGATCTGCTGGCACGGGGTCAACGCCGGGCAACCGGATTTCAGCCCCCACTCCCACGCCATCGCCATGTCAGCGCTGTCGAGCGAAACCAAGCTGGCGCTCTATGTGCTGTTCAACGCCTACTGGGAACCCCTCACCTTTAACCTACCGAGCCCCCCCAAGGGGGTCGGCGGCTACTGGCGGCGGATCCTCGATACCGCCCTCCCCTCGCCGCAAGATATCTGCACCTTCGGCATGCCGCTGGAGGGATTGACCCGGGAGTATCTCGCCCAGCCGCGCAGCAGTTGCCTCTTTATCTGCGGGGCCGACGATTTCTATTGATCGATTGCTGTGAATTGATAGTTGCGATTCCTGCAAGCCAGATATGCAAAAGCCCCGAGCCAAGGCTCGGGGCTTTCTCTTTTCAGAGCAAGTATCAGATCAGCTGGTGCAACACACTGGTAGCGGCAATCTGGGCGATCAGCAGGCCGCAAAGCGAAGTGGAGACCACCACAGGCGCGGTATCACGCTGCAGATAGAGCGGACTGAACCAGAGCAGCAGAGAGGCCACCAACAGCGCTGCCTGGGTCACCACCGCCGGGATCAGGGCATCGAGATTGGCCTCACCCCCTTGCCAGCCCACCAGCACTGCCAGCCAGACAAGGCTGGCCATCGCCCCCACCAGACCGGCCAGCGGCAACAGGGTGTTGAATGCCTTGAGACGATGACGGGCCCGCAGCAGCATCAGGTGGGCAAAGGCAGCCCCCAGTATCGCCATCTGCAGCAGGCCGCTCACCCACCCCTGCAGTTGCAGCAGCCCGATGCCATAGAGAGCGAGCGGCAACGCTGGTAGCCAGAGCAGTGTCGAGGGGACTGAACGCTTGCCCTCCAGCCGTGACTGGGCCAGTGACAAGCCGACTCCGAGCACCAGTGCGCCCCCACCACTCCAGATGAGCCAGCTGGCCGCCTTGGCCTCTACCGCCAGCATCAGGGAGAGCGCGGTAATGACCCAGATGGAGAAGAGCTGCTGAGTGATGCGCGAGCGCTGGCCAGGGCAGATATCACCGCGCCACAGCACGATACCGAGGGCGATCAGGGCGCCAAGCGCCATCAATCCGGTGAGGGGAAAGAGCCAAAAAGGGAGTTGGACGAACACGACGCCTCCAGCAGTAAAGATTCGAGGTGCGCCACCGGGGCGCCAGAGAGGGGCGAGTATACCCAAACCGGCGGCTATCCCCAATCGCGACAAACAATCGTGGGCAAACTATCCGGGGCAATTTGCTGCCAGCAGAGCCCACCTTGAGGGGCGCCCTGCTGGCAGCCATATCCATAGTGACGGGATGCAGCGCTGGCGTTAGCCCTGACCGCGGGCCAGCGCCACCACCCGGGCAAACATCTGGCGGATCACCGGCGGAATATGTTCGGCGCCGAGCCGCTCCGCCTCTTCCACCACCGCCAGCGCCATTCCCGGCTTGCTGCGGTGATGAATAGCCTTGTTGATGATGTGACTGGCGCTCCACATGGCGCGCCCGCCCACCCCGGCCTCGCGACGAAACACAGCTTCAAAACCGTTGTGATAGAGGTAGTGCTCGATGTCTGCGGCAGGGAGCTGGGTCAGTCGGTCCCGCTCCCGCTCTCCCTTGAGCTGGCCCCGGGCCGAGGTGGCATACTTGAGCCCCGCCTCGTCGCCATCGGTCAACAGGTGCCACTCGATGCCAAAATCCCGCGCCACCTTGATCAGCGGCGACTGGCCGCACTGGGCAAACTCGATGATCCGCACCCCCTCGGCCCGCAAACTGTAACCGCAGATCTGGGCCAGCTCGGAGAGCAGCCAGATCTCGGTCTCCCCCTCCACCAGCAGCCAGCAACGGGCAAACAGCGACATGGGGCGGTTGATCCGCACGTGGAAGGCGATCTTGCGCAGATCGTCGCTGCTGTAACGCTCCCCCCCCAGCTGGTGACAGAGGATATCCTGCTGACGGCGCACTAGCCGCCGCACCTGATTGAGCGGCAGGGAAGAGAGCAAGTCCCCCGAGTTGGTGGTGAGCAGCTTCTGGCCCGGCAGTTGTTCCAGCAGCCCCCACGCCAGCGCCAGCATAGTCGGGTGCAGCCGGCTCTCCGGGTCCTCCAGGATCATGATGGGACGGGCCCCCTCCTCCAGCTCCCGGTTGCCCCGCGCTTGCAGCAGGGTAGCCGCCATCCCCGCCATCGCCAACTGCAGCGCACGGTTATCGGCGCGGCGCAGCAGGGTATGCAGGTTGCCAGGATTGCGCAACGTCATGGGACGATTGATGATGTCGCGCTGACTGCGCGGCTTGTTCTTGATGGGGGCCAGAGCGTTGAAGTAGTGGTCCATCAACTGGCGCACCGCCTGCAGCGCCTCTTTGAGCTCCGGCTCGCCGATCCGCTGGGGTTCATCGATCAGCTTGTCCGCCAGCTCGCTCAGGCGATGCTCGGAGAGATCTCCCCACTGCAATGTCTCCACCCCGTTGCGAGCGGTACGAGCGTCCCGCAGCCGGAACACCGGGTTCATGGTGATGAGCATGCAGACCAGCTCGTGGGTGTTGGTGATGGGCAGGCTCTTGCCTACCCCGTCGAGAAAGTCGTGAATGGTGAGCACAGAGCCATCCGCCTGCAGCTCGGCGCTGGCGCGATAGTGAATGCGGTGGAATTTGTCCTTGTGCAGCACCCAGGAGGGGCAAAGACGGGCCAGCCGACGGGAGTGCTGACACATCTGGGGTCTGTGCTCACTGAAGGTGAGCACCAGTTGCAAGTGGCGCGCCGGGGCCAATTCGGGATCTTCCGGTTGGTGAAAATCCTCGGCGGTGAACTGATAGGGCTCGGCATCCTGCCCCAGCAGACACCAGAGGGCGCGCAGCAGGCTCGATTTACCCCAGGTATTCTCGCCGATCAGCACTGTGGTCTGATCCAGCCCGAGCGACAGGCGATTTATACCGCGAAAACCTTTGACTTCAATACGTTCCAGAAACATCCAGCCGTGTCCACATCATTGTGATGGGGCAATAGTGGCAAAGTTACCGGAAAAATCCTATCGCAGGCGGGGCTTTTTCAACGTGAACTGTGAGGCACTGCAGGTTCGGGAGGGGTAACAACAGCGGTGCGATCTTGCGGGGCATTCCAGTGGCTGAACCAGAGATGACGGGTACGGATTTGACGTTTGCGATAATTCAATGGGCATTCCTTTCAATGGATAAGTGGTAGAGAGTACACCTCTTTTGCCCAAAGTCTCAGGGTTATCTGTGACGGGAAGATGACAATTGTGCCCGCCACTGCCCCGGCGTCAAACCAAACGCCTCGCGAAAACGATTGCCGAAATGGGCCTGGGAAGAGAAGCCACACTGACTGGCGATACTGGCCAGCGGCTCGGGGCCGGCCAACAGCTGCTTGGCCCGTTTGAGCCGCAGCCCAAGCAGATAGCGGTGGGGCGGGCAGCCGAGACTCTGGCCGAACATGCGGGCGAAGTGGTACTCGCTCAGCCCCGCCTGCTGCGCCAGCTCTGCCAGCGTGACCGAATCGGCCAGATGGGCCTGCAGATACTCCTGCACCCGCTTGATCACCACGGGCGCCAGCCCGCCGCGCAGAGGCGGCAAACCGGGAGCCTCCTCGGTGTGGTGGCGATAGGCGTGGAGGATCAACATCCAGGCGCCGTGGGAAAGCGCCAGCCGATCGACCCCTTGCTGCCACTGCAGTTGCATCAACTGGCGCTGCACCAGCGAAGCCGCCTGCGGATCGTCGATAAAGGTCTTGTCCACCAGTTGCAGGTGGCGCCCCTCCTTGTCACACACCTCCTCGGCGATACGGGTGAGGTGAGCCGGGGTGAAGTAGAGATGAAAGAAGCGAAACTCTTCGCGCACCAGCCACTCGGATCTGTGGTGATCCGGCATGATGCACACCTTGCCGGTGCCGCCGTGGCCACCCGGCCCATCGAGTCGCTCGGTCTGCTCGCCCCCCTGCAGATAGACGCTCAGGGTGTGGTGGCCCGGCTTGTGATAGCGGGTCTGGTCATAGCAGTTGCGCCAACTGGCCACCCCGAGCCCGGGTTCGAGCCAGCAAGCGTCCTCCAGCTGGGCGCCGGTGCTGACCAGTGCATCAAATACCCCTGCTGTTTTCATTCGCCCCTGCCACCTGTTCCGGTTATGTGTACGGGTTATCCCGCTGCCATCCATCTTACCGACCGCGCCCGCAGATGACAGCGCAGGGCGATGAAAAACCGCAAGATGGTGCAATCCAGCCATCAGGGCTCGCCCCATAGTGGGTCATCTCTCCCTGACTCACCGGAACTGTGATGAATCTGATGCTCTATCTTGCCACCGTGCTTATCTGGGGCAGCACCTGGATTGCCATCGCCTGGCAACTTGGCCCCATCCCCATCGAGGTGTCGGTGCTCTACCGCTTCCTGCTGGCAGCAGTTGCGCTGTTTGCACTGCTCGCCGCCAGCGGCCGCTTTCCACGCCTCCCCTGGCACGGCCAGCGTTACGCAGCACTGCTCGGTGCCCTGCTCTTTTCCACCAACTTTCTCTGCTTCTACCACGCCACCCGTTATATCCCGAGCGGCATGTCGGCAGTGATCTTCGCCAGTGCCAGCATCTTCAACGGCCTCAACCTCTGGCTGTTCGAGAACAAGCGCCCCACCCTGCGCTGGTTGCAAGGCTCCTTGCTGGGGCTCTTTGGCACCCTGCTGCTGTTCTGGCCGGTGCTGGCGGATGCGCAACTGGGTGCAAACGGCTGGAAGGGGTTGCTGCTCGCCTGCGGCGGCACCCTCTGCTTTTCGCTGGGCAATCTGGTCTCGGCCCGGGGCCAGCGCCATGGCTACCATGTACTGCAACTGGTGCCCTGGGGCATGGTTTACGGCGTGGTGCTGTTGCTGGGCTGGGTCATATTGCTCGGGCTGCAACTGATGGTACCGACCGATGGCCACTATCTGGCAGCCATGGTCTACCTCGCCCTGTTTGGCTCGGTGATCGCCTTTACCGCCTATCTGACGCTGGTGGGGCGCATCGGTGCCAGCAAGGCCTCCTACGCCACCGTGCTCTTTCCGCTAGTGGCGCTTACCCTATCCACCTTTTATGAAGGCTTTGTCTGGCAGCCGGTCTCGGTGGCCGGAGTGGTGATCAGCCTCATCGGCAATCTGGTGATCTTCGCGCCGCCCTTAAGTGAATGGCGCATTCGACCGGCCAAGGCAGCAAACGACCCTTGCTCCTGAACCAGTCAGCCCCTAAGGTAGCGCTGATCAATCTGTGACGATCCTGATGGCGATAAACAAGGGGGCGAGATGTTACTGGAAGGGCTGGAGACGCTGGGCCTGCTGGCGAGCGAAGGGACCATGGCCAAGGTGGCCAGCCGCCTCTATATCAGCCAGTCGGCAGTGAGCAAGCGGATTGCCCAGCTGGAGCAGCGCCTCGGCAAGAAGCTGATCGAGCCGGAGGGGCGCCAGATCCGGCTCACCCCGCAGGCGCAGGAGCTGCTGGAGAGAGTGGCCCCGAGTCTGGCAGAGATGAAGGGGGTGCTTGCCGATAGTCAGGATCTGGCGGATCAGAGCCCCCTCCCCATCGCCAGCTCCGAAACCCTGCTGGCGGGTTATCTCGCCCACTTTATGCGCGACTATCTGGAGCGCGATCCCCACCTTGCCCTCTCTACCCACCACACCCCGGTCATTCTGGCGCGGGTGCGCAGCGGTGATGCCCTGCTCGGCATCTGCGCCGGTCGGCTCCCACCCGGCCATGGCCTCGACGCCGATCTGCTGCTTGAGGAGCCCTTTTATCTGGTGGGCGAAACGCAGCAGAGCCTGCCACCAGCCAGCGCAGAAAGCAGGCGCAAGATCCTTACCATGGATCTGGAGAACCCCTCCAACCGCTACCTGCGCGAACCGCTGGCTGATTTGGGGCTGGAGCCCGCCATGGAGCTCGACTCCTATCTGGCGCTCATCGAACTCGCCAAGGCAGGCATTGGCCCTGTGCTGCTCCCCGCAGGGCTGCTGGGGCTGGTGGGCGAACAGGGGGAGATGGCCCGCCCACTGCCCGGACTGGGCCGTCCCCTGCATCTGGTCTACCGACCAAACAGCCTAAAGCGAGAGCGGATAGCCAGGCTGGTGAGCGCCCTGCACCAACACTTTCGCCACCGCAGCGACACGCCGAGCTAGCGCTGTAAAACCGCAGATATGACAACGGGGCCCTTGGGCCCCGTTAACAATTGCGATGCGGCAAGCAAGGCGCACATCAGATCCAGGCAAACAGCTCCGGATACTGGCTCCAGACCAGCTTGACAGACATCAGCAAGGAGACGGTCACCAGCAGCGGCTTGATCAGTTTCACCCCTTTTTTCAGCACCATTTTGGAGCCAAAACGAGCGCCGATAAACTGCCCCAGCGCCATGCAAAAACCGACACTCCACACCACCTTGCCACCAAGCGCAAAGAACAGCAGGGAGGCAATATTCGAGGTGAAGTTGAGCAGCTTGGTATGGGCGGTGGCGCGCGCCATGCCAAAGCCCGCCAGCGCCACGAAACCGATGGCAAAAAACGAACCTGTGCCCGGCCCGAAGAAGCCGTCATAAAAGCCGACCCCGCCCCCCACCAGCAGCGCAAACAGCATGGGAGTCAGACGGCGGGAGCTCTCGGCATCGCTTACCCGCGGCGAGAAGTAGAAGTAGCAGGCAAAGGCCATCAGCAGGAAAGGGAGCAGGCGCTCGAGAATGGCAGCGTCTATGGTCTGCACCGCCAGCGTGCCGATAGCCGCACCGATAAAAGTGCAGATCACCGCAGGCCAAATCATGGCCCACTCCAGCAGCCCCTTGCGGGCATAAAACCAGGTGGCAGAGAAGGAGCCGAAACTGCTCTGCAGCTTGTTGGTGCCGAGCACAAGCGCGGGCGGCATGCCGGTAGCCAGCAGGGCCGGCACCGTCAGCAGACCGCCGCCACCGGCGATGGCATCGATAAAACCGGCGACAAGCGCCACACCGAACAGGGCAAACAGGGTAACCAGTTCCAATTCCATCCATAGACCTCACGAGAGCGGGTTGCCCGAAGGGTCGAGCAACCGGATATAACCAAAACGACGTTGTGCGGGGGGGCACAGGCTGTCCGCTATCCTAGCGAGCCACTGACCATGAATCTAACGAAACAGTGGCAGCCAATTGATTCCTGATTTTCATTAATTTGAGCGGCCATGCCCCTGGCCCCCCCTCAGAAGGCCAGTTAGCAAGCCGTTGAAGCGACGTTCGCTTCCTTGATGGCCGCCAGCGCCTCACGGAGATGCTCCTCATCGGCACCGGGGAAACGGCTGACCCGACCGGCCATGTAGCGGCTGCTGAACAGATTGAACCAGTGCTGCAGTGCCTGCCCCGCCTTGAGCTCCCCCGCCACTTCCAGCACACAGGCCGCCACTTCGGCGGTGCAAAGGTGCTCCTCGCAGTTGGCCACCCGCATACCATAGGTGGAGAGCGTATCGGGTTTGATGGCGAGCACCGGAAAACCGTCGAGATAGGGGCTCTTGTTGAACATCTTGCGCGCCTCCGGCCAGGTGCCGTCGAGCAGGATAAAGAGCGGTTTTTTACCCGGTGCCAGCGTCACCTCGCCGGTCAGGCGGGCAGGCTCCTTCTCGCAAGCGGGAAAGACCACATAGGGCTGCCAGACGGGATCGGCCAGCAGGGCCAGCAACTCGGGATGGGGCTGGGTACGTGACCAGAGAAACGCCCAGGTGGTATCCGGCAACACATCGGCGATCAGGCGACCGGTGTTGGAGGGCTTCATCGGCTCGCTATCATACATCAGCAGGCAGAAACCGGCCTCCGCTTTGAGCTCGGGGCGCCACTCGCAGGCACACCAATCCTCGCGCAGCTGACAGGCCGGACAGCGAGCCAGGGTGCCGCCACGGGCAAGAAACGGTCGGGTAGAGATACTCTTGCGCCAGGCCCGCAGGCGGTTGACGGCGTGATCAGGAACAGGCTTCATCTAGGTTCACAACTGGAGTCAAAACAGGAACGGCAGCGGTGCCAACATGTCATGGCGCCACAGGGCGCGATAACAGGGGGGCTGCCGGAAAAGCGCAAGATTGTACCCAGTTACGTGCTGGCGGAACAGCAATCCCTGCCCCTTTCGCCAGACACAGTGCCAACTCCTATTGCCTTACGACTCCTGACAGCTGCGCAGCAGCTCCAGCAACAGGCTGCCATCGCGCAGTGCCTTGTGCACCTGCACCGAAGTGGGCTTGGTGGGATCTTCGTAGAAGTGGGTGGATTCAATCTGCAGCCGCACCAGATATTCGGCGGGCAACTGGCTGGCCAGCGACTGGTGCAGCATGGGGAACAGCAGCCGATCGGCACGGGTGATTTCCCCCCCCAACAGCAGCTTGCCCGGATTGAGCAGGCAGATGAGATTGGAGAGTACCTTGGAGAGGCGACCTGCCGCCTGATGGAGAATATCCTGACAAAGGCTGTTGCCTGCCAGCGCCAGCTCGCACAGCTCGCGGATGGTGACGCTCTCGGGCAAGTCGTGCTCCTGCATCCGCTCGCGCAGATCCCGGTATTGCGCCTCCAGTGCCTGATTGGTCACCAGGGTGCAGGCGCAGCCAAAACCGCCGCAGTAGCAGCGCTGGCCATAGGGCTCGAGCTGCAGGTGGCTGAGATCTCCGAGCAGCGCATTCTCGCTCTCGATAAGCTGACCATTGACCACCATGCCGACCCCGATGTCGTTGTGGACAAACACCAGCACCGCATCGGCACAATTTTTGGCGGCACCCCACTCCCGCTCGGCCTGGATCCAGGTGCGCACGTCACCGCTCACCAGCACAGGTACCGAGAACGCCTGTTGCAGAGTCGGGCCAAGGGGCCAGTTGCGCAGATCGTAGAAGGGGAAGTGCTTGACCATACCGGAGTGGCGCTCTACCTGACCCGGCAGACAGAGGGCGATACAGGCCAGACTGAGGGACTTTCTCGGCAAAAACACCTTGATGGCGTGTACCAGACTGCCCAGCAGATCGGCGCGCTCCTCCTCGGTAAAGAGGTGGCGCTGGCGAGCCAGCGAGCGACCGGAGAAGTCAAACAGCGCCATATCCACGTAGCCACGGCCAAGACGCATGGAGAGAAACTGGAAGCGGCGCTCGTTAATGCGCAGCAAGGTCTGACGACGGCCGCGCCCCACCGAACTTTCACCACAGGTGACCACCAGACCCCCATCGAGCAGTTCCCGGGTGATCTTGGTGATACTGGCTGGCGAGAGACCGGTCAGGCGGGAGAGATCGGTGCGCGACAGCTCCTTGTGCTCTTCCAGGCTGGCATAGACCAGGCCGTAGTTGAGCTGCCGGATCAAATCGATACTACCTTTCACGATCTCATTCATAGGGTATGGGGCAAAGGCTGAAAAAAAGAGGCTGGCAATTTTCACACATTATTGGTCAATCCCCAAATAAAGTGCGGCCTGAACCGGGGGTCAGGCCGCATCTTGTGGTTGCCGTCACGGACCATTGCAAGATCAATAACGGAATTGCGACACCAGTTTGCGCAATTTGTCGCCGGTATTGGCCAGATCGCGGGTGGTACTGTTGGACTCCACCGCCGCGCTGGTCAGCTCGCTAACAATCTGCTGAATGGCCACCAGGTTCTTGTTGATCTCCTCCGATACCGCGTGCTGCTCCTCGGCGGCGGTGGCGATCTGGATGTTCATGTCGTTGATGGTACTGACCGCCATCACCATGCTGTCGAGGGAGCTGGCGATATGGCTCGCCTCCTGCACCGTCTCCTGGCTGCGATCCTCGCTCGCCTGCATCACCTCCACCGCCTGCTTCACCCCGCCCTGCAGACGTTGCAGCATCTCGTTGATCTCCTTGGTGCTCTGCTGGGTACGACCAGCCAGCGAACGCACTTCGTCCGCCACCACCGCAAAGCCCCGCCCCTGCTCACCGGCGCGGGCCGCCTCGATGGCAGCGTTCAGCGCCAGCAGGTTGGTCTGCTCGGCAATGCCGCGAATGACCTCCACCACCGAGCCAATCTTGGCTGTCTCTTGCGCCAATTGTTCGATAACGCCGGAGGCAGTATGCACCTCCCCCACCAGCCGGTTGATACTGTTGATGGCCCCGCTCACCACCCCTCGGGCGGCATCCGATTCACGGGCCGCATCGCTGGTTGCCGTCGCGGCATTGGAGGCACTGGCAGCCACCTCCTGCGCGGTGGAGCTCATCTCGGTCACTGCGGTAACCACTTGGTCGGTCTCGCGACTGTGGCCCTGCATCTGATGGTCATAGTGCTCGCTCAGATGGTGCAACTTGTCGACCGCGCTGAAGAGGTGGTTGCTGGTCTCGCCCACCTGACTCACCACCGACTGGATCCGCTCGACAAAGCGGTTGAAAGCGCTGGCCAGCTGGCCAATCTCGTCCTGACTCTGCACCTTGAGGCGCTGGGTCAGATCCCCGTCACCGTTGGCAATATCGTTCAATGCCAGCACCGCATCCGCCAACGGCTTGGTAACCCGGTTGCCCACAATGACGGTCGCCGCCAGGGTGATACCGAGGATCAACAGGATCACCAGCACACTGCTCTGCAACGAGGCATGCATATTGCTCTCGCGCTCTGCCCGCAGGGCCGCCAGCTCGTTGTCGATATCATCGATATAAAAACCGGTGCCAATGGCCCACTGGTATTTGTCCAGCACCAGAGTAAAGGCCAGCTTGGGGGCATCGCGACCGATGGAGGGCTTGGCCGTCCAGTATTCGGTAAAACCATCCCCCTGACGGGCCGACTTGAGGATCTCCTGGATCAGCAACTTGCCCTTGGCATCCTTGTCGTTCCAGCGGTTTTTCCCCTCCAGCTCGGTACGCACCGGCAGCAGTATGGTGTTGCCCTCGAAGTCATAGACAAAAAAGTAGCCGTCACTGCTGTAACGCAGCGGCCTGAGCAACTCTTTGACCTTTTGACGATTTTCCGGAGAATCCGGCAGGGAATACACGGCATCGACGGCGGTTTTGGCCATCATGATGTAACTGCTGAGCAGCGCTTTACGCTCCTTGATGGCATTTTCCCTCGCCACCACCAGATCAGACTCCAGATCACTCTTGGAGACCATGTAGTTACTGAGATTGACCACTAGGGCCATCAACAGTACGGGGACTGCACCCAGTAACAGGATTTTCTGCTTTAGCGTCATCTTTCACATCCTTGCAGCTGTTTTTATTGGAATTCCTTGCTTACTCATCAGTATAGGTGCTGGCAGGGCGAGCCCAGCTTTCGTTACAATTCCTTTAAACAAATCGGCCAGAACGTGAAAATCATGAATCTTTGTCCTTGCGGCTCAACCCTTTCTCTCGAATTGTGCTGTGGCTCACGTCATAGTGGCGCAGTGGCTGACACCCCGGAACAGCTGATGCGCTCGCGCTACAGCGCTTTTGTGCTCGGTCTGGGAGAGTATCTGGTCCATAGCTGGCACCCGGCCCACCTTGGCAGCCTCACCGCCGAAGAGCTTTCACGCATCGACACCCGCTGGGATGGTCTCGAGATCATCGCCAGCCAGGGCGGTCCGGAGGATGAAACCGGGATGGTGGAGTTCAAAGCCTGGTTTCTGGAGGGGGATGAGCGTCACTGCCTCCATGAGCGTTCTCGCTTCGTGCGTTATCAGGGGCGCTGGGTCTACACCGAGGGAGAGCAGGATCCAGCCCCCCTCAAGGCAGGACGCAACGATCCCTGCCCCTGTGGCAGCGGCAAAAAGCACAAGAAGTGCTGCGGCTGACGCATCACACACCAGACTCGTCAAACAGTGACAAGGGGCATCCGATGCCCCTTTTTGGTGCCTGTTATTCGCCAGCAGCCCACAAACCGATGCGATAACAAGCGTGACAAATGTCACATAATGCTCATTAACGCGCGAGCAAATGAGCGTTTACGAACGCAAATTTGGCCCATATCAAACATTTCCACTCAGAAGCAGGCCACACTGGCCTCATCTGGAAGAGATGAGACGGGCAACAATGAAAAGAATAACTACACAAGTCGTCATCATAGGCGGCGGTGCCACAGGGGCCGGCATCATGCGCGATTGCGCACTGCGCGGCATCGACTGCATCCTGCTCGAGCGCGATGATATCGCCGCCGGCACCACCGGTCGCAACCACGGCCTGCTCCACTCCGGTGCCCGCTACGCGGTGACGGATCAGGAGTCCGCCCGCGAATGCATCCAGGAAAACCGCATCCTCAAGCGGATCGCCAGCCACTGTGTCGAAGACACGGGCGGCCTCTTCCTCACCCTGCCGGAAGATGACATCAATTTCCAAACCACCTTTATGGATGCCTGCGCCCTGGCCGGTATCGAAACCCGCCAGCTCGATCCCCGTGAAGCCCTGCGCATGGAGCCCAACGCCAACCCGGCGATGATCGGCGCCATCCATGTGCCGGACGGCACGGTCGACCCGTTCCGCCTCGCCGCCGCCAACGTGCTGGACGCCAAAGAACATGGCGCCCGCATTTTCACACACTGCAAGGTACTGGGGCTCTTGCGCACGCAGGATCGGGTGCACGGGGTCAAGGCGATCAATACCCGCACCAGCGAAGCGTTCGAGGTGGAGTGTCAGGAGGTGATCAACGCCGCCGGCATCTGGGGCCAACAAATTTGCGAATATGCCGATCTCGGCATCCGCATGTTCCCGGCCAAAGGCTCCCTGCTAATCATGGATTACCGGATCAACCAGTTGGTGCTCAACCGCGCCCGCAAACCGGCGGATGCGGACATTCTGGTGCCGGGCGATACCATCTCCCTCATCGGCACCACCTCCAGTCGCATCGATTACAACAAGATTGACCAGCTCACCGTCGAACCCGAAGAGGTAGAGGTGCTGCTGCGCGAGGGGATCAAGCTCGCACCCATCATGGCCCGAACCCGTCTGCTGCGCGCCTACGCCGGGGTGCGCCCGCTGGTGGCGGTGGACGGTGACGACACCGGCCGCAACATCAGCCGCGGTATCGTGCTGCTCGATCACGCCGAGCGCGACGGTCTCAAGGGCTTCAACACCATCACCGGCGGCAAGCTGATGACCTACCGCCTGATGGCCGAATGGGCCACCGACCTGCTGGCCAAGAAGCTCGGTAACAGCAAACCCTGCCAGACCGCCGAACTGAGCCTGCCCGGCTCGCGGGATCCGGAAAAGGTCTCCGCCCCCGGTCTCTCGGTGCCGGTCGAAGGCTCAGCCCAATACCGCCACGGCGAGCGGGTCATCGCCTTCTTCCGTGACAATCCCAAGGCCAACGCCCTGATCTGCGAGTGCGAAATGGTCACCGCGGGTGAAATCGAATACGCCCTGCGCGAGCTGGATGTGGACAACCTCATCGATCTGCGCCGCCGCACCCGTCTGGGAATGGGGCCCTGTCAGGGCGAGCTGTGTGCCTACCGCGCTGCCGGCCTGATGCAGGAGTATGGCAAGGCGGACGGTCGTCAGGCCTGCGTCATGCTGCGCCAGTTCCTCGAGGAGCGTTACAAGGGAACCCGCCCCGTCCTGTGGGGCGATGCCCTGCGCGAGGCCGAGTTCACCTACTGGATCTACGAAGGGCTGTTTGGCCTGGGGGAGTGGACGGCGCCGCAGCTGGTTGCCGATACCCCACGCGGCTCAACCAGCGAGACCACTCACAAGGAGAGCCGTCATGAAGTTTGACAATATCGTTATCGGCGGTGGCATGGCGGGACTCTCGGCAGCCCTGCGGCTGGTAGAGGCGGGCCAGAAAACCCTGCTGATGGCCTCCGGCCAGAGTGCCCTGCACTTCTCCTCCGGCTCGGTCGATCTGCTCGAAAGCGAGGGAGACCCCCGCGCCGCCCTGCCCGCCTTTATGGCTGCCCATCCGGATCACCCCTACAGCAAAGTAGGAATGCAAAATATCGAAGCGAGTCTGGCCGATCTGCAGCGCCACTGCGCCGAGCAGGGATTGCCGCTGGTGCGCCACGACACCAATCACCAGCGCCTGACTCCCATCGGTACCCTCAAGCGCACCTGGCTCTCCCCCGATACTTGTGCCTGCGTCACCGATGCGCCGATCCCGGATGTACTGCTGCTGGCCACCCTCGAGGGCTTTCGTGACTTTCATCCGGCACTGGCGGCAGCCAATCTGGCGACCCATCCGCGCTTTGCCCACTGCCGCATTCTGACCGGCGAAATCCGCCTGCCCCAGCTGGCCGAATTCAGCCGCAATCCCCACGAATTTCGCTCAGCCGATATCGCCCGTCTGTGTGACAAGCATCATCTGGTGGCCGATCTGGCCCGCGAGATCAGCCGCATGGTGCAGGAGAGCGGTGTACCCGGCTGCCGCCATATCGTGCTGCCCGCCTGCCTTTCGCTGGGGCTGGTAGGCCCGCGTCTGGCGGAGCTGGAGCAGCGTACCGGCTGCACCATCAAGGAAGTGGCCACCATGCCGCCGTCTCTGATAGGTATGCGGATGCAGGAGGCGCTCAAGCGCCGCTTTATGGCCCTTGGCGGCACCTTCCTCACCAGCGAGCGGGTGCTGGGCGCCCGTTACGAAGGTGACCGGGTGGTCGGCGTACATACCCAGAATGGCGATGATCAGCTGTTCGAGGCGGACAACTTCGTGCTTGCCTCCGGCAGCTTCTTCAGCCGCGGGCTGGAATCCCGTCTGCGTGGCATTCGCGAGCCCATCTTCGATGCCGATGTGCTGAGTCTGGAGGAGCGTGACGCTTGGGCCGGTCGCCGCCTGTTTGACCATCACCCTTTCATGGGCTTCGGGGTCAAGACCGACGACAAGCTCAGAGTGCTGCGCGGTGGCAAGCCGCTCGCCAACCTCTATGGCGCGGGCAGTGTCTTGGCCCATTACGACCCAATTCGTGAAGGTTCCGGCTCCGGTGTTGCCGTTGCCACCGGCTGGCAGGCTGCCGGCCATATTCTGGGCGCGGCCCAATGATTACTACGTCCCATATCCCGTGTCTTCATCATCGCCGGGAGGAGAACTGACATGCTACTGGATCACGCCAACCAAACTTTCGATCAGTGCATCAAATGCACCGTCTGTACCGCCTACTGCCCGGTGGCCAAGGCCAACCCCGCCTACCCCGGCCCGAAACAGGCGGGCCCGGATGGGGAGCGGCTGCGCATCAAAAGCCCCGAGCTCTTTGACAGCGCCCTCAAGCACTGCACCAACTGCAAGCGCTGCGAAGTAGCCTGCCCGAGCGGGGTGCGCATCGGCGACATCATCGCCAAGGCCAAACACCAGTACAGCGGCTTCAAACCGGGGATCCGCGAGTTCGTGCTCTCCCACACCGATCTGATGGGCAGCATGTCTACCCTGATGGCTCCGGTGGTCAACTTCACCACCGGTCTCAAGCCGATGAAGCTGGTGCTGGACAAGGCGCTGGGGGTCTCCTCCCACCGCGACCTGCCCAAATACTCCCAGGGCACCTTCCGCGGCTGGTACAAGAAGCAAAAAGAATCTCAGGCCCGCTTTGCGCGGCAGATCGCATACTTCCACGGCTGCTACGTCAACTACAACCACCCGCAACTCGGCAAGGAGCTGGTACAGGTGCTCAACGCCATGAACATCGGTGTGCAGTTGCTTGAGCGGGAGAAGTGCTGCGGCGTACCGCTGATTGCCAACGGCTTCATGGACAAGGCCAAGCAACAGGCGGCCTTCAATATCAAGCAGATGGAGAACTCCCTGCTGGGCAACGAGATGCCGCTGCTGGCCACCTCCTCCACCTGCGGCTTTACCCTGCGCGATGAATATCCCCACCTGCTGGAGCAGGACAACCACAAGGTGCGGGATCGCATCTCGCTGGTAACCCGCTTCCTGTGGAACGAGTTCTACAAGGGCAACAAACCGGCGATGAAGCCGCTCAATCTGCACATCGCCTACCACACCCCCTGCCACATGGAGAAGATGGGGGGCGTCATCTACACCCTCGAATTGCTGCGCGCCATTCCCGGGGTCAAGGTGACGGTGCTGGAGTCCCAGTGCTGCGGCATCGCCGGCACCTACGGCTTCAAGTCGGAGAACTACCAGACCAGCCAGACCATCGGCGAGGGGCTGTTTGATCAAATCAACCGCCTCTCCCCCGATCTGGTGATCACCGACTGCGAGACCTGCAAATGGCAGATCGAGATGAGCACCAGCTTCCGCTGTGAACATCCGATCCACCTGCTGGCCCAGGCGTTGGCCTGAATCCCCGGCCCTTGCGGCCGCATAAAAACAATCCACGCAGAGATAAACAAAGAGCCGGCAATTGCCGGCTCTTCTTTTTTACGCTTCACACACGCTATCAGGGGTGCTGGATGATCAGGCTATGTTGATCTTCCAGCATGCTCTGCAGGATATCGTGGGACGAGGTGCTGGTGAGATTCCAGCTGGTCAGGTCCACATCCTTCAGGGTGATCTGCTGAGTTATCTGGCCATCACCCGCAGGGGAAACCGAGAGATTCACATCGCTCAGGCCATTGCTCCCCGTGGTCACCGAGGCTGAGAGGTGCTTGAGCAGATCATCGACACCATTGCCAGTGACCCCTTGCAGCATGTCAGCCAGATCGATCTTGTCCCCTTGCTCCGGATGGAAGTCAGTGATGGTATCGATGGCGGGCTGTCCCTGACTCCCCTCGTCCCCGTGCTGCCAAACGAAGAGATCGCTGCCAGCCCCGCCGGTGAGAATGTCGTTGCCATGCCCCCCCAATAGACGGTCATCGCCGGAGGAACCAAACAGCCAATCCCCCTGATCGGAACCGACCAGCTCATGACCACTCTGGCCGTGCACCGTGATGGTCTCAAGGGGCGTGCTGACGGTTGAGCCGCCGACTCTCGACTCGGCACTGATCCCCAGCACATGGTCACCGTCGCCAAAACCGCTGAAGTAGAGCGGAACCGAGTGATCGGCCGGGATCAGCCAGTCGCCATTGCCATCGGCATGACCGATGCTCTGACCATGCTCATCCTGCACCTGCGCCCCATTCAGGCCGCTGATGCGGATGGAGAGCTCATCGGTTGCCGGATTGACCACGCTGGCGTTGATGCCAAGGGGGATAACGGCCCCCTGCAAGGCATGGAACGCATGCTGATCCACCGTCAGACCCGGCATATCCGGCTCGGGAGTGACAGTGATGGTCACCTGATCGGTGTCGCTCAGAGAACCGCCCGCACCAGTGTTGCCCTGATCGGAGGTAGTGACGGTAAGGGTATCCTCTCCCCAGAAATCTTTGGCCGGTTCATAGTGCAGGTTGCTTGCCAGCAACTGGTTGAGATCAGCCAGCGACCCCACCAGAGTGATCTCGCTGGTACCCGCTCCCTGCACCATCACGGCACCGGTTGCACCCAGCAAGGTCAGCACACCATGCTCGACCCGCAGCACCATGGAGACAGGCGCACTGCCTGCATCCACATCCTTCACGCTGACACCGGATAGCGACAGAGAACCATCCTCTTTCACCGTCATGCTGCCAGGCAGCTGATTGACCGGCGCATCGTTGACCGGCTGCACCTCGATGGGCAGCACATCGGTATCGCTGAGTGCCCCGCCACTACCCGTGTTCCCCTGATCGTTGGTGACCATGGTCAGGGCGTCATTGCCGTAGAAATCACTGTTGCCCTGATAGGTGACCCCACCAGAGAGCAAGGCATTGAGATCGGCCAGCGTGCCGGTCAGCACCAGCGAACCGGTGCCGTTGCCGACTACCGTCACGCCGCTGCCAGCAGGCAACGTCAGGGTGCCATGTTCCACCGACAGGGTGATCTTGATGGGGCTGTTGCCCGCATCCACATCTTTCACCTGCAAACCGTGGATGACAAAAGGCTGATCTTCCTGCGCGACCTGAGGGGTCGTTGGCAATACGTTGATTGGCGCATCGTTGACCGGGCTTACATCCACATGGATGGTGCCATTGACCTCGGGGCCAAGGGCGCCGTTGTCGAGGCTCTGGGCGGTGATCTTGAGATCCAGTGCACCGTTGGCATCATTGGTCACCAGCTCGACTGCACCCAGCTTGCCGCCCTCGGTAGTGACCTGCCAACGACCGCCACCCAGCTCAACAACCGTCCCCGCCACGCCATTTGGCAATCGGATCTCGGCGCCATCAGGCACCCCTTCGATGGTGACCCGCACCTGCTCGGGCTTGTTCTCATGCACATTACCCGCACTGCCGCCGGTTGGCTGGTTATCCCGGGTCTCCAGCCCCAGATCCAGCGTGATCACATCCCCTTCGGTACCGCTCGCCTGACCCTGAATGTCAGCGATAAGGGCATCCCCCACCGGATTGACGGTGACGGTAAAGCTGCCACTGGTTTCGAGCGGAATGGTGAGCCCCTTGTCCAAGGTAAAGGCGCTCAGCGACAGCTCCACAGTGCCGCTGAAATCAGCTGGCGGGATCAGGGTCAGCTTGGAGAAATCGGTCCCCACGGGTACCTGCCAGACGCCGCCACCATTGTTGACCGCCGGAGCCGACAGGGTGAAGCCATCCGGTACCCCTTTTATCTGTAGCGCGACGATCTGCTCCGAGCCATCATTGTCGATAAGGGTTGCGCCAAATCCGGCAAGGTTGACCGTGCCATCTTCGCTCCCCGTGACGCTGTGAACCGAGAGCTGGGCCGGATCGTTGACCGGTCTCACCTCAAAGCCGACCTGTCCGCTCCAGCTGCCGCTGTCAGTCACCTGTTGGCCGCCGACCAGCGCGGTATCGACGATATCGACCTTGATGTCGAGCGGTACCTGACCGCTGAAGTGCTCTTTGGGCACAAACACCAAATCCTTGAGTGCTGCCACATCGTTGACCACCAGGGTGTTAACCGGCTTGCCACTGCCATCGAGGAAGTAGCCATATTTCGCATCCACCGTGACGGTGACCCGCTCAACGGTTTCGAGGCCGCCGCCCGCGATGGAGGGGCTGATATCGGCCAGTTTGACCGACAAGTCGAGGTGAATGTGGGTGTCTTCCAGATTGTCCGGCTGTCCGTCATGGTTGGTGTCCTGAACGGTCAGAGTCAGTTCCGGATGCTCGCCACGACCACCATTCACATCGACCACGGGGGCCACGTCGACCCGTACCGTGCTGCTGTCGACCTTGATGTCGCCACTGGCGGTATCGGTATTCACCACCTTCACCTCGATATTGAGCGAACCGGCAAAGTCCTGTGGCAAGCCGAGGGTCAACCCCTCCAGGCCCGCCAGTGACGGCGGCACCTTGATGACGTACTCACCGGTCGAGATGTTGTACTCGGCCCCGCTGATGGTGACGCCTGCTGGCAACCCCTTGAGGACAATGGTCACCTCGTCGCTCGCCTGATCGGCGGCGCCGATATGGATCACGCCTTTGAGCTGCTGACCAAAATCAACCCGGATATCCTCCTTGCCCACCAGCACGGCGTTGTCGTCGATATCGACAGTCGCCGCCGGCGTCTTGGGCGTCACTGGCTTGTTTTCAAATTCGGCACTGGTTTCCAGGCTCACTTTGACATGGCTACTGGCATCGCCATCATCGCCCCGGTCGATAACCATGGCATCGATGCGGATCGGTTCGACCTTGCCGACAAACCCGTCCGGCGCATGCAGCTTGAAGCTGCCGAGATTGCCCGCCGGCACGATCCAGCTGCCGTTACCGTTGTTGATGCCGCCAACCACCACAAACTGATCGCCTGCACCACCGTTCAACACCGGCAGGTTGATCACCAGATAGTCGATCTCCTCCACGCTCGAGGGATCGAGGTCGGTAAAGACGAAGCGTCCAGCCAGGTCTATATCAGCACCACTCTGCCCCACGAGAGCTCCACCGCTCTGGGTCAGCACGCCATCGGGCTCCACCACGGCCTGGATATCGACATGCAGATTGCCATCGATCACCTTCTCGGCCACCGCGCCCGAATCCACATCATGCTGGGTCACGGTAACATGGCTCTGGATATTGGTATCCCGATCGCTATCCTCCGGCGCCTTCACCAGCAGTTGCCCCCCGTTGAGCAGGCTGTCGAGCTGGGCGGCAGTCAGGGTGACCTTGCCACTGACCACGGTCAGCTGGCTCTCGACACCGCCGACTCGCAGCCAGATCTGGTAGCCATCCTCCACCCCGGAGAGACTCAGTGCCGTCACCTTCTCGGCGCCGTCAGTAAGGGTCGGATGCCAGTCCAGCACGGTAAACTGATCTTCCAGGCCATGGCTGGTTTTGCTGTAGTCGGTGGCATCGATCTCCGGTTCCACCTTGATATGCAGCGGCACATCGAAGCTCTTGTGGTCGCCATCGTTCTCGGTCACCACCACCTTGGCGATCAGGTTCAAATCCGCCGTGCTGTTATGGGGCGGCTGAATAAGCAGGTTGCCAAAATCGGAGACATCGACCTGATAGGTCGGCTTGCCATGGGCGTCGAGTCCGGCAAAGGTGAGGGTCAGCTCCTTGCCATTGGCATCAAAGACCCGAGCACCTTCCGGCAGCCCTTGCAGCACCACGTTGAGGCTCTCGGAAGTATCGTTCGGGGTATCGACCCACTCGCCCGAGGTGAGGGTAAAGTTGAGCGGTGCCCGTCCATCCTCGCCCACTGTGATGGCATAGCCTGTCCCTTCGGCCTCCCAGCCGGTATTGCCAAGCTCGAAGTGAGGCTGATCCACCACCCCCACCAGATCCACATGAAGGGTCTGGGAGCCGGTCTCCTTTTCGTTCACCACGGTATGGGTCTGGCCGTTGGCATCGGTCAAGGTCGCCGTGTCTTTCACCACCCCCTTGATGGTCAGGTCGAAATCGACGTTGCTGTTTTTCGGCGGTTGCAGCTTGAGTTCGCCAATCCGATCAAAAGGAACCTCATAGTAACCGGCTATGTTCTGTGCAACGGCGGAACCACCCAGCAACAAGGTTGCACCGTCAGGCAGACCACTGATGCGGACAAACATCTGCTCGGAGCCATCGAGTTTGTCACCCAGATGAGCAAGGGCGATCTTGCTGCCCAGATCGAGCAGGGTGTCTTCCTTGCCCTGAATGTCACGCACGGTGAGCTTGGCGTCATCTGCCACCGGATTGACGTTGATCACCAGATCAATTTTGTCTCCCTGCGCCGTACCCTGACCCTGAGCGATCGGGTTCTTCTCGGTGCTGATCGGCGTCACCGACAGCTTGATGTCACCACTGAAATCCTTGCCGGGAACCACAGTCACCTTGTTGATGTTGCCGGCCGAAACGGTGTAGATGCCATTGCTATTTGGCTTGAGCTCGACTCCGTTGAGCATCAGGGTTCCCTTGCCCGCTTCCAGCTTGATCTGATAGGTCAACGTCTCGGAGCTGTCGGTATCAGTCAGGCTCGCCTTGACGTCCAGCTTGATACCCGTGCTGTCTTCATTGGTGTCATAGTGGCGAGTGGTGTTGGCTGTATCCCACAACGGCTTGTCGGCCACACCGCGCACCGTCACAGCCAGATCCCCCGTTACGGCCGCAGGTGCCGCCCCTTCGGTGACACCGACCTGCAGTTGCACCTGAAAGTGCAGCGGCTGACCGCCATTGTTCCAGCTCGACCAGTTGCTTGAAGGCACAAAGGTCACCCCCTGAGTGGTGTAGTGAACATTATCACTGGTCACCATGGCCGCTGGCGGCACGATAAACCACTTGCCATCAGCCGTGGTGGTGAGGGCAACCCCGTTGTAATAGAAGGTGCCATGGGCATTGGTGGGCGCCTGAATCAGGAGCTGGTCCACATGCTCACCGCGATCGAAATCGCCAATATCGAGCTGCATGTTGATAGGGATACCCAGCCTCGGGTCTTGCGCCCCCTGATCTTCGTTACCAATGGCTGCGCTAACGGTAAAGCGCACCGCTTCATCCTGCAGATTGAGAGTCAGTGTGCTGTCTGCACGATCGCCATCGCCATCGACCAGATGGGCTGTCACCACCTGACTGAGCTGACTTGCATCGTGATTGAAACCGGCCGCAGGATTGAAGGAGTAGGAGCCGTCGGCAGAGATGGTCAGGGTTCCCATCACCTGCTTGCCATCGGGGCTCATCACATCTTGTATCAAAGAGCCATTGATGGCGTACGTCTGGCCATTGATGGTAATCGACTCGACACGGGCACCATCCGCACCTTCATTGGCAGTAGGCAGCAGATCGCCGGTCACGGTACTGCTCCCCTCGCTCAGGGTATGAGCCAGCACAGTGCCGATAGGCATGTCATCTTGTACCGTCACGCTCACGCTGACGTTCGGACTACGATCGCCATCATGATCGGTGACAAACAGCGGCACTTCGATGGTCAACTCATCCTTGCCCTGTGCACCGTGATCAAGCTGTCCAACCAGATGGACGCTGTAACTGCCGTTAACATCGAGGTGGACCCAGAAAACGGGTTTGCCCCCCTCGGCCGTAGCCAGATACCAGCCGGTGCTGTGTGCAGCCAGCGTAACCGCTTTGCCACCCGATGTGAGGTGATTGGCCTGATTGAATGCAGCCACATCCAGCTCAAGGGAGGCAACCCGATCCGAACCGGCTGTGATGGTCACCTTGCCACTATCGGTTTCTCCACTCCCTGCAGGTGTGGTCCCCGGATGCTGACCGTTCACTGCATCGAGATCAGACTCCTCGACCCGAACCGATTCAATGGCGGATATGATCGGGTTGATGCCATCAGTCACCGTGACAGTGGCGGTTCCCTGATTTTTGCTGCCATCACTATCGGTGACTTCGACCGAAAGGGTCAGCTCCAGCTTGTTGTCTGCACCGTGATCCAAGTTGGTATGCACCGTTACCTGATAGTCGATGGTTGCAGTGGTATGAGCGGCAATGCTGGCTGGCACAGTGGGGATGGACACCGTCATCACCACCAGACCAGAGCTGGTCACTGCCTGGAAGGTGTGACCATCCGTGCCAACCGCTTTCCAGGTCAATACTTCGCCATTGTGGGTAATGGGCTTGCCGCTGGCATCCATAACCTGACCGGAGAGGGTCAGTCGCACATCGGTCACCGGATCCGAGTCAGCTTTGATGATTATTTTGCCGCTAGCCTGTTGGTCATCCACCGCCGAGTTGGAGCCATCGAAACGCCCTTCGCTGAGGGTTACACCTGTCAGAGTGAGGGTCGGTTTATCTCCTTCACCAATCTGGATATTAAGGGTACCGCTGGTGCTATCGTTGTTACCGCCCGCCTTGTCGTAGTCGTTAACGATCACCTTGATGGGCAGCTCGGTCACGGCGTTGGCACCCTGATGGATCCCCTGATAGAGGGTCACCTGATAGTCAAACCCGTTTTTGCCCGCCTGATCGAGGCTGCCAACCAGCTTGACCTCGAACACCTCGACCCGCTGGCCATCCACCATCACATAGCCCTTGATCAGCTGGCTACCGGGGATGGCGGGGTCCCCATCAACCAGCTCGTATTTGACGGGCTGGCCGAGGGCTGTGAGCGCCGGTTGCTGGCTGCCATCGGCAAAGGCCACCTCCACCACCCGATCCGACCCGGCTTGTACATCGAAGTGACCGGTTTGGCTCAGGCTGTTGCTGCCGGTGAGGTTCCCCTCATCCAGGGTCACACCAGCACCCGGGATAAAGCTCGGTGCCTTGCCATCCACGATGGTGAGCGGCAGCGTGGTACCAATGCGATCGCCATCCTTATCGGCCAGGGTGACGGCAAGCGGCAGGTTGAGGGATTCACTCCCCTTGTGATCCAGCTCGCCGCCCAGGGTGACCTTGGCGGTGACGCTCCAGTTGCCATTGTTATCGACCAGGCTCAGCTCGGCGCGCAGCACCACCTGGCCACCGGCGGTTCCGACCAGCTGGCCGGTTGCGGGATCGACGGCAAAAGTGACCGGGTTGCCATGACTGGTCAATCCGGTCAGGGTGCTCTGGATTGCGGCGATATCAAAACCAAGAGAGTTAGGGTCAAGGGCATCACTGCCGTGCGCGACCGAGAAACTCATGGAACTGACCGCGGCAGCCTCCCCTTGTGCCATCTCGGTGATGGTGGTGCCGGTCACGGCGGAGATGGTCGGATTGGCACCATCTCCCACCGCCACAGTGATGGTTGAGGAGACCTTGTCACCATCGCTGTCGAGCAGGGTAAAGCCTGCCTTGAGGAGGCTGTCGGCACTGCCCTGATCCAGCGGTTGATGGAGGGTAAAGCTGTATTTGCCATCGTTACCGAGGGTCAGCTCAAACACCAGCTTGCCATCTGGGGTACGTCCCTCGATACGATGATCGGCCACCGCGATGGTCACGGCCTGCTTGCCCGAGGTGAACCCTTGCAGCCCCGGCTGATTGGCGTCGAAGGTGATGCTGGCCAGCGGATCGCTGCCCGCCGTGATAGTCAGATCGCCGTTAAGGGTCTGGCCCTGCTGCCAGTTGCTATCTTCGGTGAGCGTGAGGGAGACAGGATTAACCTGCGGCAAGGCACCGTCGGTGATGGTGATATTGAGGGTGCCGAGGTTGCTCTTGTCACCGTCAAAATCTGAGCCCTGTACCTTCAGGCCTATGTTAAGGCTGTTGGTCGCTTCCGGTTCGTCAAACACCCCGGTCAGGGAGACGCTGTATTTGCCATCCAGTCCGATGGTAACGGTGAGGATTGCCTTGCCCTGCCAATCCTTGACGATCAGCTGGTTGTCCTGAACCTCGTAAGTCGTCGCCTTGCCCTGGCTGGTGAGCCCCGCCAGCGCCGGTTGGCTCGCCTCAAAGTTGAGGGAGACCAGACGATCGCTGCCCACCGTCACCGGCAGCTGGCCATCGATGCTCTGGTTGCCACCTTCTTGCAGGGCGACGCCTTTATCGAGACCGAGCACAGGCTCTGCACTATCACTCACCGTGATGGTAGCGGTTCCCTGATTTTTGCTGCCGTCGCTGTCGGTGACTTCGACCGGCAGATTCAGCTCCAGCTTGTTGTCTGCACCGTGATCCAGGTTGGTATGCACCGTTACCTGATAACCGATCTCTGCGCTGGTGTGAGCGGCGATGGTGGCGGGCACTGTGGGGATGGAGACCGTCATCACAACCAGACCACCACTGGTCACCGCCTGGAAGGTGTGACCATCCGTGCCAACCGCTTTCCAGGTCAGGGTTTCGCCGTTATGGGTGATGGGCTTGCCGCTGGCATCCATAACCTGACCGGAGAGGGTCAGTCGCACATCGGTCACCGGATCCGAGTCAGCCTTGATGGTGATTTTGCCGCTCGTCTGCTGGTCATCAGTGGCAGAATTGGCGCCATCGAAGCGCCCTTCATTGAGGGTTACATCGGTCAGGGTGAGGGTCGGTTTCTCCCCTTCCCCAATCTGGATATTGAGGGTGCCGCTGGTACTGTCGTTGTTACCGCCCGCCTTGTCGTAGTCGTTGACGATCACCTTGATGGGCAGCTCGGTCACGGCGTTGCCGCCCTGATGAAGCCCCTGATAGAGGGTGACCTGATAGTCAAACCCGTTCTTGCCCGCCTGATCGAGGCTGCCAATCAGCTTGACCTCGAACACCTCGACCCGCTGGCCATCCACCATCACATAACCCTTGAGCAGCTGGCTGCCCGGGATCAGCGGGTCACCATCCACCAGCTCGTACTGCACCGGTTTACCCAATGCGGTCAGCGCAGGCTGTTCACTGGCATAGGCAAAGGCCACCTCGCCCACCCGATCCGACCCGGCTTGCACATCGAAGTGACCAGTTTGACTCAAGCTGTTGCTGCCGGTGAGGCCCCCCTCATCCAGGGTTACACCGGTGCCCGGAATAAAGCTCGGCGCCTTGCCGTCCGCAATGGTGAGCGGCAGCGTGGTACCGATGCGATCGCCATCCTTGTCGGCCAGGGTGACAGCCAGCGGCAGGTTGAGGGATTCACTCCCCTTGTGATCCAGCTCGCCGCTCAGGGTAACCTTGGCGGTGACGCTCCAGTTACCGTTGTTATCGACCAGGCTCAGCTCGGCGCGCAGCACCACCTGGCCACCGGCGGTTCCGACCAGCTGGCCGGTTGCGGGATCAACGGTGAAAGTAACCGGGTTGCCGTGGCTGGTGAGTCCGGTCAGGGTGCTCTGAATAGCGGCGATATCAAAGCCGAGGGAGTTGGGGTCAAGGGCATCGCTGCCGTGCGCGACCGAGAAACTCATGGTGCTGACCGCGGCAGCCTCCCCTTGTGCCATCTCGGTGATGGTGGCGCCGGTCACGGCGGAGATGGTCGGATTGGCACCATCACCCACCGCCACGGTAATGGTGGAGGATACCTTGTCACCATCGCTGTCGAGCAGGGTAAAGCCCGCCTTGAGCAGGCTGTCGGCACTGCCCTGATCCAGCGGTTGATGGAGGGTAAAGCTGTATTTGCCATCGTTGCCGAGGGTCAGCTCAAACACCAGTTTGCCATCTGGGGTACGCCCCTCGATAAGATGGTCGGCAACCGTGATGGTCACGGCCTGCTTGCCCGAAGTGAACCCTTGCAGCCCCGGCTGATTGGCATCGAAGGTGATGCTGACCAGCGGATCGCTGCCTGCAGTGATAGTCAGATCGCCATCAAGGGTCTGGCCCTGCTGCCAGTTGCTATCTTCGGTGAGCGTGAGGGAGACTGGATTAACCTGCGGCAAGGCACCATCGGTAATGGTGATATTGAGGGTGCCGAGATTGCTCTTGTCGCCGTCAAAATCTGAGCCCTGTACCTTCAGACCAAGGTTGAGGCTGTTGGTCGCTTCCGGCTCGTCAAACACCCCGGTCAGGGAGACGCTGTATTTGCCATCCAGCCCGATGGTAACAGTGAGGATCGTCTTGCCCTGCCAATCCTTGACGAGCAGCTGGTTGTCCTTAACCTCGTAAGTCGTCGCTTTGCCCTGGCTGGTGAGCCCATCCAGTGCCGGTTGGCTGGCCTCAAAGTTGAGGGAAACCAGACGATCGCACCCCTCCGTCACCGGCAGCTGGCCATCGATGCTCTGGTTGCCCCCCTCTTGCAGCGAGACGCCCTTGTCGATGCCCAATGCGGGATCACTGCCATCATTGACGGTCAGGGTCAGGTTGGCGCTGGTGCTGTCGCCATCGATCTCGTTGGCGCTCACCTGCAAACCGAGGGAAAGCGTATCGCTGCCCTGATGATCGAGCGGGCCGGTGAGGGTGACCACTACCCGCCCAGCCAGATCGCTGCCCTGCTGCTGCGCATTCAATTCGGCACGCAGCACCTCTACCCGTTGACCACTGCCATTCAGGTAGTAACCCACCAAGGTGCGATCATCGGCAAATTCAAAGGTCAGAGGATGACCATCGCTGGCAAGACCCGAGCCGTTGAGGGTAGTCAGGGTACTGTTCTGATTACTGAACACCAGCGAATCCACCAGCAGAGGATCGGCGGTGTGTTTGACCACAAAGCTGCTCTCGCCCACCACGGCGGCACCGTTGGTAAAGGCATCTTCGGTCAGAGGAATGGCCGGGATCTCAAAGCTGGGCGGATTGCTGTCCACCAGATTGATCACCAGCGGCGCCTTCACCAGATCGCCGTCGCTGTCTCGATATTCGAGATTGAACGGCAGGCGCAACACGTCCTGACCGTGATCCAGGCTCTGACTCCAGACGATGCGGTAGCTGCCGTCATTGTTGAGGGTCAGGGTGAAGACTGTCGCCCCACCGGCACTGGCGGTCAGGGTCTGACCGTTGATGGTGTAGCCAAGAGGCGCGCCATGGCTGACAAGCCCCAGCCCTTCCAAGGCACTCTGATCGGCGGCGAACTGGACTTGCAGATTGCCATCCTGACCGGCACCGGTATTGAGGCTGCCGGTCGCGGTGATCGGGCCATCGGCCAATCCGGCTTCGGAGAGCGTCAGGGTCTCACTCTGACCGATCAGCGGTGCCCCATCGCTGGCGCTGTTGCCCGCCAGATCGGTGACACTGGCACGCACTTCAAAGGATTGATTGATACCGGAGAGATCAAGACCTGATACCTGCCAGCGGCCATCGGCCCCCACCAGTGCCGAGGTGGTCAACAGCGGCTGGCCATTGCTGTCGACCAGTGTGATGGTGACACTCTGACCCGCTTCCACATTGCTGGTGGAACCGCTCAGGGTGGCGCTGCTGTTGCCAAACAGGGCAGTGGTATCGAGATCATCGATATCGATAAAGGCCTGGGTATCGACATTGATAACAAGGGTATCGCTGGCGCGGTTGCCGGCAATATCCACGGAATTGACCTGAAACTGGTACTGGCCATCGGCCAGGGTCTGCGGCAGCTGATATTGCCAGTTACCGGCGGCATCCACCGTCAGGACGGTGAGCACGCTGCCGCCAAGGCTCAGGGTGACGGTGGCGCCGGGCTCCCCCTTCCCTTGCAGCAGCGGGGTATTGTCGCGGGTCAGATCATCGGTCTGGCTGGCGCCGGTGTCGCTCTCATCGGTGAGATCGAGGGTAATGGTGGTGATGGTATCAAGCAGAGTCTGTCCGGTGTCGCTGGCATTGTTGCCCGCCTGATCCTGGGTGTTGGCCACAATCTGCAACGGGCCATCCACCAGCTTGCCGGTCACATCGCCAAAATTGGCTTCCCACACCAGGCCGGGCAGCACCACAGTCGTCACCGTCAGTGAATTTCCCGCCTGATCGATAAGGGTCACAGTGACCGGCTGGCCTACCTCCACATCATCCACCACACCACGAATGATGACGCCAGCCGCTTCATCGGCGTTGATAATGTTGTCGCTGGTTTGGGGCTCGGTGATGGTGATGGCGGCAAAGAAATCGCGCTCTTCGGAAAACAGCAGCTCATCGCCCACCGGTTGCACAGCATAATCGGTATCAAAACCGGCCTCGGCCAGGGTGGAATCGTTGGTACGATCGACCACCACAAATCCACCCGAGCTGGAACCGGCTACACCACCGATATTACCCGCGGCGGATGCGTTACCGGCGGCGGTCTCCTGGAACAATTCGGTCGGGTCAATACCCTGACGGATCGCCTCTTGCAACGAGGCCAGTTCCGGATCGGTCGGTTGTCCATCAGCAGCAGGCGTCGCGGGCTCAGGTTTGGCGGCCATATCTTGCTCACCAGCAGGATCACTGCCCGGCTCGGCTAGTTGAAAGTGGCCATCTTGGGCAGCTTGCAGGCGATCCCCCGGCTGCAATGCCATCCCCACCTTTGCTCGTATGACAGATCCATCTGCACTGATGACAAACACGGAGCCCTCGAGTTGGGTGATCACCGTGGACTTTTCAATTTGCAACTCTGCCATACAACCTCCAGCAAAACCTTAACCACCAACATCAGTACCTACAGGGTACTTGTCTGTTCAATAATCATACCGCACCAGACTAAGTGGGTCTTTTCGCTATTTTCGACAATGATTGCCATAAAATGGCCATAACTTACAAGATTGAGCATCTAACAGGCCTTTTTAAATGAAATGAGATTTGGATGAACCCAATTCCATCACCTTTATTAACAGGTCTATCAGACTCCATGTGACCATTTCTGTCGTTTGACGATAAATCCACTGCAGCCTCAATAAATGGATCATAATCCGAAGGTCAAAAGATCACACCACAACACCGCAAATTTGCATATTTAGTCAATTATTAGCATATGACATTGCCAGAATGTATGAACAATACGGCAGCAATCCAGGTCAGCAGCAAAAATTGCCAGTACGTAACTGTATCGATCAAACGCCTGCCATCGAATGCTCTGCAGTTAACAACAAGTTGAGTTTCCATAAAATTTAATCCAGATCTCATTTCAGCGATCAATCCTGTTCACCAATTGATCTGGCACAACTCTCCCTCCGATAAATCATCATTAAATTTACCTATTTGTTAGGGTAACCCTCGAGCAATCATATATTGCGCGGTTTTATTCACCCGCAAGCGAATGTCTGCCCACCCCGCCCGACGGGGGGAAGATCCACACCAAGATGGAACGGGTCAGACGAGACCAAAACATTTATCTGGGAGTGATAAACGTGGGTTCACAACACAGGCATATCAAACTGGGCCTCGCCGCCCTGCTGCTGACCAGCTGGCTTGGCACCAGCGGCTGGGCACTGGCTGATGACGCAACCACCAAGGGCAAGATAGAAGCGCGCAGCAAGCTGTTCGCCAAGGATCACGCTGATCAGTTCACCAGCTGGCAAGCCACCAGCGAAAGCAAGGAGCGCACCGATGCGTTGGCGGAAGATCCCAATATGGTGGTGCTGTGGGGCGGTTACCCCTTCGCCAAGGATTACAACAAGCCGCGCGGTCACTTCTATGCCCTGACCGATGTGCGCGAAACCCTGCGTACCGGCGCCCCCAAGACAGCCGAAGATGGCCCGCTGCCCATGGCCTGCTGGAGCTGCAAAGGCCCGGATGTGGCCCGCGTCATCGACGAGAAGGGTGAGGATGGCTACTTCAAGGGGATGTGGGCAAAAGGTGGGCCGGAAGTAGTCAACACCATCGGCTGCGCCGACTGCCACGATACCGCCTCGAAGGAGTTCAAGGAGGGCAAACCTGCCCTGCACCTCTCCCGTCCCTATGCCGATCGGGCCATGACCGCCATCGGCAAGCCGTTCAAGGAGCAGGGGCGCTTTGATCAGCAGTCCCAGGTGTGCGGCCAGTGCCACGTGGAGTACTACTTCAGCGGCCCCACCAAGGCGGTCAAATTCCCCTGGGACAAGGGCACCACAGTGGAGCAGATGGAGGCCTATTACGATGAAATCGGCTTTGCCGACTGGACTCATGCCCTCTCCAAAACCCCCATGCTCAAAGCCCAGCACCCCGAGTACGAAACCTGGCGCGCCGGCATTCACGGCCAGAACAACGTCGCCTGTGTCGATTGTCACATGCCCAAGGTGCAGAACGAGCAGGGCAAGGTCTACACCGATCACAAAGTGGGGAACCCCTTCGATCGCTTCGAGCAGACCTGCCGCAACTGCCACACCCAGAGCAAGGAGATGCTGCAAGGGATCGTCAAACAGCGCAAAGAGGCGGTGATCGAGACCAAGCTGAAGGTCGAGAAGCAGCTGGTACACGCCCACTTTGAAGCCAAGGCGGCCTGGGATGCCGGCGCCACCGAGGCAGAGATGAAGGATATTCTGCAGAACATCCGTCACGCCCAGTGGCGCTGGGACTACGCCATCGCCTCCCACGGGGTGCAGATGCACGCCCCCGAAGTGGCCCTCAAGGTACTTGGCAGCGCGCTGGATAAAGCCGCTGACGCCCGCACCAAGCTGGCACGCCTGTTGGCCAGTAAGGGGATCAGCCACGAAATCGCCATCCCCGACATCTCCACCAAGGAGAAAGCGCAAGCCGCCCTTGGCATGGATATGAAGCAGTTCAACAGCGACAAGGCCCAGTTCCTCAAGACCACGGTCCCCGCCTGGGATGCCGAGGCCAAAGCGGCCGGACGGCTGGCACAGTAACGGCGCCTGCGGGTCCGGCGCCAAGTCGGGCCCGCAGCGGATGGAGGCTTCCTATGGGTGATTTAACGATGGATTTCTTACGACTGATGCTGATGGCAGCCATGCTGCTCACCAGCCTGCAGGGTCAGGCGGCCGAGCCGGCAGCAGCCCCTGTTCCAGCTACACATGAGGTGGAATTTTTACGCAATCCCGACAAGGCCTGCACCGACTGTCACAAGGAGCAGAGCGAGGGGATGCACGGCAAGCATGGTCAGGCGACCAATCCCAACAACCTGGCACCTGTCACCTGCACCAACTGCCACGGTCAGCCCTCCCCTCAGCATCGGGAAGGGGTCAAGGATGTGATGCGCTTCAGCCACAGCCTGAAGGATAAAGAGAGCATCAAGCTTTATCCCATCAGCGAGCAGAATGGAGTCTGCATGAGCTGCCACGAGCCCAAAGTGCTTCGCGAGGCGCTCTGGGCCCACGACGTGCACACCACCAAGCTCACCTGCACCAGCTGCCACCAGTTGCATCCGGCCAAAGAGCCCATGGTGGGGATCCCGGAAAAATCCCGCATCAAGCTCTGCGTCGACTGCCACAGCAAGCAGCATAAGGCCAGCAAGACCCGGCAGGAGCAGTCCAAACCGGCTACCGGCAAGGAGGCATCATGAGCTGCTCTCGCCGTGACTTTATGGCGGGCATGGGCGCGGGGGCCCTTATCATGATGACGGGGACTGCTCGTGCCAACACCCGCTCCCTTGCCACCCCCCTCGCCCACAGCCAGACCATCGACGGGATACGCTATGGCATGATCCACGATGAGACGGCCTGCATCGGCTGCACCGCCTGCATGGATGCCTGCCGGGAGGTCAACAAAGTGCCGGAAGGGGTCTCGCGTCTCGAGATCATCCGCTCAGGCCCGGTCGGTGAATTTCCCGACGCCGAGTACCACTTTTTTCGCAAATCGTGCCAGCACTGCGACAACGCCCCCTGCGTGCATGTCTGCCCGACCGGCGCCTCCCATATTCGCAAGGAGGATGGCATCGTCGATGTGGACCCGGATCTCTGCGTCGGCTGCATGTATTGCCTCGCCGCCTGCCCCTATCAGGTGCGCTTTATCAACCCGGTCACCCGAGTGGCGGACAAATGCGACTTTTGCCGCAAGACCAACCTGGCGGCGGGCAAGGAGCCGGCCTGCGTGGAATCCTGCCCCACCAAGGCGCTGGTGTTCGGCAATCTGGATGACCCGGACAGCCCCATTGCCCAACGGCTGGTGAAGGAGACCACCTATCGCTACAAGCAGGCACTCGGCACCTCGCCCAAGATGTACCGCGTGCCCAAAGGGGAGATAACGTCATGACCATGCAAGCGGCATTTCACTTCCCTTCCCTTGTCTGGGAATTTGTCCGATCGCCATCTACCGCAGTAACAGAGGGAGGAATGGATCATGTTGCATGACGCATTTCACTTCCCTTCCCTTGTCTGGGACTGGCCCATCGCTATCTATCTCTTTCTGCTCGGCATCTCCGCCGGGGCCACCACCCTCTCGGTGCTGCTGCGCCGCAAGGGGGCAGGCAGCGAGAGCGGCATCATCAAGGCGACCGCCATTCTGGCGCCAGTAAGCGTGATATTGGGGCTGCTCATCCTTATCTTCCATCTGGCCCGCCCCTGGACCTTCTGGAAGCTGATGTTCCACTACCAGTTCGACTCCGTGATGTCGATGGGGGTCATGCTGTTTCAGCTCTATATGGCGGTGCTGTTCGCCTGGCTGGCGGTAGTGTTTCGCGCCGAGATTGAGACATTGCGTCGTCACCTGCTGCAAGAGAAGTTCGCCTTTGTGGATGGGCTGATTGGCTGGCTCGCCCGCTTCGAACAGCTGCTGGCGCCGCTGTTGCTGCTGCTCGCCGTGCTGTTGGGGGCCTACACCGGCTTTCTGCTGTCGGCGCTCAAGACCTATCCGCTCCTGAACAACCCGGTATTGCCGGTGCTGTTTCTGGTCTCGGGCATCAGCTCCGGCATCGCCTCCACCATCTTGCTGGCAGTGACGCTCTTCAAGGAGAACCACCACAGCCATGGGGTGAGCTTCGTGCATCGCTTCGAGCGACCCGTGCTGGCGGTGGAGGTGCTGCTGCTGGTCTGCTTCTTTACCGGCCTCTACTTCGGTGGCGGCCAGAAAGAGGTGGCGATGTGGGCGGCCATCGGCAGCGGTTTCTGGGCTCAGGTGTTCTGGCTCGGGGTGGTGGGGATCGGCATGCTGCTGCCCCAGCTGCTGGCCCTGCTGACTCCGGCGCCCCTGCGGGAGCGAAACGGCCATCTGGTGCTGGTCTGCAGCTTGACCCTGGTGGGGATCCTGCTGCTGCGCTACTTCGTACTCTACGCCGGCCAGATGACGGTAGTTTAAAAACCGGTTCACGCTCCTGTTGCAAGGCCGTGATCAAGGCTCATGTGCTGCTCGGAATCCTCATGTATTCACATACACTCCGGTTCCTGCGCTGCTCTTTAACGAGCTTCCGACCTCTCACAACGGATCGTGAACCGGTTATTGAAACTGGGGATAAGCGCCAGCCGCCCTTCGGGTGACTGGCGCTGGTTTGTTGCTGGCCCAATGAATTTCTGGTGATGCCACACCCGTTGCTTTGCAATGTTCTCCGCCAAAGGGAGACGACGCGGTGTGTGTGTCATGACATGAATGAGATCAAAGATTGAACCGGAGGTTATGTGCTGGCGGAGCTCGGCTATCTCTCACTGTTGCTGGCGGCGGCACTCTCCTTGCTGCAGGGCACACTGCCTTGGCTGGGATTACGGCTCGCCTCCCCGACTCTGCTGCGCAGCGCAGCGCCGCTGGCGCTGATCAATGCCGTCCTGCTATTGGCCTCCCTGCTGCTGCTCGCCAGCTGCTTTGGTCAAGATGATTTCACCGTCAGCTATGTGGCCCAGCACGCCAACAGCGCCCTGCCCCTGGGCTTCAAGCTGGCGGCCGTCTGGGGCGGCCATGAGGGCTCCATGCTCTTTTTCGTCTTTGCACTGTCCCTGTGGGGCGCGCTGGTGGCCCTTTGCTCCAAGCGGGTAGATCCGCTTATTACAACCCGGGTATTGGCTATCATAGGGCTGATCGTCGGGCTGTTCGGCCTCTATACCCTGATCTTCTCCAGCCCGTTTGACCGCCAGTTCCCGGGGCCGCTGGAGGGGCGCGACCTCAACCCCATGCTGCAGGATATCGGCCTTATCATCCATCCACCCCTGCTCTATCTCGGTTATGTCGGCTTTGCGGTCAACTTCGCCTTCGCCATGGCGGCGCTCCATTCGGGCAGGCTGGATGGTGCCGTGGCCCACTGGAGTCGCCCCTGGGCGCTCGGCTCCTGGGTGTTTCTCACCGCCGGCATCGTGCTGGGCTCCTGGTGGGCCTACTACGAGCTCGGCTGGGGCGGCTGGTGGTTCTGGGATCCGGTAGAAAATGCCTCCCTCTTACCCTGGCTGCTCGGCACCGCCCTGCTGCACGCCCTGATTGTCTGCGAGAAGCGCGGCGCTTACGGCCACGCCGTGCTGCTGCTCTCCATCTTTACCTTTGCCTTGAGCCTGCTCGGCACCTTCGTGGTGCGCTCCGGAGTGCTCACCTCGGTGCACGCCTTTGCAGTGGATCCCAACCGGGGGCTCACCCTGTTGCTGCTGCTCGGGCTGCTGTTAACCTGCGCCCTCACCCTGTTTGCCCTGCGGGCGGACATTCGCGCCCCCTATGCCCGCTTTGGCTTGCTGTCAAAGGAGGGGCTGCTCGGCGCCGCTATCCTGCTGCTCTGCGTGGCCTGCGCCAGCGTGCTGCTCGGCACCTTCTACCCCATGGTGTTCCAGTCGCTCCATCTGGGCTCGCTGTCGGTGGGCGCCCCCTATTTCAATACCATCTTCGTGCCGCTGGCCCTCTGCCTGATGGGGCTGATGACCCAGCTGCCGCGCCTGCGCTGGCAGCAGCTTGCGGCACATTCCCGACTAAACGCTTTGTTGCCGCCGCTGTTTGGCCTGCTTGGCGGCGGGCTCATTAGTCTTGCCTATCTGGAACAGGGATCGGTTTCCGGTAGCTGGATTGGCCTTCTCGCCAATATGGTGAGCCTCTGGCTGATAGCCAGCCTGTTGCTCCCGCTCTTGCAACCGACGTCGCTGCGCGAGTTCACCCTCAATCGGTTTGGCAGCTTGCTGGCCCACCTCGGGGTGGCGGTGTGTGCCCTAGGCATCGCGCAGGTGAGTCACCACAGTCAGGAGGGGGGCACAGTGCTTGGTGCTAACCAGCCCTACCCACTCGGCGCCTTCGAGTTTCGTTATGAGGGGCGCGAACCGGTGATCGGCCCCAACTACACCGCCGAGCGGATCACGCTTAGCGTGCATAAGGACGGTAAAGAGGTGGCGCGGCTGACGCCGGAGCGGCGCCACTACAGCGTGCGCACCATGAACATGAACGAACCGGGCATCGCGTGGGGAATGCTCGGCGATCTCTACGTGGTGCTGGGTGAGAAAATGGGGCCCGGCGCCTATGCCATGCGGCTGCACTACAAGCCGCTGGTGCGCTGGATCTGGCTCGGCGGCCTGTTGATGATGGCAGGCGGCACCCTGCGTCTGCTCGCCCGCCGACCGCTGCTGGCTAGCCATCCTGCGCCAGCTACCGCCCCCTGCCCTCGGCTTGAGCAGGAGTCCTTATGAATGCCCGTCTGCGCCTGTTCGTGCCGCTTGTGCTCACTCTGGGACTCGGCGTCCTGCTCTGGCTCGGCCTTGGCAACAATCCCTACAGTCAGGATGAAGCAACGCTCGGACGTACCCTGCCTGCGTGGCAGAGCGACAATCTGCTGGATGGGAGTCGGATCCAGACCGCCAGCCTCAAAGGTGAGCCCTTTGTGCTTAACGTCTGGGCCAGCTGGTGCGCCAACTGCCGCGCCGAGCATCCGCTGCTCAGCGAGCTCGCGGGCACAGTCCCCCTCTACGGCCTCAACTACCGGGACAAGGGGGATGCGGCCCGCGCCTGGCTTATCCAGGCGGGCAACCCCTATCGCGCCGTGCTGGCCGACCCCGACGGCAAACTGGCCCTTGAGCTCGGCGTCTACGGCACGCCGGAGACCTATCTCTTCGCCGGCGACGGCACCCTGCTGACCCGTCATACCGGCCTGCTCACCCGGGAGATCTGGCAACGCCAGTTTGCCCCCCTGCTCGACCAGGCGCGAGCGGATGCGCAGATAAAGGCTGCTACAACGGCACACGCAATTGCGCCATCTATTGCAACATCAGCTCGGGAGACACAGCCATGATGTGCCGTTCTCTTGCCCGCGCCCTGCTGGCTCTCGGCATGCTGCTGAGTGCAACTGCATATTCCAGCGGGGTCGATACCTATCAGTTTCGCCACCCCGAGCTGCAAAATCGGGCGCAAGAGCTGGCCCGCGCCCTGCGCTGCCCCCAGTGCCAGAACCAGAATCTGGTAGAGTCCAACTCCCCCATCGCCCGGGATCTGCGGCTAGAGGTCTACCGCTGGGTGGACGAGGGACAGTCTGATGAGCAGGTGATCGCCCGCATGACGGAGCGCTTCGGTGATTTCGTCCGCTACGATCCCCCCTTCAAGAGCAGCACGGCGCTGCTGTGGGGCGGCCCCCTGCTGCTGTTGGGGCTGGCGCTGTTGACCCTGTTTCGCCGCCTGACACGCACAAAGGTACAAGCCATCCCTGTCGTTAGAGCAATGATTGAATCCATTCATCAACCTGCGGCCGATCCCCGCAGCGAATTGAATTGGCTGATCATGCATGGGGAGCAGACAGGTCTCTCCCCTGACCAACCACTCTACCAGGAGCTAGTTGCCGCCCGCCTGGCCAGCGCTATCCCGGCGGCTGAGCTGACCCTGCGCGCGCAACTGGCCAGCCAGCGTGACAATCGCGGCCGCAATAACCGGCAAGGGCTGGCCTTGTTGCTGCTTGGCCTCTTGGCCATCGCGGCTGTTGCCGCTGTGTATCTGTGCACCGGCCGCTATCAGGCATGGCAGGATTATGCATCCCGTCCCGATCCGCTGGCGGGGTTGAGCCCGCGGGATCTGCAGGACAAGGAGCTGGGGAGTCTGCATCAGAAACTTCAGCGCAACCCCGCCGATCTCGACAGCTGGACGGCGCTCGGCCAGCTCTATCTCTATCGGGGCGAATATGACAACGCCCTGCTCGCCTACCAGCGTCTCGCTCTGCTGGAGGGGGGGGCCAGCGCGGCGACTCAAGCCGCCCAAGCCACTGTGCTCTACTATCAGGCGGGCCAGCAGCTGACTCCCGAGGCAACACGCCTGCTGGAGAGCGCCCTCAAGCAAGATGCGGGGGAAGTGAGCGCCCTGATGCTGCTCGCCTCCGATCACTTTCTGCATGGCCGCTACAGCCAGGCCATTGCGCTGTGGCAGCAACTGCTCGATGGCGAGCGCCCTCGCATCAACCGGGCCGCGCTGATTGAGGCGATCCAGACGGCAAGCATAATGGGCGGGTAACACCTTGATTGAAGGAGGGTAATCGTGGTGATATGGCGCCGCGACCACGCAAGTGGCTCAGCACTCTCTTTCAATAGACAAGGATGTCTGGATGCAACTCACCCTGTTAAACGACTCGGGCAAATTCGATGGGCTCGATGACACCATTAGGCACGTTTTTGCCGAGACGGCGCACAAATTGAATGCCTTGTTCGATCTCTCCCAACTGGATGTCACCTTCAGCCCTTTTGCCGAGGGGGATGCTCCCGATTCGGGTATCGGTGGCTGGGCCATCAACATGTATCGAATAGAACTCCAGCTTGATCTGGAACGGCCCGACATCAAAGAGGTGATCATCACCGAATTACCTGCCGTGCTGGCCCACGAAGTCCACCATATCGTGCAAAAGAAGAACAAGGTGGAAGCAGAAACACTGGCCGAAAACCTGATTTTTGAAGGGCTGGCCTGCTACTTTGAGCAGAGGTTCAATGGTGGCACACTCCCCTCGCTGTTCAAGGAGTCTCATCACCATGACTGGCAATCGCTCCTGGCAGAGATGACGCCCCATCTATCCAGCAAGCAGTTCAACTTTTTAGACTTTTTCTACTGCCGTGATAACCGGCCATTTCCCAAATATGCCGGTTACTGGGTGGGGTTCAATCTGGTGGCCAACTATCTGGCCAAAAATGGCCTGAATGAAATAGAGGTCATGGGCCTACCCGCCGAGGCGTATTTCAATTAACACGCCTTCACACTGTTCGTGGCTATCACAGAGCCCAAATCCGGAGAGAAGATCATGATCCCCATTCGCTGCAAGGCCGTCTCCGGCGTTGCCCTTACCACTGTCGATGGCGAAACCAAATTGCTGGTGATGAAACGGGTCAAGGGGGGCTTCTGGTGTCATGTGGCAGGCACGGTGGAGGCAGGTGAAACCGGCTGGCAGACCATTATTCGGGAGTTTGGCGAAGAGACGGGTATCCGAGTCACCGAGCTCTACAACGGCCAGTATCTGGAGCAGTTTTACGAGGCGAGCCTGAATACGATAGAGGTGGTACCGGTCTTTGTGGTCTATTGCCCGCCCCATCAGGCGGTGACCCTCAACGACGAGCACACAGACTATCGCTGGTGTTCCCTGGCCGAAGCCAAGGCGCTGGTGAGTTTCCCGGGCCAGAAGGCGCTCTACGACCATATCTGGCACCACTTTGTCGACAATACCCCCTCTCCGCTGATGCGGGTCGATATCCGCTGACCGCGCACAACTTCCCCCTGTAAATGCAACACGCCCCCGGATGGGGGCGTGTTGTATCTAAAGCCAGCCAAGCGCTTTTGTTAAACCCCACCAATGGCCTACGGCCGCTCGCCAGCGGCCAGACGACGGTTGATATCGGCGATAACCGGGGCGATATCGGCAAGGGTATCAATCACATAGTGCGCCCCCGCCGCCCGCAGTTTGGCCTCGGCCGGTGCGCGCCGGGCGGCGATCTCAGCCTCGCTCATGGCGGCAAACTCTTCCCAAGTGGCACCAAATTCGTTGCCGGAAACCGACAATCCCACCGTCCACATGCCCGCGTTCAACCCTTCGCTGATACCCGGCACGGCGTCATCCACCTTGATGCAACGATGCACCGCGCTCACTCCCAGCTCAATTACGTTGGCCAGCACCATCCAGGGACCGGGGCGACCACCAGCCTTGAGATCGTCGGTGGCGACCCAGTGATCCGGGCGGTAGCCGTGATCGGCCGCAGCAGGTACCAGCGCCTCCATCACCGGACGGGGGTAACCGGAGCAGGAGCCGATTTTCATTCCCTGCCCCCGCAAAGCATCCAGCACCGGCAGCACACCGGGGATGGGGGCGGCAAAGCGGGTCACGGCGGCAATCTGCAGCGGCATAAAGGTGTGATAAATGTGGTCAACCTCGGCGTGGCTCATAGGGTGGCTAAAGCGAGCCTGCCAGCGCGCATCCACCGAAGGCAGACGGCCCAGCGCGGCGATATGATCCCACTTGCCAAGGCCCATGGGCTGGCGCGCCTCATCCAGGGTCACGGGAAAGTCATAGGCGCGGGCGAAGGCCTCGACGAAGATGGAGGTGGGGGCGAAGGAGCCGAAATCGACGACGGTGCCGGCCCAGTCGAGGATCAGCGCCTCCACGTCGGTGGTCGGGTCGATGGCAGTCTGCAAGTCAGTCATGGTGATGTTCCTGTTTCGGTGAAAGTGCGATCTCGCCAAGGGCGCGATCGAGAATGGTGATGGCGCGCACCAGATCGGCGCGGGCGATATTGAGCGGTGGCGAGAGCTGGATGACGTTCCCTTGGGAGACCTTGAAGCTGAGCCCCAGCTCCAGACAGCGGTAGAGCAGCCGTTCGGCGGCCTGGCTGTTGCGGGTGCGACTCTGGTGATCGACCACCAGATCGAGCGCCCACAGAAGGCCGATACCGCGCACTTGTCCTATCAGCGGGTGACGCTCGGCAAGCGCCGCGAGCTCTGCCGCCATAAAGCGGCCATCCTCCTGCGCTTTTGCCAGCAATCCCTCTTCACGGATGGTAGCGATGGTCGCGAGCGCCGCCGCGCAGCCGATGGGGCTCTTCTCGTGGGTGTAGTGACCGAGCGAAATAGCTGCCGCCTGATTGAAACGGTCGCGGGTGATGAGCGCGGCAAACGGCATCACCCCGCCCCCCAACCCCTTGCCCAGACAGATGATGTCGGGCTCGATGCCGAACTCCTCGAAGCTGAACCAATGGCCGGTGCGACCCATGGCATTGGGGATCTCGTCGACGATCAACAGCACCTTGTGGCGATCGCAGATCTCCCGCACCCGCTGCCAGTAGGCCTTCGAGGGCACCTGCACATCGGTGTTGCGGATGGGTTCGGCGATAAAGGCGCCGATCCCTCCCTCCTTCTCGATGACGTACTCCAGATAATCGGCGTAGTGCAGATCATCCCCCTCCCCGCGATACCAGACGCCGCGATAACGGGTAGGAGGCGGGATGCGCTCCACCCCGGCCATCAAGGGGCCCATACCGGCGCGAAAACAGGCCTCGCCACCGACCGAGATGGCATCGAGGGAGGCGCCGTGAAAGGCATCCCACAGGGACACCACCTTGCTGTTGCCGGTGATGAAACGGGCAAGCTTAAGAGCAATCCCCACCACCTCGCTGCCGCCGGGGGCGAACAGCACCCGGTTGAGATCGCTGGGAGCCAGTTCAGCCAGGGTGCGGGCGCAGTCGATGGCAACCTGATGGGTGTAGCGGCGGGGTGCAAACGGCAGATCGGCGAGTTGCTGCTGCACCGCGGCCACCACCCTGGGGTGACCGTGACCCAGCTGATGAACGCTGTTGCCGTGAAAATCGAGGTAACGCTTGCCCGATACACTGGTCAGCCAGCTCCCCTGCGCGCGTTCAAGCAGATCGAGACAGGGGGTGGAGAGGGCCTGATGGAGAAAGTAGCGGCTATCCTCCGCCAATCCGGCCTGTACATCTTCGCTCTGGCCCGCCCACCAGCGCGCCCGCCCCTCACCAAGGTTGATATCCCCTTCGCTGTCGGCGCGGCCACTGCCGTGCAGCTTATGGTCGTGCAAATCGCGGCCACGCAGATCACGACCCTGAGCCAGCATGCTGGTCATCGCGCGTCCCCTTGCCAGTAGCAGGCGCTGGCCATGGCGGCGAGCAGAGCGCGCACCCGCTCCGGGGTCACATCACCGATATTGCCGATACGGAAGCAATCGGCTTGTGAGACCTTGCCCGGGTAGATAACAAAACCCTGTGCCTTGAGCCGCTGGTAGAAGTCGGCGAAGCGGTAGTCAGGGTGGGTCGGAGAGTAGAAGGCGGTGATGATGGGAGATTGCCACTGTTCTGGCAGCAGCGGCGCAAAGCCAAGCGCAGCCATCCCCACCACCAGCGTGCGCTGATTTTCACTGTAGCGCTGATGGCGGGCTTCAATGCCCCCCTCTTCGTCCAGCTCGCGCAGGGCCTGGGCAAAGGCAAGCACGGTATGGGTGGGCGAGGTAAAGCGCCACTTGCCCCCCTGCTGCTCCATGGTCTGCCACTGGGCATGCAGGTCGAGGGAGACCGAGCGGGCACGACCGGCGCAGGCCGTGAGCGCCACGCGACGGGCGATGACGAAGCCAAAGCCCGGAACCCCCTGAATGCACTTGTTGGCCGAGCTGATGAGAAACTCGATGCCAAGGCGCCCCATATCGATGGGGATACCGCCAAAGCTGCTCATGGCATCGACGATCAGGCGGATGCCGCGGCGCTGGCAGAGCTCAGCTACCTCCTCAAGGGGGTTGAGCATGCCGGTGGTGGTCTCGCAGTGCACCATGGCCAGATGGGTGATCTCGGGGTGGCGCACCAGCATCGCCTCGATGGTAGCGGGTTCCGGGCGGGTGGTCTCGCCACAGTCCAGCTCGTGGTGGCGCAGGCCAAGGCAGCGGGCCATCTCCCCCATGCGGGCACCGTAGGCGCCGTTGTTGATGATCAGTAGACACTCATCGACGCCTATCGCCGAGCCCAGCACGCTCTCCACCACATAGCTGCCACTTCCCTGCAGCAGCACGGCGCTGTAGTCACTTTGATATTCCGGGCCAGTGGCGAGGCGCACCAGCTCGCGGCGGATGGGCTCCACCACACCCTGGTTGTAGTCCGCATCCCAGGTACAGCTGTCTTGCAGCATGGCGGCGCGCACCGTGGCGGTGGTCGAGAGGGGGCCCGGGGTCAGCAGCAGGTAATCGACGGCGGCGGGGGCCGCAGGAATATGGGTCATGACTTCGCTCCTTTTGGTATATACCAGAATGAGCGCATTGTGGGTAACTGCCCCGCCAAGGTCAAAGGGGTGGCGCTACGTGCAACAAAAAATTCATTTTCAGCGCCGGGATCGCGATAATCTAGGAAGCCTGAACAACAGGGGCGATACTGGTATCTACCAACGCATGTTGATGTTGCCGTGTAACGACCGGGCAGATGACCTGCCCTGTGCCCAGCCCATTGCCCAACTCATTGCACACTCATTGCATAACCAGGGATTTTCATGAGCAAACCGCAATATCTGCAGATCAAGGATGCCCTCGCCAACCAGATCCTGGCGGGGGGTCTGGCCCCCAACGACAAGCTCCCCTCCGAGCGGCTGCTGGGAGAACTCTATGGCACCACAAGGGTCACCATCCGCGAGGCGCTGGTGCAGCTGGAGGCGAACGGCCTTATCTATCGGGAGGATCGCCGCGGCTGGTTCGTCACCCCGCCGCGCTTTCGCTTGAACCCCAGACGCACCTCCAACTTTCACCAGATAGTGCGGGAGCAAGGGGGTGAGCCGCGCACCGAACTGCTGGAGAAAAGCCGCCAGGCGGTACCGCCCGCGTTGATGGCGCAGCTTCAGCTCAAGCCGTTTGACAGCCTCTTTTTGCTCAAGCGACTGCGCTACGCCAACGGGCGCGCCATCTGCTACTGCGAGAACCACTGCCTGCCAGAGCGGGTGCCCGGCCTGCTGGCACTGGATCTCAACGGCAGTCTGACCGAGATCTACCAGGCCCATTACGATCTCCACTACGCCCGCATGCAGGTACGTTTCTTCCCCACCGCCCTGCCGGACGAGGTGGCCAAGGCGCTGGGGGCCACCGCCGGTCTGCCCGCCCTGCGCCTCGAGCGGCTCAACTTCGATCAGCACGGACGGGTGCTCGACTTCGATCTGGAGTACTGGCGCCACGACAGCCTGGAGATCGAAGTGGATACCCAGGATTAGTCACGGATAAATCAGGAACGGCAAAACGTCACGGGGCTGTCACGGTCACGTCATAAAGATCCCCTAGCCTCTCTCTCGACCAATCTGGTTTATACCAAACCAATTTAACTGGAGAAGAGGATGAAACAGGGAACCCACCTGCTGGCCGCCGCCGTGCTGGCTGCCATGACCGCCCCGGCACTGGCCGCGACCGATCTCACCGTCTACACCGCCTTCGAACCGGAGCAGCTCAACGAGCTGAAAACCGCGTTCGAACGCCAGCATCCGGATATCAACATCAAGTGGGTGCGTGACTCCACCGGCGTTGTCACCGCCCGATTGTTGGCAGAAAAAGCGCAGCCCAAAGCGGATGTGGTATGGGGACTGGCGGCTACCAGTCTGATGCAGCTCGATCAGCAGCAGATGCTCAATGCCTATGCACCGAAAGGGCTGGATAAGCTCGACAGCCGCTTTCGCGACAGCAAGGCCGAGCCGCACTGGATCGGTCTGGACGCCTTCTTCAGCGCCATCTGCTTCAACAAGGTAGAGGCGGAAAAACAGGGGATCCCGGCCCCCACCAGCTGGGCCGACCTCACCAAGCCCATCTACAAGGGCAAGGTGATCATGCCCAACCCCAGCTCCTCCGGCACCGGTTACCTGAGCGTTGCGGGCTGGCTGCAGACCATGGGCGAGCAGCAGGGCTGGCAATTTATGAACGGCCTGCACCAGAACATCGACCGTTACACCCACTCGGGCTCCGCCCCCTGCAAGTTGGCCGCCAGCGGCGAGACGGTGATCGGTATCTCCTTCGACTTCCCGGCTACCAGCCTCAAGGCCAAGGGTGCCCCCATCGAGGTGGTGTTCCCGAAAGAGGGTTCGGGCTGGGATATGGAAGCCGCCGCCATCATCAAGGGCACTCCCAAGCTGGAAGCCGCCAAACAGCTGCTCGACTTTGCCGCCACCGAACAGGCCAACGCCCTCTACAACAAGTCGTTCGCAGTGGTCGCCATCCCCGATGTAGCCCAACCGAGAGCGGGCTATCCGGCGGATATCAAAGGCCAGATGATCGACAACGACTTTAGCTGGGCAGCCCGCGAGCGTAACGCCATCCTGGCCCAGTGGAGCGCCAGCTTCGACGGCAAGACCGAAGCCAAACAGTAAGCGTGAAGGGCGGCGGTTTGTTCACGCCAGACACACCGCTGCCAATAAACAGCAGTCGAAGGCCAACAGCTGTTGGCCTTCGCTTTTTGGTTTTAACTTCCCGAGTTTGTATTGCCTTCAATTAGCGACGCTTCGCCCATCCACACAGAGCCCAGCCACTTGCTGACAGCCCGATGTCATCTGACTGTCATCAAGCTGTCATCCCCCGATCACCTGACCGTCACACTTCACCCGCAAACTGGTATATACCAAATCAGTAGCGAGTCGAACCATGACCCAGCCCTATCTGGACATTCAACATCTCAACAAGCAGTTCGGTGCTTTTCAGGCCCTTAAAGGGATCTCTCTGACCATTGAGCCGGGGGAGTTTATCTGCTTTCTCGGCCCCTCCGGCTGCGGCAAAACTACCCTGCTCAGAGCCATCGCCGGACTGGATCTGCCAGACAACGGCGAGATCTGGCAAGGGGGGCGCAATATCTCCCGCCTGCCGCCCCAGCAGCGCGATTTTGGCATCGTGTTTCAGTCCTATGCTCTCTTCCCCAACCTGACGGTGGCCCAGAACATCGCCTTCGGCCTTGAGAATCAGGGGCTGGCGCGGGATCTCATCAAGGAGCGGGTCGATCACTGGCTGGGGCTGGTGGATCTCACTGCCCAGTCCCACAAATACCCGAGCCAGATCTCCGGCGGCCAGCAGCAGCGGGTAGCGCTGGCCCGGGCCTTGGCCCTCTCCCCCGGCCTGCTGTTGCTGGACGAACCGCTCAGCGCGCTGGATGCGCTGGTACGCACCCATCTTCGCAGCGAGATCCGCGCCCTGCAGCAGCGCCTTGGCATCACCACCATCATGGTGACCCACGATCAGGAAGAGGCGCTGACCATGGCCGATCGCATTGTGGTGATGGAGGGCGGCCGCATCGTGCAGGTGGGCACCCCGCAGGAGATCTACCACCAGCCTGCCAGCCGCTTCGTGGCAAGCTTTGTCGGTACCATGAACTTCCTCGACACCCTGGTGCTGAGCCCCAATCAGGTGCGCCTCAACGAACAACCGCTAACACTTGCCAACCGGGCCGCTGCCGGCAGCAAATTGCAGGTGGCGATCCGCCCCGAGGCGATCACCCTGAGTGCGCCGAGCGAGCTGTCTCTTGGGCAACATGGCGTTGAAGCAACCATCGATCAGGTGGAGTTTCTCGGCGCTGCCCAACGCCTTATCTGCACCGCCGACACCTATCTGGGCCCGCAGCAAATTCTGGTGGAGCGCCCGACCCACGAGCTGCCCCACCACGAACAGGGTGGCTGGCGCAGCGGCATGCGCTGCTCGCTGCACTGGCCCGCCGGGGCGATGCAGCTGTTTGAAGGAGATCGCCCATGACAGCCCCCCTTGCGACCTCCTCCCTGTTGCCACGCGCGACAGCCCGGCAAGACGGCCGCTGGCAGCGCCTTTGTCGCGGCTGGAGCCGGGATCAGCTGCTGCAACTGATCCTGCTGGTGCTCGGCATCGCCCTGCTCACCGGCGGTCTGTTGCTGCCACTGCTCACCATGCTGCAAAAAAGTCTGCAGGATGAGAACGGCCTCTGGATAGGCCTTGCCAACTTCAGCGCCTATTTCGACTCCCCTCATCTGGGGCGTACCATCGGCAACACCCTCTGGCTCGGGGTGCTGATCACCGCGCTGGTGGTGACCATCGCCTTTGGCTACGCCTATGCCCTCACCCGCACCTGCATGCCGGGCAAGCCCCTGTTTCGCCTCATCGGTTTGATCCCGCTCCTGATGCCCTCCCTGCTGCCCGCCATCAGTCTGGTCTACTGGTTTGGCAATCAGGGGATCGCCAAGGGGCTGCTCGGCGGCGAGAGCATCTACGGCCCCATCGGCATCGTCATCGGTCTTGGCTTCTGGTGCTTCCCTCACGCCCTGATGATCCTTATCACGGCGCTCGGTCAGAGCGACGCCCGCCTCTATGAAGCCTCCCGGGTGCTGGGCAGCAGCGGCTGGCGCACCTTTGTCACTGTCACCCTGCCTACCGCCCGTTATGGCCTGCTCAGCGCCGCTATCGCCGTCTTCACCCTCACCATCTGCGACTTCGGGGTAGCCAAGGTGATTGGCGGCCAGTACAGCGTGCTGGCTACCGATATCTACCGGCAGGTGATCGGGATGCAGAACTTCTCGCTGGGCGCCGTTGCCAGCGTCACCCTGCTGCTGCCGGCACTCTTGAGCTTTGCGCTGGAGCACAGGGTACGCAGCAAGATGCAGGAGCAGAGCAGCACCAAGGCGGTGCCCTATCAACCCAAACCCCATCGGCTGCGGGATCTGCTGGCGCTCGGCTGGTGCTCGCTCTGGGCCCTGCTGTTTCTGGCGCTGGTGGGGATGGCGGTTTACGGCTCCCTGGTACAATTCTGGCCCTACAACCTCGGGCTGACGCTGGATCACTACGCCTTTGACAGCAACAGCGTCTACGGCTGGCAGCCCTTTACCAACACCTTGCAGCTGGGCCTCTATACCGCGCTTATCGGCACCGTGCTGGTGATGGTGCTGGCCTGGGCGCAGGAGAAGGGGCGCCACTTTGCGCCGCTGCGCCAGCTGCTGCATCTGCTTGCCATGCTGTCGCTGGCGGTGCCCGGCATGGTGCTGGGGCTGGGTTACATCTTCTTTTTCAACGGCAATCCGCTCTTTGGCAGCCTATACGGCACCCTGCCGCTGATGGTGCTCTCCTGCGTCATCCACTACTACACCGTGGGCCATATGACGGCGCTGACCAGCCTCAAGCAACTGCCCAAGGAGCTGGAGCTGGTGGCCATCTCATTGCGCATTCCGCTCTGGAAGGCGTTCTGGCGGGTCACCCTGCCCGCCTCCCTGCCAGCGCTCTTGGAGATCTTTATCTATCTGTTCGTCAACGCCATGACCACCACCTCGGCGGTGATCTTCCTCTATTCGAGCGACAGCGTGCTCGCCTCCATCGCCGTGCTCAATATGGAGGATTCCGGCGATACCGCCGCGGCCGCCGCCATGGCCACCCTGATCCTGCTGGCCGCCGCCACCGTCAAGCTGCTCCAGCTCTTTTTGAGCCGCGCCCTGCTGGATCGCACCCAGCGTTGGCGCCACCAATAACCTTATCGAGGAGTCATCATGTCCACTCTCCCCTTCTGGCTGGCCGAAGCACTCGCCGCCGAACAACCCGCGCCCCCCACGCCACTTCACGGCAACCACGAGGTCGATGTCTGCATCGTCGGTGGCGGCTTTACCGGGCTGTGGAGCGCCATCGCCCTTAAACAGGCCGAGCCCCACCTGCACGTCATAGTGCTGGAGAAAGATCGCTGCGGCAGCGGCGCCTCCGGGCGCAACGGCGGCTGTTTGCTCACCTGGTCAGCCAAGTATTTGACCTTAAAGCGTCTCTTTGGCGCAGAGCAGGCCGCCTGGCTGGTACAAAGATCCGAGCAGGCGGTACACGAGATCGCCCACTTCTGCGAACAGCACAATATTGAGGCACAGCTGAGGGTCGAGGGCACTTGCTACACCGCCACCAGCGAGGCCCAGCGCGGCCTGATGGAGCCGGTATTGCAGGAACTCAAACGCGCAGACCTTAACCAGTGGCAGACGATTGAAGAGGGTGAACTGGCGAGCCAGAGCGGCTCCCACGTTCATCTGGAGGGGCTCTACAGCCCCCACGCGGGCTCGGTGCAACCGGCACTGCTGGTGCGCGGCCTGCTGCGGGTAGCGCGGGAACTGGGGGTCGAGGTCTATGAGCACTCCCCCATGCGGCGCCTTGAGGCGGGCCAGCCTGCGCGGGTGCAAACGCCACAGGGCGAGGTGCGTGCCCGCAAGGTGGTATTGGCCCTCAACAGCGCCATGGTGCAGCACTTTCGCGAGTTTCGCCGCAGCATAGTGCTGGTCTCCTCCGATATGGTGATAACCGACCCCGCGCCGGATGCACTGGCCGCCCAGCAGCTTGAGCACGGCCGCTCCGTGGTGGATGGCCGCACCTTTGTGCATTACTACCGCTCCACAGCGCAAGGACGGCTGATGCTGGGCAAAGGGGGCAACACCTTCGCCTTTGCCAACCGCCATCTGGCCGAGTTCGATGCCCCTAGCCGTTATCTTGCCCCCCTCACCCGCACCCTGCGCCGCTTCTTTCCAGCGCTCAAAGAGGTGCCCATCGCCGCCAGCTGGTGCGGCGCCTCCGACCGCTCGGTAGATGGCCTCCCCTTCTTCGGCCACTGGCGAGGGCAGCCCAATATCGTCTATGGCCTCGGCTACTCTGGCAACGGATTGGCACAAAGCTGGATGGGCGGTCAAGTACTGGCGGCCCTGGTGAGAGACGAGGTGCGGGAGGAAGACAAGCCGTGGCGTAACTGCGCCCTGGTAAGCGGCCCGCGTGGCTATTTCCCGCCAGAGCCGTTTCGCTGGCTGGGCGCCATGGCGGTACGCAACGCCATCCGGCGCAAGGAGCGGGCGGAAGATGAGAACCGCCCAGTGGCCTGGTATGACAAACAGCTGGCCAAACTTGCCGATGCGGCAGGCAAGGCGGATAAATAAGTTATTTCACTTGACCTTGATATTGCACCAGGCTCTAACGCTTGGCCTCTCAGGCGACCTCATCGTGGATGAGCTATCAACATCTTCATCGGCAATCATCCATAACAATGTGCTGACCCGAAGGTCAGCACATTGTTACAACTCTAATTAAAAATTCACAGCGGCGTTAAATCTAATATCCCAGAGGTCAAGGTCCTGACGCCCGATACTGTAATAACCGGTAATAACTTCAAAACGCTGATGACGCTGAGGAGCTACCGCCAGTGCAATCCGTGCAGATCCACTCCACGGGGTCGTACTTTCCATTGTCAGATTTTCATTCAGGATCTGACCATCATTGGGACGCTCAATATCATAACGAACCCCAAGACGCAGGGCCGGTATAATTTGAACACCATCGGTTGTGGTGAAAATACGACTGATATCCCCTGATGCTTCACTGGTGGCATATTCAAAAGAGTTTTCATTAACCCGCAATGTCACGTTATAAATCTGGTTTGCATAAGGCAATGAGCCTGTGTAATCAAACGCATCGGATTTATTGTGACTGTAAAAGAGGGCAAGCTTGGGCCGCAGCAGATATTCACCAACGTCGTAGCCACCGGTCAGGTTGGCTGAGATCAACCCGGTCGTTGTCTTGAAACTCCCTTTAAGTACGTCGAGTTCGGTATCGTTATCAGTTCGTCCCCATGCAGCCCAGCCATCCAGCAGCCAGTGCGTATCTAGCCTATAGCCGCCATATGGCCCAACAAAGAAACTGTCCCCCTCATTTCGTACCGAACTGCCAAACGTGCCAAGAGAGGTTTTGCTATTGGCAAATGCAATACCGCCCAGCCCGTCTTTACCAAGGGATCTGTGTATACCGATCAAAAAGCTGTTGGCATGTCCGGATGTGTCTATCTCGCTACGATCATCGGAGACTCCGGTATGGCGTACATCAGTCCATACCTGCCACAACCCCTTTTGACCGGCAATAACTTCAAATTGGTCAAGCCCGACAACGACACGATCTGAAATACTGAGGGAGCCGCTCAAATAGCCCATCAAGGCATCTGCACTGATACTGGTCACAATATTGCGGATCGGGTCACTCCCACCACCGGTGCCACCACCACTACCACCATTGCTGCCATCCCCACCGCCAGTTCCGCCACCAGTGCCACCATTGCCGCCATCCCCACCGCCGGTTCCGCCACCAGTGCCACCATTGCCGCCATCCCCACCGCCGGTTCCGCCACCAGTGCCACCGTTACTGTCTCCCCCATCGATCGGGGGAATATTTGGAAATACCGGATTGTTCTGGTTTCTCGAATCGAGGAAGCAGTTGAAAGAACCATCTGCATTGAGGAGATCCAGTTTGTGAGTCCCGTTAAGGTCATCAAGTACTACAGGTGAGACACTCAAGTGCAACGACGCGCGGTTTGCATTCCAGCTATCGATTTCAGATACCCCGGGAGCAGAGAGGCGAAAATTACCCCCGGAACCTGGACTTGAAAGCCATAGTGATACCGAATTGTCAGCCGAACGCCCAAGAAACTCTAGATGCTGCCCCGGTTGCCTGTTCGGGCAATCCGCCGCCCATGCTGTTGGCAAGCAGATACTGGTAAGGCAGCCAATTCCCAAAATACGTGAAATCATTATGTCCTCCTGACACTACGTTATCTCACTGACATCCTTGCATGACTTTTAGCATTACCCACAAACAGGTCACTCGATGCAATGGGTAAAGGAACAAATCAATCTGACAAGTTCAAATCGCAGACTATTTTAGTATCCACACTGTTTCTGGTCTCCTGTAATAAAATTCGTTTAGCGCCTGAATCGCGATGATTGATTAAATCAAACCACTTTAAAACCCATAAAAAAAGCCGCCCATCGGGCGGCACTTTTATTAGAGATAACGGGCTAACAGGAATTACCAGCCGGTTACTTCGCGCAAGGCCTTGCCGATATCGGCCAGGGAGCGGACGGTTTTCACGCCAGCATCTTCCAGCGCGGCAAACTTCTCGGCGGCAGTACCCTTGCCACCGGAGATGATGGCGCCAGCGTGGCCCATCCGCTTGCCGGGAGGGGCAGTAACACCGGCGATATAGGAGACCACCGGCTTGGTGACGTGGGCCTTGATATAGGCGGCCGCGTCTTCCTCGGCGTTGCCGCCGATCTCGCCGATCATCACGATCGCTTCGGTCTGCGGGTCGTTCTGGAACATCTCCAGAATGTCGATAAAGTTGGAGCCCGGGATGGGGTCGCCACCGATACCGACGCAGGTGGACTGGCCAAAGCCCTCGTCAGTGGTCTGCTTGACAGCTTCGTAGGTCAGGGTGCCGGAGCGGGAGACGATGCCCACCTTGCCCGGCTTGTGAATGTGGCCCGGCATGATGCCGATCTTGCACTCACCCGGGGTGATCACACCCGGGCAGTTCGGGCCGATCATCCGCACGCCGGTCTCTTGCAGCTTCACTTTGACGTCCAGCATATCCAGCGTCGGGATGCCTTCGGTGATGGTGACAATCAGCTTGATGCCCGCATCGATCGCTTCCAGGATGGCATCCTTGCAGAACGGCGCCGGAACATAGATGACGGAGGCGGTGGCGCCGGTCGCTTCGACCGCGTCACGGACAGTGTTGAACACCGGCAGGCCCAGATGGGTGGTGCCGCCCTTGCCGGGGGAGACGCCGCCCACCAGCTGGGTGCCGTAGGAGAGCGCCTGCTCGGAGTGGAAAGTACCCTGACCGCCGGTAAAGCCCTGGCAGATGACTCGGGTGTCCTTGTTGATCAGTACGCTCATCAGTTGGCCTCCGCTGCTTTGACGACTTGCTGCGCGGCATCGGTCAGACTCTTGGCCGCAATGATGTTGAGGCCGCTCTCGGCCAGCTTGATACCACCCAGCTCGGCGTTGTTGCCTTCCAGACGGACCACGACGGGCACCTTGACCCCCACTTCCTTGACCGCACCGATAATGCCTTCCGCGATCATGTCGCAGCGCACGATGCCGCCAAAGATGTTGACCAGCACCGCTTTGACGTTGCTGTCGGAGAGGATGATCTTGAACGCCTCGGTCACCCGCTCCTTGGTGGCGCCGCCGCCGACGTCAAGGAAGTTGGCCGGCTTGCCGCCGTGCAGGTTGACGATGTCCATGGTGCCCATGGCCAGACCCGCGCCGTTGACCATGCAGCCGATGTTGCCATCGAGGGCCACATAGTTCAGCTCCCACTGGGCGGCGTGCGCTTCGCGGGGGTCATCCTGTGATGGGTCGTGCATCTCGCGCAGCTTGGGCTGACGATAGAGGGCGTTGGCATCGATGTTGATCTTGCCGTCCAGGCAGTGCAGGTTGCCCTGCGCGGTGATCACCAGCGGGTTGATCTCCAGCAGCGCGAAGTCGCAGTCGAGGAACATCTGACCCAGACCCATGAAGATCTTGGTGAACTGTTTGATCTGATCGCCGACCAGACCCAGTTTGAAAGCCAGTTCGCGGGCCTGATAAGCCTGCGGACCCACCAGCGGATCGATGGCCGCCTTGTGGATCAGATGGGGGGTTTCGTGGGCGATCTTCTCGATATCCACGCCACCTTCGGTTGAGGCCATGAAGACCACGCGGCGCGAACCACGGTCAACTACGGCGCCCAGGTAGAGCTCTTTGGCGATGTCGGTGCAAGATTCCACCAGGATCTTGGTGACCGGCTGGCCGTTGGCGTCGGTCTGGTAGGTCACCAGATTCTTGCCCAGCCAGTTCTGGGCGAAGGCACGGATCTCATCCTTGCTCTTGGCCACTTTCACGCCGCCCGCTTTACCGCGGCCACCGGCGTGTACCTGGCATTTGACGACCCAGGTATTGCCGCCAATCTTGTCGGCCGCTTCGGCTGCTTCTTGTGGGGTAGCACAGGCATAACCTTCGGAGACCGGCAGGCCATACTCGGCAAACAGCTGTTTTGCCTGATATTCATGCAGATTCATAGATGCTCTATCCGTGTTGTAGGTATTTCCGTCCGGGGCTGGTGTTTCTCAATCCCCTGTGAATGGGGGCCTGGGCGGCCCCTCGTTATCTTTCAATCGCTCGGGTATTACTCAAACGTCCAGCAGCACATCCTGCTCGGGGCGCAAACCCCTTGCCCGGGTGCCACAGGCTTAGACGTCCAGCAACAGACGGGTCGGGTCTTCCAGCAGCTCCTTGACGGAGACCAGGAAGCCTACCGATTCGCGTCCGTCGATGAGACGGTGATCGTAGGAGAGCGCCAGATACATCATCGGCAGGATCTCGACCTTGCCGTCAACGGCCATCGGGCGATCCTGGATCTTGTGCATGCCCAGAATAGCGCTCTGGGGCGGGTTGATGATCGGGGTGGACATCAGGGAGCCGAACACGCCACCGTTGGTGATGGTGAAGTTGCCGCCAGTCAGTTCATCCACGGTCAGCTTGCCGTCACGGCCCTTGCCCGCCAGATCCTTGATGGCCTTCTCGATGTCCGCCAGGCTCATGTTGTCGCAGTCGCGCAGCACCGGCGTCACCAGACCACGGGGGGTGGAGACGGCGATGCTGACGTCGAAGTAGTTGTGGTAAACCACGTCATCACCATCGAGCGCCGCGTTCACTTCCGGATAGCGCTTGAGGGACTCCACCACCGCCTTCACGTAGAAGGACATAAAGCCGAGCTTGATGCCGTGCTTCTTCTCGAAGATCTCGCCGTACTGCTTGCGCAGATCCATGATGGGCTTCATGTTGACCTCGTTGAAGGTGGTCAGCATGGCGGTGGTGTTTTTCGCTTCCAGCAGACGCTCGGCAATGCGCTTGCGCAGACGGGTCATCGGTACCCGCTTGTCGGTACGACCACCCAGCGGGGCAACCTTGGCTGCCGGGGCTGCAGTTGCGACCGGTGCGGCTGCCGCAGGCTGGCTCTTGGCCTTGATGAAGGCTTCCACATCATCCTTGGTGATGCGACCGCCTTTGCCGGTACCGGTCAGCTTGGTCACGTCGATGTCGTGCTCGCCAATCAGGCGGCGCACCGAGGGGCTCAAGCCATCGGCACCATCATCGGCCACCGCTTCAGCGGGTTTCTCTTTGGTCTCTTCACCGGCCACCGGAGCGGCGGTGAGGATGGCAATCAGTTGACGGGACAACACGGTTGCCCCTTCCCCTTGCAGAATATCCCCCAGCACACCGGCTTGCGGTGCCGGCACTTCCAGCACCACCTTGTCGGTCTCGATGTCGACCAGCACTTCGTCACGGGCGACCAGATCGCCCGGTTTTTTGTGCCAGGTGGCGATAGTGGCATCGGCCACTGATTCCGGCAGATCCGGTACCTTGATTTCGATAGTCATCCAATCAGTTCCTTTTTACTTCTATGCCAGAGGCTTTACAGGGTAAGGGCATCTTCCACCAAGGCTTTTTGCTGCTTGGCGTGGACAGACATGTAACCGACGGCCGGTGAGGCTGACGCGGGGCGACCGGCATAACGCAGGGTGGCTCCGGCTGGCAGCACGCCATCGTAGTGGTGACGGGTGCAGTACCAGGCGCCCTGGTTCTGCGGCTCTTCCTGACACCAGACAAAGTCGGTGACGTGGCTGTAATCGGCCAGAATGGCGCGCACTTCCTCTTCCGGGAAGGGGTAGAGCTGCTCAATTCGCACCAGTGCCACATCTTGCTGCTCGGCCTTGCGACGGGCATCGAGCAAGTCGTAGTAGACCTTGCCGGAGCAGAAGACCACGCGCTTGACCGCTTTCGGATCCAGCGCATCGATCTCGCCGATGGCGTTCTGGAAGGTGCCTTCCGCCAGCTCTTCGAGCTTGCTCACCGCCAGCGGGTGGCGCAGCAGGGATTTGGGCGTCATGACGATCAGCGGACGGCGCATCGGACGTACCACCTGACGACGCAGCATATGGAACACCTGCGCTGGGGTTGAGGGCACGCACACCTGCATGTTGTGCTGGGCACACATCTGCAGATAACGCTCCAGACGAGCGGAGGAGTGCTCCGGCCCCTGCCCCTCGTAACCGTGCGGCAGCAGCATGGTCAGGCCGCACATCCGGCCCCACTTCTGCTCACCGGAGGAGAGGAACTGATCCACCACTACCTGGGCACAGTTGGCGAAGTCGCCGAACTGGGCTTCCCAGATGGTGAGGCCAGCCGGCTCGGCGCTGGCGTAACCATATTCAAAGGCCAGTACCGCGTTCTCGGTCAGCACAGAGTCATACACCTCGAACGGGCCCTGCTCGTCGTGCAGGTTGCACAGCGGGGTGTAGGTGCTGGCATCGGTCTGGCTGTGCAGCACGGCGTGGCGGTGGAAGAAGGTGCCACGGCCGGAGTCTTCACCGGTAAAGCGGATGCGGGACCCCTTGTCCACCAGAGTGGCGTAGGCCAGGGTCTCGGCAAAGCCCCAATCCACCAGCTTCTCGCCAGCGGCCATCAGACGGCGGTCTTCGTAAATCTTCTCGACCTGACGCTGTAGCACGTGAGTGGCCGGATACTGGCTCACCCGCTCGCCGAGGCTCTTGAGGTGATCCATCGGCACGGCACTCTCATAGGCCATGTTCCAGTCGTGGCCCAGATAAGGGGTCCAGTCGACGGAGTGCAGCTCCATCGGCCGCCACTCCTTGCTCACCCGCTCGCCGCGATCCAGCGCTTCGCGATACTCGTTGACCAGTTCGGTCGCCCGCTCCTGGGCGAGGCTCCCCTCAGCCACCAGCTGATCGGCGTAGATCTTGCGCGGGGTCGGGTGCTGCTTGATCTTCTGGTACATCAGCGGCTGGGTCGCGCTCGGCTCGTCCGCTTCGTTGTGACCGTGACGACGGTAGCAGACCAGTTCGATCACCACGTCGCGTTTGAAGGTGTTGCGGTAATCCAAGGCAATCTGGGTCACCAGCACCACGGCTTCCGGATCATCCCCGTTGACGTGCAGCACCGGCGCCTGCACCGCCTTGGCGATGTCGGTGCAATATTCGGTGGAACGCAGGTCACGGATATAGGAGGTGGTGAAACCAACCTGGTTGTTGATGACGATGCGCACCGTCCCGCCTACACCATAGGCGCGGGTCTGGGACATGTTGAAGGTCTCGGCCACCACGCCCTGACCGGCCATGGCCGAGTCACCGTGAATGGTGATGGGCAACACGCTGGAGCCATCCTTGTCACCGCGACGATCCATCCGGGCACGGACCGAGCCGATGACCACAGGGTTGACGATCTCGAGGTGGGAGGGGTTGAACGCCAGCGCAAGGTGGACGTTGCCACCCGGGGTGGCGAAGTCGGAGGAGAAGCCCATGTGGTACTTCACATCACCGGTGCCCCAGGATTCGCCATGCTTACCGGCAAACTCGTCGAACAGATCCTGAGCGCGCTTGCCCAGCACGTTGATCAGCACGTTGAGGCGACCGCGGTGGGCCATACCGATAACGGCCTCTTTGCAGCCCTGCTCACCGGCGCGACGGATCAGCTCCTTGAGCATGGGGATCATGGCGTCGCCACCTTCCAGCGAGAAGCGCTTGGCTCCCGGGAACTTGGCGCCCAGATATTTCTCCAGCCCTTCGGCGGCAGTCAGGCTCTCGAGGAAACGGGTCTTCTCTTCGAGGGTGTAGCTCCCCTTCCCCTCAATGGATTCGAGACGCTGTTGCAGCCAGCGCTTCTCTTCCGTGGAGGTGAGGTGCATGTAGTCGGCGCCGATGGAGCCGCAATAGGTCTTCTTCAGCGAGGCGTAGAGGTCGGAGAGCACCATGGTCTCACGACCGATGGCGTAGGAGCCCACATTGAAGGTGGCCTCCATATCTGCGCCCTGCAGGTTGTGGAACGCAGGCTCCAGTTCGGCAACGGTTTCACGCTGCCACAGGCCCAGCGGGTCCAGATTGGCATTCTGGTGACCACGGAAACGGAAGGCGTTGATCAGCTGCAATACCCGCACCTGCTTGGCATCCACTTGCGGATCGGAGACGGGGGCACTGTAGCGAGAGGGATCCTTGGCCAGACGACGGAAATAATCGCGGACCTGGGAGTGGGGTTGTTCAACCGCATGGCCATTGACCTGGGGCAGCTCGCTAAACAGGCTGCGCCACTCGTCGGACACGGAGTCAGGATTTTCCAGGAAGGATTCGTACAAATCCTCGATATAGCTTGCATTCGCACCAGCCAGGTGAGATGACTCCAACCAGGCCTTCATCACGCCGTTATGCATTTCTATCCCTTGTACTTCTTGTTACTGCTGCGCAGCTTGTAGGGGTCAAATAGCCATCCTGCCACGGGTGGGATGGCTATCCAGAGGTCGGGCCAGCACCTGGCCGGCCCTGATACTAAACAGCCCGATTGAGCAACATCGACTTGATCTGGCCAATCGCCTTGGTCGGGTTCAAGCCTTTCGGACAGACGTTCACGCAGTTCATGATGCCATGGCAGCGGAACACGCTGAATGCGTCGTCCAGATTCCCAAGTCGTTCGGTGGTCGCGGTGTCGCGGCTGTCAGCCAGCCAGCGGTAGGCGGCGAGCAGCCCGGCCGGACCGATGAACTTGTCGGGATTCCACCAGAAGGAGGGGCACGAAGTAGAGCAGCAGGCACAGAGAATGCACTCGTACAGGCCGTCAAGCTTGGCGCGCTCTTCGGGGGATTGCAGGTGCTCACGCACCGGCGGCAACTTGTCATCATTGATGAGGAAGGGTTTGACCTTCTCCCACTGGGTGTAGAACTGGGTCATGTCGATCACCAGATCACGGATCACCGGCAGGCCGGGCAAGGGGCGGATAACGACGTTATTGCCCTTCTTCAGCAGGTCGGAGAGCGGGGTGATACAGGCAAGACCGTTCTTGCCATTCATGTTGAGACCGTCTGATCCACAGACCCCTTCGCGGCAAGAGCGGCGGAAGGCGAGCGTGGGATCCAGCTCTTTCAACTGGATCAGTGCGTCGAGCACCATCATGTCGGAACCTTCAGGAATATCAAGACGATATTCCTTCATATGGGGGACGTTATCAACATCCGGATTGTATCTGTAGACAGAGAATGTGACGTTCATAGGGCTGGCTCCGCAATCAGTAAGTCCGGACCTTGGGCGGGAACGCCTCACGGGTCTTAGGTGACATGTTGACAGCGCGACGGGTCATGGACTCGGTGTCCGGATGATAGAGGCTGTGGCACAGCCAGTTCTCGTCGTCGCGATCCGGGAAGTCAAAGCGGCAGTGAGCACCGCGACTCTCGGTACGGAAGTTGGCGGCAACCGCCGTGGCAAACGCCGTCTCCATCAGGTTGTCCAGCTCCAGGCACTCGATGCGCTGGGTGTTGAACTCTTTGGAGGTGTCATCCAGACGGGCTGACTTGAGGCGCTCGCGGATAACCTTGAGCTCGGCCAACCCTTCTGCCATCGCCGCACCTTCGCGGAATACGGAGAAGTTGTTCTGCATGCAGCGCTGCAGGTCTTTGCGGATCTGCACCGGGTCTTCGCCGTTGCGGGTATTTTCCCAGCGGTTGAAGCGGGCCAGTGCGGCATCGAGATCCGACTCGGAAGCATCGCGGCCGTGATCCATCTCGCCCAGGGTGTTGACCAGATGCATGCCGGCCGCGCGGCCGAACACCACCAGATCCAGCAGGGAGTTGCCGCCCAGACGGTTGGCACCGTGTACGGAGACACAGGCAATTTCGCCCACCGCAAACAGACCGACCACCGGCACATCGTTGCCGTTCTTGTCCTGGGTCAGGCACTGGCCATTCACGTTGGTCGGTACGCCGCCCATCATGTAGTGGCAGGTCGGGATGATCGGGATCGGCTCTTTGACCGGGTCCACGTGGGCGAAGGTGCGAGAGAGCTCGCAGATGCCCGGCAGACGGGATTCCAGCACCTCTTTGCCGAGGTGATCCAGCTTCAGCTTGATGTGCGGGCCCCAGGGACCATCGCAGCCACGGCCTTCACGGATCTCGATCATGATGGAGCGGGCCACCACGTCGCGACCGGCCAAGTCCTTGGCGTTCGGCGCGTAACGCTCCATGAAGCGCTCGCCATCTTTATTGAGCAGATAGCCACCTTCACCACGGCAGCCTTCAGTTACCAGCACCCCTGCCCCGGCGATGCCGGTCGGGTGGAACTGCCACATCTCCATGTCCTGCACGCCGACACCGGCACGCAGCGCCATACCGACACCGTCACCTGTATTGATGTGGGCGTTGGTGGTGGACTGGTAGATACGACCGGCACCGCCAGTCGCCAGCACGGTGGCCTTGGCCTTGAAGTAGACCACTTCACCGCTCTCCATATCGATGGCGGTACAACCCACCACATGGCCATCCTGGTTTTTCACCAGATCCAGCGCATACCACTCGGAGAAAACGGTGGTCTTGTTCTTGACGTTCTGTTGGTAAAGGGTGTGCAGCAGGGCGTGGCCGGTACGGTCGGCGGCCGCTGCGGTACGAGCAGCCTGCTCGCCACCGAAATTCTTGGACTGACCACCAAACGGACGCTGGTAGACAGACCCGTTATCGAAACGGGAGAAGGGCAGCCCCATGTTCTCCAGCTCATAGATAGCCTCGGGACCGGTTTTGCACATATACTCGATGGCTTCCTGATCACCGATGTAATCGGAACCTTTTACCGTGTCATACATATGCCACTGCCAGTTGTCATCGTGGGCATTGCCCAGCGCAACCGTGATCCCGCCCTGGGCGGAGACAGTGTGAGAACGGGTTGGAAAAACCTTGGACAACAGAGCGCAGCTCTTGCCGGACTGGGCAATCTGCAGCGCGGCGCGCATACCGGCACCACCGGCACCAATCACCACCGCATCAAATTCACGAGTTGGAATAGTCACCTTACACACCCCACAGCACGACGAAACCCGTCATCAGATAGACAAACAGCACCACGACCAGGGCAAATTGCAGCGCCCCGCGCAGCCCTACCGGCTTGATATAGTCAGTCAGCACCTGCCACAGACCAATCCAGGCGTGGATCAGTACGCAGAGCAGGGTCAACAGGGTGAATACTTTGGTGAATGTTTTGGCGAAGAAGCCTGCCCACACCTCGTAGGTGATGTCGTTGAACGCGACAAAGCCCACCAGATAGAGGACATAACAGGTCATGATGAGGGCGGTGGCGCGGATCAGGATGTAATCATGAACGCCGCTGCGCCCGAAGGTTGCAGAATTGGTTACCATACAAGCACTCCCGCCAATACAGCCAGGATCGCGGTGATCACGAAGGCCACGCGGGCGCTCTGATTGCCGGATTCCAGCTCTTCCCAATAGCCCATATCCATGACCAGATGACGCAAGCCGCCCACAATGTGGTATGCCAGCGCAGTCAGGATCCCCCACAGCACGAGTTTGACCAGGAAGTTGTCCATGATGGCAACCACGGTTTCAAACCCTTCGGGAGAGGCGAGTGAAGTACCAAGCATCCACAGCAAGATGCCCAGTGCAACAAAGGTAATGACCCCTGAAACACGGTGCAGGATGGATGCAATGGCAGTGACAGGAAAGCTGATCGTCTGTAGGTCGAGGTTGACCGGTCTCTGTTTGTTTTTCACGCTTGCCCACTCAGCTCCATTGAGCACGTTAGTTATTGTTTTAACTCACACTTGAGGGCACGGAATGGTGATTGTTGGTTTTTTGTTACCAAAACACTCTGAAAAAGCCAAAACGCGAGTTTTCGGTTTCACATCAGGCTTTGCCAAAGCGTTTCAAACACCCGCAGCCATGACCCACGTGGCGCAGTATATCGGCGGCCTTAACCGAAGACAATCAATTAGCTACAAAGAAAACACAAAACCGCAAACTCGATCGCATATTTAATTTAACATTTCATTAATGCCATTAATGGGGTTCCAGCAAAATTGACATTGATAAGGAACTCTGTTTCAAATAAGGCGCTCCAGCCACTTCGGTATGGGTAACAACCTTTGCCAGCGTCATAAAAGTCGTAATAGAGTAGGACTGGAACCAAATTATAAAGAGCAAAGGAGACGTGCTATGGCTGATAAGATAGCCACCCTACACCTGCCCGGAAAAGATCCGGTCGAACTGCCGATCCTCTCCGGCACCATCGGCCCGGATGTTATCGATGTCAGAAAATTGGGATCACAGGGGTATTTCACCTTTGACCCCGGTTTTATGGCGACCGGTTCTTGCAAATCTGCCATTACCTACATTGACGGGGATCAGGGTGTCTTGCTGCACCGTGGTTACCCCATCGCCCAATTGGCCACCCAGGCCACCTATCTGGAAGTCTGCTATATCCTGCTGTACGGCGAAGCGCCGACCAAGGCCCAATATGCCGAATTCGAACGCTTAGTCACCCGCCACACCATGGTGCACGAGCAGATCGCCTTCTTCTTCCGCGGCTTCCGTCGCGACTCCCACCCCATGGCCATCATGTGCGGTGTAGTCAGCGCCCTCTCCGCCTTCTATCACGATGCCCTCGACATCAATAACGAGCAGCATCGCGAGATCTGTGCCTTCCGTCTGCTCTCCAAGATGCCGACTCTGGCAGCCATGTGTTACAAGTACTCCATCGGCCAGCCGTTCATGCAGCCGCGTAACGCCCTCTCCTATGCCGGTAACTTCCTGCACATGATGTTTGGCGTGCCGACCGAAGAGTACAAGGTCAACCCCATCGTTGAACGCGCCATGGATCGAATTTTTACCCTCCATGCGGATCACGAGCAGAACGCCTCCACCTCCACCGTTCGTCTGGCTGGTTCCTCCGGTGCCAACCCGTTCGCCTGTATCGCCGCGGGGATCGCCTCCCTGTGGGGACCGGCCCACGGTGGTGCCAACGAAGCCTGCCTGCGCATGCTGGAAGAGATTGGCTCGGTGGATCGCATCCCCGAGTACATCGCCAAGGCCAAGGACAAGAATGATCCGTTCCGTCTGATGGGCTTCGGTCACCGCGTCTACAAGAACCACGACCCCCGTGCCACCGTGATGCGCGAAACCTGCCACGAAGTACTGACCGAGCTGCAGATCAAGGATCCGCTGCTGGACGTGGCCATGGAGCTGGAACGTATTGCGCTCTCCGACCCCTACTTCGTCGAGAAGAAACTCTACCCGAACGTAGACTTCTACTCCGGTATCATCATGAAGGCGATCGGCATCCCGATGAGCATGTTCACCGTGATCTTCGCCATCTCCCGCACCATCGGCTGGATTGCCCACTGGAACGAGTTCCACTCAGACCCGGACAGCAAGATTGGTCGCCCACGCCAGCTCTACGTAGGCCACCCGCTGCGCGAGTTCACTCCACTCGAGCAGCGCTAACCACTGCGCTGATATGGTTTGTTACAAAGGCGGTCATTGACCGCCTTTTTGTTTGCCGCTCTAATGCCCCCTTTCGCGTTAAGGAGTCCATTATGAAACCACTGTTTATCAGCGCAGCCTTGCTGCTGACCGCCTGCCAGAGCACCCCCGCCTCGTCACAGGGGGAGACCCTCTATATCAACAGCCAGTTGGTCGATTGCGTCGGAGTTGGCCCAATGCAGTGCATGCAGGTTCGCAGTGATGAGCAGCAGCCCTGGACGCTGTTCTACCAAAATATTGAAGGTTTCCAGTTCGAGCCTGGCTATCGCTACCAGCTCACTGTCAGCAAAGAGCCGCTCACCGATGTGCCGGCCGATGCTCCCTCCGTGCGCTATCAGCTGATCCAGGTGGTGAACAAGGTCGCCAGCAAGTAACAAACACGATCAAAAAAACGGGGGATGGCTGATGCCATCCCCCGTTGGTTTATGGGTACTGCGCCTCATCAGGCACGATCAGGTCGTCGCCAGCGCCATATGCAGCAGCGGATAGGGCTTGCCCTGACCATCCAGCGGCGAGCGACCCGTCACTGTGAACCCCATCTTCAGATAGAAGCCCACCGCCTGTTCGTTCTGCTCGTTAACGTCAACCTGCGTCGCGCCGCACTGGCGGATGGCATGTTCCACCAGCCGGCGACCCACGCCACTGCCGCGCTCCGCCGGCGCCACAAACAGCATCTCTATCTTGCGATCGCACAGCCCGCAAAAACCGGCAATGCGCCCTTCCTCCGTCCGGGCACAGTGCAGTGTCACCGCATCGAAGTAGTGCTCCAGAATAAGCGGTTTAAGCGCGAGGATCTCGGCCTCGGGCAGGAAGTGGTGGGTCGCCCGAACAGAGGCCTCCCACAGATCGATCAGGGCCGGATAATCGGCCCGGGATACCGGAACAATCGTCATGAAATAACTCGATATGATAACCAGCGGGAAGAGACACCTTCCCGCTGGCAACGGTGATTAGCGCGCCTGCACCGCCTGCAGTAGCACCGACATATCAGCGCCAAAGTTGCGGCTGCGGATCGCCTCGCGAATATCCGCTTCGCTATAACGGCTGCCCGGATAGACCACCACACAGGAGGTGTCGCCAGGCTTGAGGAAGTGGGTCTCGCCAAACGGGGTATAACGGGTGGCGCCGATACTGATGAGCGCGTGGGGAGGATGCCCCGCCTGCGCCAGCAGCCCCTGAATGTGCTCCGCCGGCCCTTCATCCTGCTGATGATTGAACTTGTCGATGGCCCAGTCGAGCAGCTTGCCGTGGAAGTAGCTGTAGTCGATGGCGGCGCTATCTACCCCGTAGGCGTGCAGCTCACCGTCCCGCTCCAGATAGCAGGCGATGCGATAGTCATCGAGCTCGCAACCGGCGGTAAAACCGGAAAGCGGCAGCAGCTTGGCCGCCAACCCCTTGCTCTCTTCGCCCCAGTTCTTTTTCTCGCTGATCTTCTTGGCGTTGGGACGACGGATGGAGCAGTCGTTATAGGCACCAAAGGCACGGGGATGGATCGCCACCACCTGCTTGTCGGCATACTCCAGCTCGCACCAGAGGGCTACTTCCGGCTCGATCTGCACCTTCTCGTCACCGCTGACCGCCGCTTCCGGCAGGAAGATCGCCTTGTCGCTCAACGGGAATACCCCGAGCTGACCCGGATGGCCCGGCACGAAGAAGGGGAACAGCGCCTTGGGCGCCGTGGTATCGCGCACCACGACCGCCACGAAATCCGACGCTTCACCCGCCTGCTCCAGATGACCGGCGAAATTGCCCGCTACCCCGAGTCCGATAAACTTGCTCTCTGCTGTCACTTGCATCTTGCTCACCTGCATCTTGCCAACGCAAGGTAGCAGGCTCGTCGCCTACTACCGCTAAAGTGGCAAGATTAAACCACAAGGACCCCGCCTTCGCCCAGTCCGGCCCTGTCGTGGTGTGCGCCAGTCCGCTTTTTTAGGGACGAGAAGGCTGTGGTGAACCAGCCATTGCGCACTCATTCAGCTACGCGGTCACCGCGCTGGAAACAGTGCGTTTCCGGCATCTCCCCTCTTTCTCCTTGGGACTCAACTTCATCTTTGTTAGGCTGCCGGCATGCAAAACAACTGTGCGCTTGAGTGCGCCACTGCTCATCACGGCAACCCCATTGGAGAGAAAACAGATGATCGACAAACTCGCCTGGCTCACCTTTAAAGATCAGCAACTGCTCTGCGCCCGCTCCCACGGCAAGGGCATCTATTACATCCCGGGCGGCAAGCGGGAACCGGGCGAGAGCGACGAGGCGGCGCTGATCCGCGAGATTGAGGAGGAGCTGGCTGTCACCCTGCAACCCGACACCCTGCGCTTTGCCTGCGAGTTCAGCGCCCAGGCCGATGGCAAACCGGCAGGAGTCGAGGTGAGACTGCGCTGTTACACCGGCAAAACAAGCGGCACCCCGATCGCCTCGGCAGAAATTGCCGAGCTGCGCTGGCTCGACAGCTCTCACCTCGATGAGCTCTCCCCCGTCTCCCGCCTGCTGTTTACCTGGCTCGTTGAGCAGGGGCTGATCCGCTGACAAGCCGTACTCGCGGCGAGCATAAGTACCTCCCTCATATGAACCAACGGTGGCAATCAGCCACATAACAGCGCAACGACAAGGATGTCAGATGAACATTGTGGAAGTTAAGAGCGCAGCAACCTACCAAAGTGCGCTCATCACCCTGCTGCAAGATTGTGTCGATAGCGGCGCCTCGGTCGGCTTTTTACCGCCGCTGACCATGGAGGAATCTGCCCGCTACTGGCAAGGAGTTGACGCGGATCTGGCGACAGGTCACCGAAAGCTGTGGCTTGCCCTTGAGCAACAACAGATTGTGGGATCGGTTCAGCTCGCGCTCTGTGGCAAGGCCAACGGTCGCCACCGGGCCGAAGTGGAAAAACTGATGGTACTGCAAACGGCGAGAGGCAAAGGTGTCGGTCGTGCGCTGATGCAGGCCTTGGAACAAGGCGCCCATGCCGCGGACCGTTCGCTGCTGGTGCTGGATACTCGCGCCGATGATGTGGCCTCCCACCTCTATCGTCAACTCGGCTATCTGGAGGGGGGCCAGATCCCGAGCTTTGCACGCAACGCCGACGGCACCCTTGCAGCAACCGCAATCTTCTACAAACTGCTCTGACTATCTCCTATCTCTTATCCACATACAGCAGGGCCGCACCAAGCGGCCCTGCTTGTTGCCAGCGTGACTGTTTGTTGCAGCAATATGGCTTGCGACGGATTGCCACGATAGAGCCATTGCTCCTGTATGCCTCAACACCGCCAATTGCTCACCCCAAAATACAACCAAATAAACAGAAAGATTAATTAATGATTAAAACACCCCCCTTTTCTTCTTCATCTATTGCCTCATCAGGCGTATCGTGAGAGACCCATTTGATAATCAAATCTATGTTGTTCACTGCCTTGAGGAATAATGGATGCCCACTTTGTCCCGTACAGTTACCTCCCCCAAAAAGTTCATCATCGGTCAACACCTTCTCCCGCAACTCCATGAGCACGTTAAAGATTTTGGTGACTATGCGTTACTCATCAGCGATGAGTTCATTCTGGAGCGGGTACGGGAAGAAGCTTTGGCGGGGCTCCTGCAGGCAGGCCTCAGGGGAGTGGTCGACAAGTTTCGCTATGAATGCACCGAACAGGAGATCCACCGCCTGACCCACCTTGCAGAGCAATATGGTGCGAACGTGATTGTCGGGATCGGCGGCGGCAAGACGCTGGATGTCGCCAAGGCCGTGGCCTTCTATCTGCGCCGTCCGGTTGTGCTGTTCCCGACGATTGCCTCCACAGATGCTCCCTGCACGGCACTGGCGGTGATCTACAACCAGGCGGGGGAATTTGAGCGCTATCTGTTCCTGCCGCAAAATCCGGACGTGGTGCTGGCTGACACTGCCATCATTGCCGCCGCCCCTCCCCGCTTCTTTTCCGCAGGCGTTGGCGATGCCCTGGCCACCTATTTCGAGGCGCGCGCCTGCTATCGGGCGGACGGGCTCAATCTGGTCGGCAAGCGCCCTTCACGTACTGGCCTTGGTCTGGCACAGCTCTGTTACGAGCTGCTTGGTGAGAACATCGAGCTGGCCATGGATGCGATACGCCACCATGTCTCGACTCCGGCGCTGGAGCAGGTTATCGAGGCCACCATCTACCTCAGTGGCGTCGGCGCAGAAGCCGGTGGGCTGGCCGCCGCTCATGCAATCAACAATGGCATGTCACTGATCGCGGAACTCCATCGTGCCCAACATGGCGAGAAGGTGGTCTTCGGCCTGCTGACCCAACTCGTGCTTGAGCGCGCCCCGCAACATGAGCTTGATGAGGTGTTTCGCATCATCGACTGTGCAGGCCTGCCCATGACACTGCAAGAACTGGGGCTCACCCACTTTGATGAAAGCGAGTGGCGCAAGGTGGCGCAGCTGGCCTGCGATCCCCTCGATACCATGGGCAACATGCCGATGACAGTGAGTGAACAGGATGTCTACGCCGCCATGGTAGCGGCCAATGCCATGGCTGAGCGTTATCGCCTCTGCCATCCCCGCATCTGATTGCTTGCCGCACTAAATAGGCAAACAGTAAAAAGGCTTGCCCATTGGCAAGCCTTTTTCATCTGCATCCCCCCCCCTTGTCGGGGTAGACGAAAGTCCGCGTTGACTCAGGGGAGTTTCACCGCTCGCACTTCAACCTCTGGCAGGGCGAAGGCATCTTGCGCGGTGATGAGTTGCAGCTCGTAAGCCTGCTGGCGCCAGGTCTCCTGCAGCACCGCATCCACCGAGGCGTTGGTGCGCTCGAACGCGCTAACCGCATCGTGACCGGCCAGCAAATTGGCCAGCATCAGGGCGCTGATAAGATCGCCAACCCCCACCGGCTGGCGGGCAAAGTCATAGAGCGGACGGGCAATCAGGTAATCCCCTTGCGGGGTCGCCAGCAGCATCTCGAAGCGGCTGGAGTCCTGCGCCGCACGACCGAGATGCTTGACCAGCACCAGCTTGACGCCGCGGGCCAGCAGCTGATGGGCAGCCGCGCGGGTCTGATCCAGATCAGCCAGATGGGTATCGCAGAGGGTCTCCAGCTCCAGCAGGTTGGGGGCCATCATGTCGGCCACCGGCAGCGCCTGCTCGGTCAGGAAACGGGTGACGCCGGGAGCGACGATACACCCCTTCTCCGGGTGCCCCATCACAGGGTCGCAGAAGTAGATGGCATCGGGGTTGGCCGCCTTGACGGCGTTGACCACGGTCAGGATCTCGTCTCCCTGTTCGGCGGAGCCAAGATAACCGCTCAGCACGGCGTCACACTGGCTCAACACCTCGATATTGCCCAATCCTTTCACCAGCGCACTGATATGACCCGCCGGCATCGCCATTCCCTGCCACCCCTGGGCATATTGGGTGTGGTTGGAAAACTGCACCGTGTTGATGGGCCATACATCCATACCAAGGCGACGCATGGGGAAGACGGCCGCGCTGTTGCCGGCACAACCAAAGACCACGTGGGACTGAATAGAGAGAACGGATTTCATCGGGAATACCACAGCAAAGGATCAGCAAGGTGGGCAATATATCGGATGAAGATAACGATGCGCCACCTTGGCGCGGGATGAACAGGCAATTTCCTGACTAAAGACAGGTTTTTTACGCCATTTGGCCCGCGTCAACAGGGTGAGCGGCGCCATGATCCGCCGCGTCCGTCCGTCACATCCCGTTACGTTCAACAGCATGACGGGCAAAGTGATAGACCCATCCCTCATCACAAGGCATGTCACTGGGTGGCGAAATCAGCTCAGGCAATACCGTCACCTTGCCACCAGCGGCATATTGCAGCGCCATCAGGGCGCAGAGCGCCGCATCGTAGCGATCGGTGCCGACCAGCACATCCGCAGGCAGCTGTGCCGCCAGCTCGGGCCATGCCGGGGAGGCCTTGCCGCCCACTTTGGCCAATGCCGGATAGACCTCCAGCACGGCGCGACTGGTCTTCGGAGCAACGGTCGGCACCAGTTGCAGATCCGAGAGTCGCGGCAGCATGGAGAGCGCTAGGGTGGCGTTGTTGCCGAGCCGGTCGAAGGTAGCCGACAGCGGCTTCTTGCCGTACTGCTGATACAGCCAGCGCTCGCAGTCGCGGTAGGCGTAGGGGTTGTCTATCTCCCGCTCGGGCACGGCACAGCTGTGTGGCTGGCCATTGAGCAGATCCCGCAAGGCACGGGGAAAGGCGAGCGGAGCATCGATACCGAGCGCCAGTTGCGGGCAGGCTTCTACCTGCATCAGGGTCAGCTCGTTTTGCAGGGCCGGACGCAGCAGGGCGGCCAGATCCGGCGCCACCCGCGAGCTCAGACGAAACAGCGGCGACACCCCGAGCCAGTGCAGGCGGTTGGATTCGGCCTGCCAGCCCACCACGGCCACAGCCTGGGCACTGCCCTGCCAGCCACGCACATCCCAGCCGATCCCGATTGCACTCATCTGCCCTGCCGTCATCAATTACCTCTGTTCGCCTGTCACAAGTTGCAAGAGACACAGGGTAATCAGCAGAGGCCCTTAACGCAAAGCGAACCGCCCACTCAGAACGATTTCTGGAAGTTCACCAGTGGCAGAATGGGGAACACGCCGTTGGCGGCATAGTTGGCCAGCCCGATCTGCAAGCCGTCGAGGTGCTTGGTCGCATTGATAAAGCCAATCTGGAAGGTGGTACGCTCGGCATAGTTGACGAAGCCAACGTTGGCCAGCGCATTGCCCTTGGCGATATTGACCGCCCCCCAGTTAAGCCCCTGCACATTGTTGGTCAGGTTGACCAGCCCCAGATTGACGCCGGTATCCTGCCCTTCGTGCCAGTTGATGGCGTTGATGGCGACCCCGCCAAACTGGTGGCGCACCCGACCAGCACCGAGGAAGATCCCGAGCTGCAGGCCGCTGAACTGATCCACATCGGAGAGGGCGAAGATCGGCAGATCAATACCCTTCACCTGACCGGTCCGACCGTAGAGCAGCGAGGCGCGCGCCCCTTCCACCTGATGGGACGCGGGCAAATTGACCCCGGGCAGCGAGACCTGCACCGGAGTACTGGCCTGCGCGACACCGCACAGAGTAAGGGCGCTGCATGCCAGCAGCAGGCGGGAGAGTGTCATGGAAAGTTCCTTGGGCCATTGAGAGTGGCCCGATCCTAACAGTCAGGGGAGAGTGTGGGCACACCAGCAGGGACGAGGTGCGTCACGATACGTCACGGTTGGCCCTCTCACCTCTCCATCAGGACTTGCGAAAGCGCCACCTCAAGAACAATCGGCCACTTTTTCGCAGCGAGTGGCCCCTCTTCCTTTCTTTGCCTGAGCGAACTGCCTAAAATAGTCGCCCTGCTGTATCCGGCATTCATCCATCTAGAGGATTTCCCATGGAGACGTTTCTGCTCGAAGGTCACCCCTTCGTTGCCTTGTGTGACCTTATCAAACATCAGGGGTGGGCCGATTGTGGCGGCGCCGCCAAAGCCCTCGTTGCCGAAGGGCTGGTCGAGGTGGACGGTCAGGTGGAGACCCGCAAGCGCTGCAAGATCGTGGCCGAACAGGTGGTCAACTTCAACGGCATGAAGGTTGTGGTGAAAGAGGGCGTCAGCCCGGAGATTGGCTAATCCCGTCTTGGGGAGCCACTCTCCGGCAACCCGCTAGCTGGCCTTGATCGACAGGGTCAGCACAAAACGCGCCATCGCCTCATCCCCGTTCAATGACGGACAGGTGGCCACCACCCGGATGGGGCGATTGATGCGCTGACCGCTTGCCAACGATTCGTCGATCATGGCATCAATCTCCTCCCCCGCTGCGCAGTCGAACTGCACATCCCCCTCCGGTCGTTTCAAAAACTCCCCCTGCACATCCTTGAAGGCGAAGTGCACCTTCTTGCGCCGCTGCCGCCCCTTCTCCATCACCAGCAGACCGCCCACCAGATCGGCGCCAGTCGCCAGCGCACCAAAATACATGCTGCCCAGATGGTTTCGGGTACGCCAGCCAAGGGGAATGCGAATGCGCAGCGCCTTGGCGTTCATCTCTTCGATGATCGGGGCACAAAACCCGATGACGGGAATGTAGCGCCAGGCAAATAGCCGGAGCGCCAGATTGGCTTTGAAGCGTTGCAAATCCATATGCGAACTGATCCGATGAGTTAATGTAAACAACATGTTGCCTGCATCTGCGTCATTCGACAAGCACAGGGATCACGCTTACGACCTTTTGCCCAACCCAAAAAAACAGAGGAAACCGCACCGGTTCCCTCTTTTCGTTCATGTCGCTGTTACAGCAAATGTGCCGATCAGGCGCGCTTCTCTTCGAGCCAAGCCCCCTGACTCTGCATCTCGAACAGCTGGGCATAGTGACCGCCGAGGGCCATCAACTCACCATGGGTACCCCGCTCATTCACCTGACCGCGGGAGAGCAGCAGGATCTCGTCCGCATCGACGATGGTCGAGAGGCGGTGGGCGATGGCGATGGTGGTGCGGCCACGACGGGCAGCAGAGATCGCCTGCGACAGCGCCAACTCGGTCTGGGAGTCCACGCTGGCCGTCGCTTCATCCAGAATGAGGATACGCGGATCTCCCACCAGTGCACGGGCAAAGGAGAGCAGTTGCCGCTGGCCGGCGGAGAGGTTCTTGCCCCCCTCCTCCATCAAGGTGTTGATCCCCTGTGGCAAGCTGCGCACAAAGTCGGCCAGCTGCACCTCGCTCAACGCCTGCCAGAGCCGCGCTTCGTCTATTCCGGCGCGGCCGAGACGCAGGTTCTCCGCCAGGGTGCCGACGAAGATAAAAGGATCTTGCTGCACCAGCCCGATGCTGCGGCGCACCGCCGCCAGCGACAGGGTATCCAGTGCGTGATCATCGAAGCGGATCTGCCCCTGAACCAGCGGATAGAAGCCCATCAGCAGGCTGATAATGGTGGACTTGCCGCTGCCGGTATGGCCCACCAGCGCCAGCATCTGGCCCGGTTTTGCGGCAAAACTGACCTCCCGCAGCACCTGCTGCTCACCATCGTAGGAGAAGCTCACCCGCTCGAAACTGACCCGCCCTTCTAGCGGGATCATCTCGCCCTCGGTGCTTTCGCGGGTTTCATCGAGCAGGGCAAAGACCCGCTCCCCCGCCACCATCGCCTGCTGCAACTGGTTAAGCTGGTTGGTCATCTCGATGAGCGGCTCGATCATCCGGCCCAGATAGCTGATAAAGGCGTAGAGCACCCCTACCTGAATAGCACCCGCGTGGCTCCCCCCCTCATGAGCAAACAGCGCCAACAGGCCAATCAGCACCATCATGTAGAAGAGATCGATGAGCGGACGCAGCAAAATGCCGTTGATCTTGAGGCTCTTGATCCGTGCCGACCAGTGTTGCTGGTTCACCTCGGCAAAGACGTTGGCAAAGTGGCGCTCCTGCACCATCGCCTGAATAACCGGCATCCCCTGCAGCGACTCGTTGAGGCGGCTGTTGATGTCGGAGAGCAGACTGCGGGTCGCTCGCACCACCGGCACGCTCAGTTTCTGGTAGAGCCACATCACCCCACCCACTGCGGGCAGCAACAGGGAGCAGACCAGCATCAGCCGCAGATCCAGCAGCGCCATCGAGATGAGGATGCCGCACAAGAGCACCACTTTTTGCACCAGCAAGCCGATCACCTGCACATAGAGGTTCATGATCGCCTCGGTGTCGTTGGTGATGCGGGAAATCAGCGAGCCGGATCGATGCTTGTCAAAGTAGCGGGCCGGCAAGCGGATGGCGGTGGCAAACACCTGCTCGCGCAAGGTTTGCACCACCGCCTGGGCGATACGGTTAAAGCGCAGGGATTGCAAATAGAAGCCCGCCGCCGAGAGTACCTGTAAGCCCAGATAGCCCGCTGCAATCAGGGCTATGGTGGGCAGCACGATATTGCGAGGCGCCAGATAGTCATCGATAAAGAGCTTGATCAGCAGCGGCCCGGCCACTTCGGCGCCGGTGGCGAGCAGCAGGCAAATCCCCGCCTGGATCAGCCAGCGAGGATACTGGGCGCAGTAGGCGAGCAGTCGTTTAATGGTCGGATTCACAGGCTCTCCTCCACCGCTTCTTCGAGACGCTGATAACGCACCATATCTGCATACCAGCCATTGTGCGCCATCAGGGCACCGTGATGACCTCGCTCGCTAACGGCCCCCTGCTCTAGCACCAGGATCTCGTCGGCCTGCTCCACCGCCGTCATGCGATGGCTGACCAGGATCAGGGTGCGACGATGGGCTTTGAGAGCGTGCAGAATTTGCTGCTCGGTGTGGGCATCCACCGCCGAGAGCGCATCATCGAGCACCAGAATGGGCGCCTCCAGCAGCAGGGCGCGGGCAATAGCCAGCCGCTGTTTCTGGCCGCCGGAGAGGGTCACTCCTTTCTCGCCCACCTCGGTCTCATAACCCTTGGGGAAACGCACGATATCATCGTGGACACAGGCAATACGTGCCACCCGTTCGACCTCCTCGCGGCTCGCATCGGGTTTGCCCAGGGCGATATTGGCGGCGATAGTGGTGGAAAACAGGAATGGCTCCTGCGGCACATAGGCAAACTGGCTGCGCAATGTGGCGAGCGGCAGCTGGTCAATCAGAACGCCACCCATGACAATCGAACCGTGGGTCGGATTGGCAAGGCGCATCAACAGCTTGAGCAGGGAGCTCTTGCCTGCCCCGGTGCGCCCCACCACCCCGAGCATCCCCCCTTGCTTGAGGGTAACGTCGATATCCGCAAGCAGGGTGCGCTGCTCAAGTTGATAGCTCACCCCTTTGATCTGCAAAGGAAAGGCAGAGGTAAACGCGGCCGGCTGGGCGGGCTCTTCGATATCGCTGCGCTCCCCCAGCAGGCTTTCGATACGGGAGTAGGCGGCGCTGCCCCGCTCGATGATGTTGAACAGCCAGGCGATGGCAAACATCGGCCAGATCAGCTGGCCGAGGTACATGGTGAAGCTGGTGAGCTCACCCAGGGTCAGCTCATCGCGCAGCACCAGCACACTGCCCCCCGCCACCGCGAGGAAGTAGGAGCAACCGATACAGAGATAGATGACCGGATCGAACTTGGCATCGATGCGGGCCACCGCCATATTGCGCTCCCCCGCCTGTTTGGTCAGCTCGGCAAAGCCTTCATCTTCCAGCGATTCAACCGCATAGGATTTCAACACCCGCACGCCGGAAAGGGCCTCCTGGGTCTTGTTGTTGAGCTTGGAGAAGGCCCCTTGCGCCGCCTTGAACTGGGTGTAGATCTGGGTGCCGAAGCGGTTCATGAAATAGGCCATCACCGGCAGCGGCAGCAAGGAGAGCAGCGTCAACTGCCAGGAGTACTGGCTGCACATGATGGAGAGCACCAATACCCCGACCATGATGGAGTCCACCAGAGTCAGCACCCCTTCGCCAGCGGTCATCTCCACCGCCTGAATGTCATTGGTGGCATGGGCCATCAAATCGCCAGTACGGTGGCGCTGATAAAAATCGGGGCTCATCCGGGTGAAATGACTGAACAGGCGATTGCGCAACACATAGGCCAGACGGTAAGAGGCACCAAACAGCATCACCCGCCAAACGTAGCGCAGCAGATAAATCAGCACACCCAGACCAAACAGCCCCGCCAGATAGCGCATCAGGGTGCCATTGTCGAGACCGCCTTTGGTGATGCCATCCACCACCCAGCCCACCACTTTGGGCGGAATAACGGTCAACAGGGCCACCATCAGCAGCAGGGAGATGGCAGCCAGATAACGGGGCCACTGCTCCTTGAAAAACCAGCTCAATCGTAGAAATACGCTCACACCACCAACCTTTAGCGCTCTCTGCCCGTGACCGCTCCAAGGAGCGGCCATCAGAGAAGCCACGCAGAAATAGAAGAATGAAAACAATCGCCTCCGGCTGGAGGCGATTCGAACGAAAGCTCATCATATCCCGAACCGGGATGGTTGAGAATAATTACTATTTAATTCACTGTGACATGCGATCATCACCTGATGAATAGGGATTATACGAATTTTCATGCTGCTCACCGGTCAACAGGAAGTGTGACACCTCTTCCCGGGTCTGGCTGAACACCTGTTGCAACTGCTCCAGATCCGTCTCGCTTAGCACCTCGTTTTGCCGCAAGCGCCACTCCAGCTCGCCAGCCACCAATTGCAGACGGGCCGCCGAGATATTGGCAGACACCCCCTTGAGGGTGTGCAGCAGCTTGCTGGCCACCTCGGGCTGCTGACGGCGCAGGGCGGAGCGGATCTCCCACAGATCGTCCTTGTGCTCCGACATGAACAGCTTGAACAGGATCTGCAATGCCTCCTTGTCCTGCTCCAGCCGCTTGAGTGCATCCTGCAGATCGAGGATCCCGATCATATCCGGCGGTTTCACCTCCATGATCCCCGCCTGCTCCACCCCTTGCGGCTTTACCCACTGCAGCAGGTTGTTGTAGAGATCCAGCTTGCTCACCGGCTTGGTGACATAGCCATTCATCCCCACCCCCAGGCAACGCTCCTTGTCACCGGGCATGGCACTGGCGGTGAGGGCAATGATGGGCACATCGTGTTTGTCGACCATCTTGCGGATCTGGCGGGTGGCATCGAGTCCGTCCAGCACCGGCATCTGCAAATCCATCAGGATCACGTCAAAAGGCTGCTCGGCGACCCGCTCCACCGCCTCCCGACCATTGCTGACCACACACACTACCGCATCGACGCGCCGCAGATATTCGATGATAAGCTGCTGATTAACCCGGTTGTCTTCCGCCAACAGCACTCGGGTGCCCTGCAACAGGGATTTGAAGTGTTGCTGATCCCCCTGTGCCTCGGCCTTGCGCAGGTTGAGCTCGTAGGAGCTGCCGTTGAGCAGTTCGTCCACCTTGGCCAGCAGGGCATTTTCGGTCATCGGTTTGGGCAGAAAATGGGTCAGCCCCATGCTGTCCATCCGGGCGTGCAGCCCCTCTCTGGCCCAGGCGCTGATCATCAGGATGGGGATCCGCCGCCACTGGCTGTGCTGATACATCTCCAGCGCCAGATCGAGCCCATCCTCCTGACCCATGCGCCAGTCGAGGATCGCCAACCGCAGATTCGGTCCCTCTTCACGGAGCAGCTGACGGGCGCGGGAAAGGGAGTTGACCGGCAGCACTCGCACTCCCGCCCGAGTCAGAATGTCCCGGGCCAGATCCAGCACCAGTTCGTTGTCATCCATCACCATCACCAGCGGCTGGTTTTCGAAGAATACTTTCCGTCCAGCGACGCCGTAGACCGCCTGCGCCATCGGAATATCGAACTTGAACAGAGAGCCGACGCCAGGCTTGCTCTCTACGGTGATCCGCCCCCCCATCAGCTCCACCAGCCGCTGGGAGATGTTGAGCCCAAGACCCGAGCCGCCATATTTTCGGGTATTGCCCGCCTCCAGCTGGGTAAACGCCTGAAACAGTTGGGTCTGCTTCTCTTCGGCAATGCCGATTCCGGTATCGCGCACACTGAAGCGGATCCGCATTGGGTGAGGATTGGCCAGCTCGATGCGGACTTCGACTTCACCGCGTTCGGTAAACTTGATGGCGTTGTTCACCAGATTGACCAGCACTTGTCCCAATCGCAAGGGATCCCCACGCAAGAAGACCGGCACCTCCGGTGACTTGCGAATAACCACTTCCACGTGTTTGCGCTCCGCCAGATCGGCAAACATGCCCGCCAGCGAATCGAGCTGCTCGCTGAGATCGAAGTCGATCTCCTCCAACGTCAGCTTGCCTGACTCCACCTTGGTCAAATCAAGGATGTCGTTGATCAGCAGCAGCAGGGTATCGGATGAGGATTTGATCTTGCCCAGATAGTCCCGCTGTTGCTGATCCAGTTCGGTCTGCAGTGCCAGCGAGCTAAAACCTATGATGGCATTCATGGGGGTGCGGATCTCGTGGCTCATGTTGGCCAGAAAATCGCTTTTGGCCTGGGCCAGCAAGCCGGTCTGGCGCGACAACTCGCTCAGCTTCTGGTTGCGGCGCCACAGGGTGAAGGCCACCAGCGCAAAGCAGATCAAGGCCCCGCACAACACCATCAGATAGAAGCGGTTCATCAAAGAGGAAGCGCGCTCCAGCTTGTCGAGTTTCCAGCGCACCAGACTCTCGATCACATGCATGTCGATGAGCTGGTAACGCAAGGTGTGATAGGCCATCACCTGCTGGCTCACCTCCTTGCTCAGGCGGATCAGGGTAGCGATATCCGGCAAATCGCCATAACGGGATTGCAACTGCTGCTGCAACTGGTTCAGCGCAGTCTGTTCACGTTTGTCCCAACTGCGCTGTAAATAGCTACTCAGTTGCGCAAGCTCCTCCAGATCGCGATGAAGCGCACTGTCTGACGGGCTTATCCCCCGCACCTTTTTAATCTGGGCCTGCAGGGGCGCATTGAGGTACTCGATAGCCATCTCAATGGCATGAAGCCTGGCCAGCGCCATCAGATAGGTGTCCATGTCCTCAAGCAGTGCCTGGGAGAGATCGTCTTGCACCAGCTCGGGATCGCTTCTGACTTCCCGTACAAAACCGTCAAGGGTGATGGATAACTGGTTCAGTCGCTGCTGGACATTGCTGTCATTGGCCTGCTCCCGCCCAAGCAGATAGACGGTATCGGCGTTGATCCGGTTCAGCACCACCTCGGCCGCGTCGTTCAGGTCGTGGGCCTGTTGCTGCTGACTGAGCGACTGCCAGCAGTAGCCCGAAAAGGCGAGCAGCAAGGCAACGATCAGCCCTGGCACAGCACGGTTTTTCCGTGATCCTTTATTCATCCCGTCTCGACTCTCATCTGGTGGTCGCTGAATTATCCGGTCAGGCAATGAACCCAGGGGGAATTATCCACTCCCGCTGGGCACTGTGTTACCGTTATTGCTCTGATATTTCGCTATTGTTTCGCGATTGCTTCATTCTGGCTTCTCATCATATCCCCGGCCAGAGCTGATTTAGAAGGAACCAATTATGTCATTTATCACTACTTATTGTAGCCACTGCTTTACCAGGAACCGCCTGCCCGTTACCCATATCGATACATCTGCCAAATGCGGGCGCTGCAAAGCCCTCCTGTTCAGCCAGACCCCTTGCCTCGGGAAGGCGGATAACTTCGATACCCTGATCAACTCAGATATCCCGGTCGTGGTCGATTTCTGGGCCAGCTGGTGCGGCCCCTGCCAGCAGTTTGCTCCGGTATTTCATGAGGTTGCCCATGAACTCGAACCACGGATGCGCTTTGTCAAAGTCGATACCGAGCAGCAGAGCACCATTGCCGCCCGTTACGCCATTCGCAGCATCCCCACCCTGATGGTCTTCAAACAGGGCAAACTGGTGAACCAGATAAATGGCTCCTTGCCCAAGAGCATGTTCAAGCAGTGGCTGGAACAGTTCATGGATGTTTGATTTATATTTCGCACATGTTTTATTTATGTGTTCATTTCCTCATTTTTATCAATGAGTATGTGAGTAGAGGCTGATTTTCAACATGTGAGCCTGTTTCAAACAAGTGAACGGATGTAATCTCGGCAACACAAAAACAACCATAAATTAACCGAGAGAACATTATGCACACATCAGCTGTACCCTCTGCTCCATCTCGCTGGCTGGACATCAAATCAGGGATCGTCATCCTGGATGTCCTGCTACTTTGTGCCATGCTCGCCTGGCTCCCGTTTGACCCCATGGTCAACAAGGGGCTGGGCATTCTGGTCTTTATCGCCATCCTCTGGCTGACCGAAGCACTGCACGTCACCATCACCGCGCTGCTGGTACCCCTGCTGGCTACCGTGCTCGGGGTGTTTGACATGAGCAAATCCCTCACCGATTTTGCCAACCCGATCCTGTTCCTCTTTTTTGGCGGTTTCGCCCTCGCGGCAGCCCTCTCAAAACAGGGACTGGATACCCTGATGGCAGGCAAGGTGATGCACCTGGCCAATGGTCATCTGGGTTGGGGCGTCATCCTGCTCTTTACCATCACAGCCGCCATGTCGATGTGGATCAGCAACACCGCTACCACCGCCATGATGCTGCCACTGGCGATCGGTATGCTGGCACGCCTCGATAGCAAAAAAGAGCGCGCCACCTTCGTCTTCGTATTGCTGGGGATCGCCTACAGCGCCAGTATCGGCGGCATCGGTACCCTGGTGGGTAGCCCACCCAACGCCATCGCTGCCGCCCAGATGGGGATTGGCTTCACTGACTGGATGAAATTCGGTGTTCCAGTAGTGCTGATCCTGATGCCCTGCGGCATTGCCCTGCTCTATCTGGTAACCCGCCCGCGTCTCAGCCACCGCGTCGAGATCCAGGATGTCACCATCAACTGGACCCGCGAGCGTAAAGTGACGCTGGCAATCTTCCTGACCACCGTTGTGCTCTGGATCGGCTCACAACCCATCTCCAACGCCTTTGGCGGTATTCCGCAACTCGACACCCTGATTGCCATGGGCGCCATCGTGGCCATCGTGGTCAGCCGTGTCGCCAGCTGGGATGACGTCAACCAGAACACCGACTGGGGCGTGCTGATGCTGTTTGGCGGCGGTCTGACCCTGAGCGCCATTCTCAAGGCCACTGGTACCAGCGCCTTCCTGGCCAGCCATCTGTCGGCCGTGCTCTCCAACGCCAACATTTTTGTCGTGTTGCTTATGCTGGCCGCCTTCGTGGTGTTCCTGACCGAGCTGGTCTCCAACACCGCCACCGCCGCGCTGTTGGTTCCCCTGTTTGCCGGTGTCGCCGAGGCGCTGGGTGTATCACCTGTGGTGATGTCGGTGTTGATCGCTATCGGTGCCTCCTGTGCCTTTATGCTGCCAGTCGCCACGCCGCCCAATGCCATCGTCTTTGCCAGTGGCCACATCCGCCAAAGGGAGATGATGAAAGCCGGTATGGCTCTGAACGTGGTCTTTACCGTGTTGCTCGCCCTGCTGGCCTACTTTGTTGGCGATATCCTCTGATCCAGCTCCCCCCAATAAACAAAAACCCCCGCATTGCGGGGGTTTTCTCATTTATGAATCTGATTAGCCGATGTTGCAGGCCTTCAGATCCCATATCCGATCCACATAGTCCTGAATAGAGCGATCGGAGTTGAACTTGCCCATGGTGGCCGAGTTGATGATGGCCTTCTTCGCCCACAGTGCCGGATCCCGATACCAGGTATCGATCAGCTTGTGTGCATCCGAGTAGGACTGGAAGTCCGCCAGGGTCAGGTAAGGGTCTCCCCCTTCCAGCAAGGAGCGCTTGATGGAGGCCAGCTCACCCGGACGACCCGGCGTGAAGTAGTCGGTATCAAACCAGTCCAGCACCGCTTTGAGCTCGGAGTTGGCATAGTAGAAGTCATACGGGTTGTAACCGCGCGCCTTCAGCGACTTCACCTCGTCCACGTTCAGACCGAAGATGGCACAGTTTTCGGCACCCGCCTCTTCAGCGATCTCGATGTTGGCGCCGTCCAGCGTTCCGATAGTGATCGCACCGTTGAGCGCCATCTTCATGTTGCCGGTACCGGATGCTTCGTAACCTGCAGTGGAGATCTGCTCGGAGACATCTGCCGCCGGGATCAGCTTCTCGGCCAGGCTCACGCGGTAGTTCGGCATGAACACCACTTTCAGCTTGCCCTGGATACGGGCGTCGTTATTGACCCGATCCGCCAGCTTGTTGATGGCATAGATGATATCTTTGGCCAGCTTGTAACCAGGCGCCGCTTTGGAGCCGAAGATGAACACGCGCGGGTGCATGTCATAGTCCGGGTTGGCCAGCAGACGACGATAGAGCGCCATGATGTGAATGAGGTTCAGCTGCTGGCGCTTGTATTCGTGCAGACGCTTAATCTGAACGTCAAAGATCGCCTCGGCACTGACATCGATACCGGTTTCGTCCTTGATGACCTTGACCAGCTTCTCTTTGTTGTGACGCTTGATGGTCATGAACTGCTGCTGGAACGCCTTGTCATCGGCAAACTTCACCACGCCACGCAGTTTGTCCAGTTGCAGCGGCCACTCCTTGCCCACTACTTCGTTGTAGAGGCCAGCCAGTTCCGGGTTGCACGCCAGCAGCCAGCGACGCGGGGTCACCCCGTTGGTCACGTTGCACATTTTTTCCGGCCACAGCTCGGCATACTCGGGGAAGAGATCTTCCTTCACCAGCTTGGAGTGGATCTCGGCCACACCGTTCACTTTGGACGAACCGATCACGCACAGGTTGCCCATGCGAACCTTGCGCACATCTCCCTCTTCGATGATGGAGAGCTTGGCTTTGATAGCATCGTTGCCCGGCCACTTGGGCTCCACCAACTCGTTCAGGAAGCGGGCGTTGATCTCGTAAATCACCTCCAGATGGCGAGGCAGTACTTTCTCGAACAGGCTGACCGACCACTTCTCCAGCGCTTCCGGCAGCAGAGTGTGGTTGGTATAAGAGAAGACCTGATAGCAGATAGTCCAAGCGGCATCCCAGTTCAGATCTTCCTCGTCCACCAGCACCCGCATCAGTTCCGGGATGGCGACAGTCGGATGAGTATCGTTGAGCTGAATGGCAATTTGCGCGGCAAAGTTGCTGAAGTCACTGCCATGGACCCGCTTGTAGCGGCGCATGATGTCCTTGATGGAGCAAGCACAGAAGAAGTACTGCTGGATCAGACGCAGCTCTTTACCGGCATCGGTCTCATCGTTCGGATAGAGTACCTTGGAGATGGTCTCGGCCTGGGCTTTTTCAGCCTGGGAGTCGATATAACCACCAGCGTTGAACACATCCCAATCGAAAAACTCGGAGGCGCGGGATTCCCACAAACGCAGGATGTTGACGGTATGACCGCCAAAACCGACCACCGGAATATCCCAAGGCACCCCTTTAATCTTGCGACCGGCGTGCCATACCTTTTTCAGGCCGCCATTGTCACCAAACACGGTCTCGACGTAGCCATAGAGCGGCACTTCTTGCACCGACTCGGGACGGCAGATCTCCCAGGGGTTGCCATATTCACGCCAAGAGTCCGGACGCTCGATCTGGCGGCCATCCTGGATTTCCTGACGGAACAGACCGTGTTCGTAGTGGATACCGTAACCAACCGCCGGATAGTTCAGAGTGGCCAGCGAGTCAATAAAGCAGGCAGCCAGACGACCCAGGCCGCCGTTGCCAAGTGCCATGTCCGGCTCTTGTTCGCACAGGTCGGTCAGTTCCAGACCGAGTTCGCCCAGCGCCTCTTCGCAAGTCTTGTAGAGTGAGAGGTTGTGCAGGTTGTTGGAAGTCAATCGTCCCATCAGGAATTCAGCAGAGAGATAGTGAATCGCACGAGTATCTTTCTTGAAATGAGTCTGCTGAGTGCGGGTCAGGCGCTCGTACACCTGTTCATTGACAGCCGCAGCTGTGGCTTTCCACCACGCTTCGGGAGAGGCTTTCTGTTCGCTTGTTCCCAAGGTAGAACGCAGGTGACGCACGATACTCGCCTTGAGCTGATCTTTATCCAGTTGGAGATCCTGGTCTGTCTTCTTCTTGGTAGCCATAAACCATATTCCTTCGTTACAAATAAAATTGTTATCCCGCTTGCGGGACCGGCGCTGTTGTTATCTCAAAATATGTACCGGCGTGAGAATACTAACTAAAGCGGCAGAATTAAAAGTTAACGCAAGTCACACTTTAACCGATAAAAACAGCCTGAAAAGCTTGAAAACCCTTTCCTTTAATTGATCGAGCAAAAACAAATATTTTCTTTATTATCAGTAACTTAATGAAATAATAAAAATATTCTGGCATGAATAGGTTTTCAGAGATTGCCAAGCCTTGAAAATCCCTGAAAATAGGCAGCAAGACGGCACATTGAAACCGGTTTCAATGTGCCTGAAAAATTACCGTATAAATATGAAGCAATCATTGCACCCTTAAAGATGTGCTTTGAACTGATTACTCAATGGATCGTAATGGTACCCAATCTGATCCAGACGTCCTGCCAACTGCTCTTCACTCATATTGTAATAGGCCAGCAGCTCCTCCAACCCGTCACACTCAAGCCTTAGCTTCTCATTGATGATGCCCAGCAAGATGTTGGCATCAAGACGTTGCAAGGTACTGATATCCATGGCGGCACCTCCTGTAAATGACCTGTATAACCATGGGCGGTTACGCAAGGTTTGTCCATAGTACGAAAAACACCCAACCAGCTTTGTATTAAATAGTGTTTAAAAACATAACCTTACTAACGACACATGCCAACACCATCACATTTTTCAGCAAAAACACCTTGTCACTGCCACAGGATAGAACTACTGTATGCACATACAGCTTGGATATTCATACAGGAACCCCATATATGAACCAGCCCCTGCACTCACTGCCCTTTGCGATGAATCGTGTCATGAGCAAGCCCTGGCCAACCAGAACCGCCTGCAAAGCGGAGCTGGCTCATTATGGTGTGACTATCCAGTCTGATGATCAGTTTCTGAGCGAGCTGACAAAGCTTGGGGAGGCTCATACCGGCTGGATCTTGTTGATCGCCCCGCCGGGACGCCCCACAGTCAGCCGTCTGGAAGAGCGAGGTATCGATCCCAAGAGAGTGCTGGTGGTACATAGCCCCAAAATCAAGAACTGGCAGCAAACCCTAGAGCGCAGTCTGGGCAATGGTCACTGCGCCGCCGTATTTACCTGGCTACCCGAGCAGATCGAGCTGGATCACGTCAAGCTGCAGCGACTGGGACAGCAATCTGGCGTACTCACCCGCTTCTTTGGCGCGAAACGGACTAACCTCGGCACACCTCTGCTGGCCTATGCAGAGCAAGATATTTATCTAAATCACTAAGTTAAAATTTGGCCCATTCTTGGGCATGGCTGCAACGACAAAGCCATTGCCATCATTACTCAGTAAAATCCTAGCAAAATAAAAAGCGCCTACATTGCTGCAGGCGCTTTTCATTGGCAGCCAAGCGGGCCATTGGGCCTACTTACACCTTCACGCAAGATTACTCTTCGGGACAGGGTGCCAGCACCACCCGGCGGCGACCCATCACCACCGGACGCACCAGCAGCTGTGCCAGCAAGACACCCAGCAGGGTCAGCCCACCCCCGATCAGGTGATAGCTGGTTAACCGCTCACCCAGCAGGGTGATGGCAAGGCCAGCCGTCATCACCGGCAGCAGGTTCATAAAGATGGCGGTACGGTTGGCACCGAGCAGAGCGATACCCTGCATCCAGAGCCAGGGCGAGAGCGCCGAAGTGGGGATACCGGCATAGAGGATCAGCCACAGGGCCCGACCATCCGGCCACTGGCCATCCACCAGCAAAAAGAATGGGGTCAGGATCACCACACTGCAGATCACCTGACCGTAGAGCAGCGACCAGTTGTCGAGCCCCAGATCCCACTTCTTGAGCAGCACGCTGTAAAGGGCATAAGTACCGGCCGAAATCAGCATATAGACAGAGCCGATATGAATGCCTTGGGTAAACAGCCGGGTCGGATCCCCCTGCCCCAGCAAGATAGACAAGCCAAGGATAGAGAGCAGCGCCCCCAACACGGCGCCCCAGGTGGGCCGCTCGCGCAGCAGCCAGATGCTGAACAACACGGTCAGCAGCGGCGTCAGTCCCATCATCAACCCCATCTCTGTGGCCCCCAACGTTTGCGCCGCGTAGTACCCAAAAGTCTGGTTGAGCACCATGCCCAGCGAAGCCAGCATGGCGATCTGCCAACAGCCGGCGCGCAAGCGGGCACGCATACGCCATACCCGACGGGCCAGAAACGGACTTAATACCAGCGCAGCCACCACCCAGCGCGACCAGGCCAAGGCTGCCGGGGACAACACACCAACCGCCAGTTTGCTGACGATACCATTGCCAGCCCAGATGGCAATGCAGGAGAAGGGAAACAGAAAGGCAAGGGGCATGAGAGGATCCAGACCGAAGAGACAACAGCGGGCCAGTATAGGGGGCGATGGGAGAGAAACAAAGGTGTGGGCCTGAACAGCCACATGGTGAACGCCAGTCGCCAGAAACAAATATGCCCGCAAAAGTGCGGGCATATCAGTGCAGAAACAGGTTCAGAAGCGCATCACGCGGCATCCATGTGCAGTCTGGAGATCAGCTCGTTGACCTCGGTGACTGTCTGGCGGTGGGGAATATCCGCCGGATTCGGCATCAGCAACAAACCGGATTGGAAATCAAACCGCCCCCGACCATGGATGTAAATCCGACCTTTAAAGAAGGTTTTGACATGCTTTGCCACCATCAGTGGCAGGTACTTCTTGAACACTCTCATCGTTTGCAACCTCTTGCAGTTGTATCCGTATGACAGCAGCTTCTGCGAATTAATTCCGTAAATTATTTATAAAAATCCGGAAAACTCGCCCATCTCTTCCCAAAAAACTCAATCTATAACTTTTTATTAACTTTTAGCCTATTGTATGCGGCCCTTCGAGCCAGAGCAAGGCTCCTTTGCCATCAAGCCACTCGATACAGGCGATCCCCGAGGTGGCAAACATGGGTGCTCCTGCGGCCGGGCAGAGGCTTTGTACCAGATAACCCACCAGCGGCAGATGGCTGACCATCAGGATCTGGTCATGTTGTTCAGCCAGAGTGGTGAGGTAGCTGGCCACGAAAGCGGGATCACCGTAAGGGGTAATGTCGCCACTCTCTTCAACGGCTGCTGCGTCAGGTAATTCACTGCATATGGCTTGCCAGGTCTGGCGTGCCCGCAGATAGTTGCTGTGGATCACCCGATCCAGCGGGCCAATCAGCTGAGGCGCCAACCAGCGGGCCATCTGGATAGACTCTTCAATACCCTGCTCGGTCAATGGACGCTGTTCATCTGTTTTCGCATTCATGCCAGCCTGGCCATGACGCATGATATAGATCTTCATTACAACCTCGCCCAACGGGCCTGTTTTGATAGCCGGGGGATCTTACCCCGCCACGGGTGTGGAAACAATTGCGCTACCTCTCAGAAAAGGGTTTGCCTGACGGGATAGCGGGGTCGATAATCATGTTTAAATTCAAATAAATCCAACGTGAGTCACACGCCAATGAGCCCATATGCCAGTCCCAATGACCATCGGCAATACCATTTTCTGGAGCTGGCCAACCGGCTCAGGGTCTTGTTGATTTGTGATCCCGACACCGACAAATCCGCCGCCTCGCTGGCAGTCAATACCGGCCATTTTGACGATCCCGCCGACCGGCAGGGAATGGCCCATTTTCTGGAGCACATGCTGTTTCTCGGCACCTGCACCTACCCCAAGCCTGGTGAGTACCAGCAATTTATGAGCCGTCATGGCGGCAGCAACAACGCCTGGACCGGTACCGAGTTCACCAACTTCTTCTTCGAGATCGACAACGGCTTCTTCGAAGCGGGGCTGGATCGCTTCTCCCAGTTCTTTATCTGCCCCACCTTTGATCCGGAGTGGGTGGACAAGGAGCGTAACGCGGTTGACTCCGAGTATCGCCTCAAGCTGCAGGACGACATGCGCCGCAGCTATCAGGTGCATAAAGAGACAGTCAACCCGGCGCACCCCTTCTCCAAGTTCTCGGTGGGCAACCTCGATACCCTGGCCGATCTGCCGGGGCGGGATCTGCGCTCCGACCTTATCCGTTTTTACGAAAGCCATTACAGCGCGGATCGCATGGCGCTGGTGATGATCTCGCCGGAATCAATCGATACCCAGTTGCAGTGGTGCTGTCGCTACTTTGCTCCCATTTTGAATCGCAATTTGGGAACCCCGACCCTCACCATGCCGCTCTACCGGCTCGATGATCTCGGCGTGCGCATCCACATCAATCCGGTCAAGGAGACCCGCAAGCTGTCGCTGAGCTTCCCCTTACCCAATGTGGACGAGTTTTACGACAAAAAGCCCCTCACCTTCCTGAGCCATCTGATTGGTTATGAGGGGGATGGCAGCCTGCTCTCCCTGCTCAAGGCGAAAGGCTGGGTCAACCAGCTCTCGGCGGGCGGTGGCATCAGCGGCGCCAACTTCAAGGATTTTGGCGTCAACTTCGGCCTCACCCCTCTGGGCCTTAAGCATGTGGACGACATCCTCGCCGCCCTGTTTGGTTATCTGAAACTGATCGGCCGCGAAGGCCTGCAGAGCTGGCGCTATGACGAAAAACGGACCGTACTCGAATCGGCGTTCCGTTTTCAGGAGCGCGGCCGCCCCCTCGATACGGTGTCGGGGCTGGTGCTCAACCTCTTTAGCTACAAACCAGAGGATCTGCTCTACGGCGACTACATGATGCGCGAATATGACGAGGGGCTGATCCGCCGCTTCCTCGCCAAGCTCACCCCGCACAATTTGCGTATCACCATCACTGCGCCGGAAGTGGCGACCGATCGGCTGGCCCGCTGGTATCAGACCCCCTACAGCGTGGCGACCATTACCGAGGCCGAGAAAATTCGCTGGCAGCAGAGCGAGCCGGATCCGGCGCTGGCGCTGCCCAAGCCCAACCCCTTTATCAGCAGCCGGCTCGATCCGCGCACGCCAGAGCTTGCCGCCGACATGCCCGCCTGCCTTATCGATCGCCCCGGTTTTCGCCTCTGGCACCTTCATGAGCACCTGTTCAGCGTGCCCAAGGGCAATCTCTATATCTCCATCGATAGCGAACATGCGGTCAAAAATCCGCGCAATATCGCCATGGCGCGCCTCGCCGTGGAGCTGTTGGCCGACCACCTCAACGCCCTCACCTATCCAGCGGAGCTGGCGGGGCTGGGTTACCAGATCTATGCCCATCAGGGGGGTTTTACCATCAACCTGAGCGGCTTTGCCGACAAGCAGCCGCTGTTGCTCGACATGATCCTCGGCAACCGCACCTTGGGGTATCCGGATCCGGGCCGCTTCGCCGAGATCAAGGAGCAGCTCATCCGCAACTGGGACAACCAGTCCAAGGCGCGCCCCATCTCCCAGCTCTTTAACCAGCTCACCAGTTTGCTGCAACCGAACAACCCGCCGTTCGAGCAGTTGCTGCGCCACCTGCGCACCGTCGAGCTGGAGGAGATGCCCGGCTTCGTGGCCCAGCTGTTTGGCGAGGTGCATGTCGAGGCGCTGGTACACGGCGACTGGACTGCCGCCGAAGCTCTGGAGCTGGCCGCCCTGATGGAGCGCCACCTGAGCGATATCAATGGCACCAGCAGCAAGCCGAGCGGCGAGACCCGTCGTCCGCTCATCTCCATTCAGGACAGGGGCACCCTTATTCGCGAGCAGGGTTGCGATCACGAAGACTCGGCACTGCTGGTCTACTACCAGTCCCGCACCACCCGGGCGCGGGATCTCGCCTGCTTCACTCTGGCAAACCACATCATGTCCTCTACTTTCTTCCACGAGCTGCGCACCCGCCAGCAACTGGGGTATGTGGTGGGCGCTGGCAACCTGCCCCTCAATCGCCACCCGGGCCTGATCTTCTATATCCAGTCGCCGGTGGCGGGGCCGCAGATCCTGCTCGATGCGGTGGAGGAGTTTATCGACCTCTTCCCGCTCGCCATGCTCGAATTCACCGAGCAGCAGTGGCAGGAGAGCAAGGCGGGGCTGCAAGCCCAGCTGAGCGAGCGGGATGCCAACCTGCGCAGTCGCGGCCAACGGCTGTGGGTCAGCATCGGCAACAAGGATCTGGGTTTCGATCAGCGGGAGCGGGTCTGCGACGAGGTGGGCAAGTTGAGCCGCGCCGATCTGGTGCGCTTTATCACCCAACTGCGTTCGCGCACCTCCGATCGGCTGATCCTCTGCAGCTATGGTCAGGGGCACGAACATGACGAGCGGATCACCGGCCAGTTTATCGACGATCCACGGGCATTTCGGCTCAATGCCGCCACCTTCGAGGCCTGATCAGGCCTCGACATCCCCCGTTTTTCCTTCCCACCGCAAATCGCAGGCAATAAAAAGCCGACCCATCAGGGTCGGCTGGAAAAACCATAATAATTGCGACCAAAGCCGCCAAAAGTGAACATGAGCGTGAAAATCAGACACTGAGTTGCTGATCAGCAAGCGGGAAAGACCCGATACTCGCTTTGCAATGCCAACAGTGATTGAGAAACAGCCTCATATTAGGCACTCCCCCCGCCAATCACGTTGATCTACGTCAAAGGAGGTAGCGAAGAGCGCGTAGCCCGACGATTTGTCGGCGCAGATCACCCTTTGCCTGCCGTTAGCCACGGCGAACCAACCGGTAGGCCACCTCATCGAAGTAGGAGAGCTGACCCGACAGCACCCGCGGGTGATCCACCTCGGCGGCGCGCCCCAGCACCTCGATACGAAAATCGCGCTCGAACAGGGCTCGCACCTCCATCTCACCCACCGAGAAGGGGGGCTGACTCTGCTGCTCAGGCTGATATTCGAGGGTCACCAGCAGGATCTGGCCACCGGTCTCGACCAGCGAACTGATCAGGGCCGCATACTGGCGACGCATCGCGGTCGGCAGAGCGATCAGCGCCGCGCGGTCATAGACCAGCCGGTAACGGCGACCCAGACTCGGGGCGGCGAAAAAATCCCCCTGAAAAATGCGCAGGCTGTCCACCTGATGGCACTGATAAGGGCCCACCTCGCTCACGGTCGCGGCGAGCTGGTTTTCACTGAAGAACTGACTGACGGCAAGGCTCGATAGCTCGAAACCGTCGACCGGATGACCCTGAGCGCTCAGCCAGAGCATGTCGCGAGACTTGCCACACAGGGGAACCAGCACCGGCTCGTCCGCTTGCTGGGCTGACCACCAGGATTGCAGCCAGTGGTTGAAGTCCGCCTGATGAAAGCCAATCCGGTTCTCTTCCCAACGCTGATGCCAAAACGCAGCTTCCATCGTTATTACCCTTCTGTACTAAAGATGCCTCAATATCACAACTTAGCCGGCACCGCGCAACCCTCTGCCCTCCCCTTTTTGCCGCGCAGTCTCTGCGTGTTATCGGGCGAATGGCGGGACGTCCCCTTGCCGTGCGCCTCACTGTCGCAATGATCGCTATTGGATACGCTTATGACGGGCAGTGGCATACCAACCCATGCAAAAACGTCATGGGTGTATGGCGATGAAGGAATGAAAGGAATGACGTTGGCAAGCCAAAACGTGCCTGCCAACGCCAGAAAGATCACGACAGTGTGGCGCGAACGACCGCCAGCTGACGCTCGATATAAGCAAAATCGGGACGATCGACGGGGAGTTCCGAGAGGCAGGCCGCTTTGAGCTGATGCAACCCATCAAGCGGTGAGTCTTGCGTATCGCAATGGGCCAGCAGCTCTTCCAGCAGGCAGCCAAAGGCGCGCACTTCCAGTCGTTCAAGGCCCAGCGCCCGCTCGCAGTCGCTGCGGCCATACAAAGAGGCGGCACCGAAATCCCCCAGCAGGGCGCGAGCCGGTGCGTCAGACCCACGGGCAAACAGAATATTGTGACCGTAGAGATCCCCGTGCATGATGCCCGCGCGATGCAGATGGCCCGCCACCGAGGCGATGCCATGGGCCATCGCCAGCGCATCCGGCACACTCAGATGCAGCCCCTCGGGATAGACATCCCGGGTGCAGGAGTCCAGGCTCGGCGGCCCGGCCAGATTGGCAAAGTCCGGGTCGATCAGCTCCATCACCAGCGCCGGAATGCCGGAGGGGTGATCCGCCACCTTGCCTATCACCTTGATAAGGTTAGGATGAGTGCCCGCCGCCAGCGATGCCGCCATCTCGCAGCGGGGCAAGCCATCGCTGGTCACCGCCCCCTTGAACAGCTTGACCGCCACCTGACTGGCATCGCCTCTATCGCTCGCCTGAATCACTGCATCAGCTGGATTAGCCACAAGGGTGGCGCGATGGATAACGCCGGATGCTCCCTGCCCCAGCAGCTCGCCCAGCGCCAGCGTCTCCCAGGAAAGGGGTTCTACATGGACATCATCGATGGCCCGCTCCTCCGCCCCTTCGCTAAAGGGGTTGCCTGAGTAAGCGAGCCATGAAAGGCGAGGCAGCGAGAGCAGCCACTCGGGGAAGCGTTCGATGCGGTTGGCGGCGATACGCAGCAGCTCCAGATTGCGGCAGTTGGCAAGGCTCGTCGGCAGCTCGCGCAGGCGGTTGCCCGCCAGCATCAGCTTTTGCAGGGCGTCGCACTGGCCCAGCTCATCGGGCAGCCTTTCAATTGCGTTATCAGTCAGGATCAGCCAGCGCAACCCCGCAGGCAGCGCCCTGGCCGAGACGGTAGCAATCCGGTTGGCCTTAAAGCCCACCATGGTGAGCGCGGGACAGCGCCCCAGCACCTCGGGCAGCTCGGTAAAGCGGTTCTCGGAGCAGAAGATGATGCGCAGTTTGCCAAACCCGGCCAGCTCGTCAGGGAGCGTGCTTAGCTGGTTGCCGGTCAAATCCAGCACCTCCAGCGTCTCTTTCAGGCTCAAAATCTCGCTGGGGAACTCCGTCAGGTTTTCACAAAGCTTCAGATGGCGGGCACCGCACAGTTCACCTGCGCGCAGCTGTTCCAGAGTATGCATAACCGTTTCTCAATCCTGATGATCTGCCTGATGGCACAGCGACCATCAACGCGCGCCGAACTCGGGTCCGGCGATTTTAAAGGGGGGCATTATAAAGAATTCGGGGCGCAGTTCGCCCCTTTTGTTGCCGCAAAGGCCTGTATCGACATGTAGCAAAACGACTTGGGAACAAAGAGAGCAAGATTCGGGTCGTTCCAGCGAGGAGTGGTTGCCATAGTGGGGGCCAAACCCAAGTCGGTTGGAACCTATTGGAGTTCCAACCCACAGCCAACCCTGTGTACCACTTAGCAGGCGCACAACACACTCAGCGAGGGAACTGCCATGTCATTACTGTCCAACAAGGTCGCCATTATCACCGGCGCCAGCTCCGGCATCGGTCGCGCCAGCGCCATCCTGTTTGCCCAGGAGGGAGCAAGCGTCGTCGTCGGCGCCCGCCGCAAGCCCGAGCTGGATCTGCTGGTGGAGGAGATCCGCCATGAGGGGGGCCAGGCGGTGAGTCTGGCGGGGGATGTGAAAAGCGAGAGTTACGCCCGCGATCTGGTGGAGCTCGCGCTAACCCGTTTCGGCGGGCTCGATATCGCCTTCAACAACGCAGGTACCACAGGCACGCCGGGCAGCGTAGAGCAGCTTGAGCTGACGCAGTGGCAGGAAATTCTGGATACCAACCTCACCAGCGCCTTTGTGGGAGCCAAGTACCAGATCCCCGCCATGCTGGCGCGTGGCGGCGGCTCGCTTATTTTTACCTCTACCTTTGTCGGCCATACCCTGGGGCTGCCCGGCATGGCGGCCTATGCGGCGAGCAAGGCAGGACTCATTGGCCTGACCCGTGTGCTGGCTGCCGAGTATGGGGCACAAGGGATTCGGGTCAACGCCCTGCTGCCGGGGGGCACCGACACCCCCATGGGGCGGGCTTTTGCCAATACGCCAGAGAGCCTCACCTTTGTGCAGAATATGCATGCCCTCAAACGGCTGGCCCAACCGGAGGAGATCGCCCGCTCGGCCCTTTATCTCGCGTCCGATGCATCCAGCTTTACTACCGGCATTGCCCTGCTGGCCGATGGTGGGGTATCAATTTGTCGTACATGACGTTGTCGCCCCCAAGATCCTGCGACCGAAACCTTATCGTGAGAGCGCCTTATGTCTGATTACGCCCGCATCGCCGATGCCATCCGTTTTATCGCAAGTCAGGTGGAGCGCCAGCCCACTCTGGACGAGATAGCGGCGCACGTTCACTTAAGTCCCTTTCACTTCCAGCGGCTGTTCAGCCGCTGGGCCGGAGTGACGCCCAAACGCTATCTGCAGGTGCTGACCCTGGAGCGGGCCAAGGCGCTGTTGCAGGAGTCGCGCCCGCTGCTTGAGGTGGCAGATACCCTGGGCCTTAGCAGCGGCTCGCGGCTCTACGATCACTTCGTGCAACTCGAAGCGGTAACGCCGGGCGAGTACAAGCAGCGCGGGGCCGGACTGGTTATCGATCACGGGGTGCACGACACCCCCTTCGGCCAGGCATTCGTCGCCCTGACCCCGCGGGGGGTGTGCAACTTCTCGTTTCTCGATGAAAAGGCCCCAGAGGCACCGCTGGCCACCCTCGCCCAGCACTGGCCTGCGGCAACGCTGCAAGAAGCACCATCACGCACTCAAGGGGTCATCAACACCATGTTCGATGGCAGCAAGGCGCCGGATCGCCCCATCTCGTTGCACGTGAGCGGCACCAACTTTCAGATCAGCGTCTGGCGGGCGCTGCTGCAGATCCCGCCCGCCAAGGTGGTGAGCTACGCCCAGGTGGCGAACGCCGTCGGCAACCCCAAAGCCGCCCGAGCCGTGGGGCTGGCGGTGGGCGCCAACCCCGTCGCCTTGATGATCCCCTGTCACCGGGTCATCCAGCAAAACGGCAAACTCGGCGGCTATCACTGGGGCGAGACCCGTAAACAGGCGATACATGCCTGGGAAGCGGCGAGGTATGAGTAAAGGCGGCTTTTTTCAGCCCGCCTGATGAGGAAAACAGGCATCTTGGTAGTGAGTCAGCAGACAATCAGGCCACGCCAGACAGCGGGCGGCGATATAAAGCAGGGAGACCTGAAGAATCGGGGCGCAGATCGCCCCTTTTGTTGCTTTGGCAAGGCATGGCGCTCAGCCGCCCCACCTCAGCGAATTGACGAAACAGGTAGGGTGCAATAAGCGCAGCGCATTGCACCATTTGCCGAGCAGCTCTTGGGCAAGGTATGAGGAACAAAAGTAGAGGTGCAATTTCATTGCACCCTAAGGTACCGGCTTTGATCGCCAACAGTTCCATACCGGCAACTTGTCAGGTATTCTCGCGAACAATTCTTGACTCTATCATCAGTTGTTCACCTTTATCAGTTAAGGACCAAAATAAAGCCATGCCCCCTTTAGTAGTTTTCAAATACTGTGTTTTTATCAGTCCATATGCTTTTAACTGTATTGTGACAGTTTTGAACTCTTGATCATTTAACGTATGAGAATAACCTTTACTTTCAATTAATTGATGAAGGGATGTAGCCAAAGTTAATTTAACAGATGTGTCATTAGGATGTTCAACAATATAAGGGGCTATGAGGGAGAATAGCTTGCGCCAAGAAATTTCTGAAGTGAAATCATATGTACCGACTCCATAATTTCGACCATGATTTACTTTATAGGTACCATGCAACGTTATTGTTGAGTCTATATCGGCTATACCATTGATAGTTGGTGTTAAATCAGCACTTAGCTTAGATAACTTGCCTTGAAGCTCAATGTTTTGTTTTCTGAGATCATTAAGCTCTAAAAGTAAGTCTTCGCTGGCAATATTACTGGCTCTAACCCAGCCTACAGCAGGATACATTTTAATTGTCTTTGAAAGACTAAGAGCTACAAGACCCGGTAATTCATTAGCTTGATTCCAAAACTTGATCAATCTGCCGTCCATCACTTTATCTTTGAACCTCAATAGCTTTGCTCTGAGGTGGGGATCTTGCTCAGATTTTCCGAAAGGAATGTCATCAGGTGAACCGTGAACCAAGGCTACTACTTTCAATCCATTTTCAACAGCATAATCAAATTCTTTTTCCGTGTAGCTGATACCTTCATCGGTAGTTGATCCGTATCGGCCACCTATGATTAGAAGGTAGTAATCACAATCATCAATGACACTTTTAATAAATTCCCATTGTTCTTCATCAGCAGCTGGGAACAACTCCATTCCAGCAGGAATACAGTCCATTTCCATCAAAGCTTGCAATACATGCTGACGTTCCTTTTTTAAGTCAGCATATGTTGAACTAACAAATACCTGATATCTTTTATTCATCTAATTCCTTCCGAGTTCTAGGCGGCCTTCTAGCAGAGATTGGATGAAAGGTGGAACTAATCCGATATTAAAACCTTCCATATCACTCAGCTCAGTATTCATATCCGCAAAAAATCGTTTTAAATAGAAATTACTAACCAATCTCTGGCAACTTAGCATACTCGCTGAAATTTCCTCTTGTCTCTATGACTTACGCAGTACAAGATAAAAATAAATCAGCTATGGAAAACTCCATCAATATGAGCAATGCCTGCTCTGTAATGTGCTGACATAAACTACGGCAACCCCCAATTTGCAGGATTTCGCTCACGTTGTTCCTCTAGCTTGATTAATAAACGTCCCCTAAGAAGAAATATCCTATTGGTTATCCTAACGAGCAAGGCAGATAAGCAAAAGCGAATGATGATAGTTTCCTGAGCAAGATCAACAAATTAATCAATAAGTACAAATACCGACCACGCATCAGAGGTAACTGGTGGTGGAAATAAGAAAGACGCCCTAAGGCGTCTTTCTTTTATCTGGAGTCTGGAGCAAACCGGTTAGGAGATCTCCCCCTCCCCGCCTTGCCCCGCAACCCTATCAGATCGGGGTGATGGAGGTGATATGGGCCGAGCCATCCAGAGACTGGAAGATCTGCACCACGGCTTCACCATGGATCGGTTTGGCAAGCGGCACAGTGCTCTTGCACTTGAAGCGGTAGTTGGTGCCAGCCACCACCTGGGTGGAGACTTCAAAGGGTACGTACTGCACCCCGACAAATCCTTTCAGCGCCTGATCAAATACCGCCTGATCCTCGGCGGTCAGCTTGTGATATGCGGTCCATCCACCCACCAACACTGCTTGTTCTGACATATCAAACTCTCCGTGCTCTATGATCCCGACTCGTTTGGCCGTTCGGGCTGCGCCCCGTTGATTCAAGTGGTTTCCGGTCTCCACCGGGGGTCGTCACTGCCGGTTGGCGCGATGACGATAGGCAAATTTACGCAGCTATCTGCAACTGGATCAGCCCTCCCCCCAGCCACAAGCCGCTGTTGACAGCGGGCTCAATTGGCATGAGAGAGCCTAGTGCGAGATGGCAAAAATGCCCCTGTCACATATGACAGGGGCAAGGTGGCGAAAAAGCTGCTCGAAAAAAGAAAATATGTGGCGCAAACGATTGAGAAAAGAAAAGACGCCTCAAGGGCGTCTTTTTTGCATTTTTATGCTCGAAGGGTAGAAGGGCTAGCGCCGCTTATTCCCATTCGATGGTTGCGGGCGGCTTGCCGGAGACGTCGTACACCACGCGGGAGATACCGTTGATCTCGTTGATGATGCGGTTCGATACGTGACCGAGGAAGTCGTACGGCAGATGTGCCCAGTGGGCGGTCATAAAGTCGATGGTTTCGACGGCGCGAAGCGCAATGACCCAGTCATATTTGCGACCATCGCCCATCACGCCAACGGAGCGCACCGGCAGGAAGACGGCGAACGCCTGGCTGACCTGGTTGTAGAGGTCGGCTTTGCGCAGCTCTTCGATAAAGACCGCATCGGCGCGGCGCAGAATATCGCAGTACTCTTTCTTCACTTCGCCAAGGACGCGCACACCCAGACCCGGGCCCGGGAACGGGTGACGGTAGAGCATGTCGTAGGGCAGACCCAGCTCCAGACCAACGCGGCGCACTTCGTCTTTGAACAGCTCGCGCAGCGGCTCGACCAGACCCATCTTCATCTCTTCCGGCAGGCCGCCGACGTTGTGGTGAGACTTGATGACGTGGGCTTTGCCGGTCTTGCTGGCAGCGGATTCGATAACGTCCGGATAGATGGTGCCTTGTGCCAGCCACTTGGCGTTTTTCAGCTTTTTCGCTTCATCGTCAAACACTTCGACGAAGACGCGGCCGATGATCTTGCGCTTGGCTTCCGGCTCGTCAACACCAGCCAGGGCAGAGAGGAAGCGCTCTTCCGCTTCAACCTTGATGATGTTGAGACCAAAGTGATCACCAAACATCTCCATCACCTGCTCGCCTTCGTTCAGACGCAGCAGACCGTTGTCCACGAAGACGCAGGTCAGGCGATCGCCGATGGCGCGGTGCACCAGCATGGCAACCACGGAGGAGTCGACACCACCGGAGAGACCGAGGATCACTTCATCGTCGCCCACCTGCTCGCGGATGCGGGCAACGGCGTCGTCGATGATGGTGGCCGGGGTCCAGAGGCATTCGCAGCCACAGATATCTTTGACGAAGTGCTCCAGCATGCGGGCACCCTGACGGGTGTGGGTCACTTCCGGGTGGAACTGCACGCCGTAGAAGCGCTTGGCCTCACACGCCATGGCCGCGTGCGGGCAGGTCGGGGTCTGGGCGATGGTGGCGAAGTCGGCCGGAATGGTGGTGACCTTGTCACCGTGGCTCATCCAGACATCCAGCAGGGCATTGCCGTTGTCGGCGATGGCATCTTCGATGTTGCGCAAAAGCGCGCTGCTCTTGCCAGCTTCGCCAAGCACTTCCACCTTGGCGTAACCGAATTCACGCTCGGTAGAGGATTGCACCTTGCCACCCAGCTGCTCGGCCATGGTCTGCATGCCGTAGCAGATGCCGAACACAGGGACACCGGCGTTGAACACATACTCGGGGGCGCGCGGGCTGCCCGCTTCGGTGACGGACTCGGGGCCGCCGGAGAGGATGATACCGCTCGGATTGAATTCGCGGATCTGCTCTTCGGTTACATCCCAGGCCCACAGTTCGCAGTAAACGCCGATTTCGCGCACGCGGCGGGCGATCAGCTGGGTGTACTGGGAACCGAAGTCGAGGATAAGGATACGGTGCTGGTGAATGTCTTTAGTCATTTTATTCCTGCATCAGGCTGATGTTGTCACAAAGGGCACGGGATAAAAAAGGGTGGAAAAACGGGGCGCAGGGCCCCGTTTTATCAGCCCATCCGATAGTTGGGGGCTTCTTTGGTAATGGTCACATCGTGGACGTGGGACTCTTTCATCCCGGCGCCGGAGATGCGCACAAATTCAGCTTTGGTGCGCATGTCGTCGATGGTGGCGCTGCCGGTCAGGCCCATGGAAGAGCGCAGGCCGCCCATCTGCTGATGGATGATCTCTTTGAGGCGACCCTTGTACGGCACGCGACCTTCGATGCCTTCCGGCACCAGCTTGTCGGCGGCGTTGTCGGTCTGGAAGTAGCGGTCGCTGGAGCCTTTGGACATGGCGCCCAGAGACCCCATACCACGGTAGGATTTGAAGGAGCGACCCTGATAGAGCTCGATCTCGCCCGGCGCTTCTTCAGTACCGGCGAACATGGAACCGACCATGACGCAGCTGGCGCCCGCGGCAATGGCCTTGGCGATGTCGCCGGAGAAGCGGATACCGCCATCGGCAATCACCGGAATACCGGTGCCTTCCAGCGCGTCAACGGCGTCGGAGATGGCAGTGATCTGGGGCACACCCACGCCGGTTACGATACGGGTAGTACAGATGGAGCCCGGGCCGATACCAACCTTGACCGCATTGACACCGGCAGCAGCCAGCGCCTTGGCGCCCGCGGCGGTCGCCACGTTGCCACCGATGATCTGCAGATCCGGATAGGCATCGCGAGTGGCCTTGATGCGATCCAGCACGCCCTGGGAGTGGCCGTGGGAGGAGTCGATCAGCAGCACGTCTACACCGGCTTCCACCAGCGCAGCGACGCGCTCTTCGTTACCGGCACCGGCACCGACCGCAGCACCGACCCGCAGACGCCCCTTGTCATCTTTACAGGCGTGCGGCTTGCGCTCAGCTTTCTGGAAATCTTTAACGGTGATCATGCCCTTGAGTTTGAAGTCGGCGTTCACCACCAGCACTTTTTCGATACGGTGCTTTTGCATCAGGGCAACCACCTCTTCACGAGGGGCCCCTTCACGCACGGTGACCAGACGATCTTTCTGGGTCATGATCTGTTCAACGGTCTGGGAGAGGTCAATCACGAAGCGCACGTCGCGGCCGGTGATGATACCGACCAGCTGATTGCCGTCAGTCACCACGGGGTAACCGGCGAAGCCATTCTTGTGGCTCAGCTCCTTGATTTGGGCGATGGTCATGTCAGGGCGCACGGTGACGGGGTCAGTGACCACGCCGCTCTCGTACTTCTTGACCTTGCGCACTTCGGCAGCCTGCTGCTCGATGGACATGTTCTTGTGGATAAAGCCGATACCGCCTTCCTGGGCCAGTGCGATAGCCAGACGGGCTTCGGTCACTGTGTCCATGGCAGCGGAGATCATCGGGATGTTCAAGCTGATGGCGGAGGTCAGCTTGGTACGCAGATCGGCAGTATTGGGAAGAACTTCGGAGTGGGCGGGAACCAACAGTACATCGTCGAAGGTTAACGCTTCTTTGGCAATCCTGAGCATGGCAATATCTCACCGTTGAGGAAGTGGGGGTGTAAAATATTGCCGACGAAGTTTACTCACGCATTGGTCACTGGTAAAGAAGTTTTTTGAATTTTTTATGGCATAGCCCTCTTTTAGGCGGCCAAAACGCCAAAAAACCAAGATTATCAGTACGAAAAGCGCCATTTCGGGGCAAAAGAGTTGGCTAACCGGTGATTTATGCAAAACCGGTAGGTGCCGACGCAGTACAACCCCCATGCATCGGGATGATCGACAGGGGCTCAGGGGGCAAGCGGCCTCTGACCACCCTCCCCTTGTCTTGTGTCCTTGTATTGTCTCTTGCCCTCGCGGCGACCACTCGCACCGGTATCATTCTCTTCTCAATGTCCTTTGCTCGGTCTGGATAATAAATTTCGCCCGCTGCCAATATATATTTTCTGGCACAACAAGGGTTGCCTCTCTTTATTATTTTCGCCCAACCATCCGCAGCAAGGTATTATCTTTATCCAGCAGATGATGTTTCAACGCCCCGACAATGTGCACCAGCAAAAATGCCAGCATGACATATGGCAAATATATATGGACTGTGTGAGCAATATCCCGAACGGATTCACTGAATGGAATCACATTGGCCGGCTCATGGATGTCTGGATTCATCGGGATAATAGACCAGCCAAATATCGCGACACCTCGGCCAGCCGCTGCGGAATAACAGAGACCGGACACCGGAATAAGCAGCGTTGAAATCAGCAAACCCCAGTGGATCGCCCTGGCTGCCAATGCCTCGTAAACAGGATATTGACGCACAGGCTCAGGCCACCCTTTAACAAGGCGGAGAATGGCGCGGGGCAGGATCAAGATCAGTGCAATCACCCCCAGAGATTTATGCAGGGCATAGAGATCCCATATTTCAAATTTCACCATCAGATAACCGACAAGGGTCAGGCCAATCATCAGCAAGGCAACCAACCAGTGCAGCAAACGGGTCGTCAAAGTTAAGTGGGTTGAGGGATTCATAAGCTACTCCAAACTGGGGGCGAGTGAACGCAGGTCAAGATGGTGGCGTCGTGAACATCAGCAGCACCTGAGATATCAACGGCATCTAGGCAAGCCGCAACGCGGCCAGATGCAGGCAAGCACGAGGGCTTTTATCGGGAGCCATACTACCTGCACGGATAAACGGCAGCGTTTCCAATCTTGCTTTTCTGCTGCTGGCGCCGCCTGCTTAACGCCCTCTCCCTGTTTCGGGTTAAGATAGCGGCCATCGTTTTATCCCGGCCCAGCCGGGGCAGACCACAGGTACGCCTTTGAACCGATTTACCCCATCCAGTGCGGCGAACGGCCGCGAGCAGCAGGTCTTTACCGTCACCCGCCTCAACAGCGCCGTGCGCATGATCCTGGAGCAGGATCTGGGGCTGGTGTGGCTGACCGGCGAGCTCTCCAATCTGGCGATGCCAAGCTCCGGCCACTGGTATTTCTCGCTTAAGGACATGTCGGCGCAGGTGCGCTGCGCCATGTTCAAGGGCAACAACCGGCGGGTGACGTTTCGCCCGCAGGATGGCATGCAGGTGCTGGTGCAGGCGCGGGTCTCTCTCTATGAGCCGCGCGGCGACTACCAGCTGATCATCGAATCGATGCAACCCGCAGGCGATGGCGTGCTGGCCCTGCGTTTTGAAGAGCTCAAGCGCCGTCTCGGCGCCGAGGGGCTGTTTGACGAAAGCCGCAAGCGGCCGCTGCCCCGTGAACCACGGGCGGTGGGCCTTATCACCTCCGCCACAGGTGCCGCCCTGCACGATATGCTGACGGTGCTTAAACGGCGCGCGCCGGATCTGCCGGTCTTTATCTACCCGACTCAGGTTCAGGGGAGCGCCGCCATCAGCCAGATCGTCGCGGCGATCGCCAAAGCGAACCAGCGCGCCGAGGTGGATGTGCTGATCGTCGGGCGCGGCGGCGGGTCGCTTGAAGATCTCTGGTGCTTTAACGAAGAGGCGGTGGCCCGCGCCATTGCCCACTCCGCCATACCGGTGGTGAGCGCAGTGGGCCACGAGGTGGATGTCACCATCAGCGACTTTGCCGCCGACTTGCGCGCCCCTACCCCGTCGGCTGCCGCCGAGCTGGTGGCGCCGGATCAGAGCGCCCGTGCCCAGCGTCTCGTTCACCTCAAGCAGCGACTGCTGCAGGCGATGAGCCGCCAGCAGACCGCCGCCCGCCACGATTTCATCCTGCTGCAAAAGCGGCTCGACCATCAGGATCCGAAGCGGCGGCTGGAGCAGCAATCCCAGCGCCTCGACGAGCTATCTACTCGTTTGCAGCAGCTGCTACGCCAGCGGCTGCATCAGGGTGAGCGGCGCCTCGCCAACCTTGAGCTGCGCCTGCAGGGCAAGAGCCCGGAGAGATTGCTGGCTGCCGGCAAGCGCCGCCACCAGCTGGCCGAGGAGCGGCTCTATGCCCTGATTGCCAAGCGGCAAGACCTTGCTAGTCACCGCCTCGCCATGCTCACCGCCCGCCTCGACGGGGTGAGCCCGCTTGCTACTCTCGGTCGCGGCTACTCCATCACCCGCACTGCGCGTGGCGAAGTCATTAGTCGCGCCGATCAGGTCAACAATGGCGACGAGCTCATCACCACCCTGGCGCAAGGGAGCCTGCAGGTACGGGTCGAGGGGATCGTCAAGGGCTCTGCGCAGTAGGTCGGTTGCATCAAACCACCAGCCAATCTGCTATTCAGCCCGGCAATCAGCCAAAAACAAAGGCCACCACCGCAAACACGGTGGTGGCCTTTTTTATCTCGGGTGCTGGCGCCTGCTCACCCCTTGGCGCGGCGCGCCACCAAGGTGAACTTGTAATCATCGCTCTTGAAGAAGTTGCGACTGAACTCGAACACGGTGCCATCTTGCAAAAAGCCACGGGAGACCTTCTCGATAATGGGCTTGGCGGGATCGATACCTAGCGCCTCCACCACCTGCGCCGAGGGGAGCACCGGAATGATCTCCTGCTCGCTGCGGTCGATCACCAGCTGCTTCACCTCTTCGATGTAGTGGTACTTGGAGCCCTGCATCACCGCATAGCTGAGGTCGGGGAAGAGAGCGAGCGGCATCCAGGTCTCCTCCAGCGTCACCGCGATCTGGCGAATAAAGCGCACCCGCTTGACGTAATAGACCAGCGCCCCTTCCAGCAGATTGAGCCGCCCGGCCAGCTCGCTGCTCGCCTTGATCACCTCGAAGGCGAGAATGTCGCTGTGGGTCTCGGCCCCCGGATCGGTCACCTTCTCATAGAGGCTGGTGAGCTGATAGATGTCGTAGTTCACCTTCTCCTGCCGCACGTAGCTGCCGCTGCCCTGAATACTCTCGATGACGTTGAGTTCGGTCAGCTGCTTGAGAGCCTGACGCACCGTCACCCGGCTCACTCCGAACTGCTCGCGCAGCTCGGCTTCGGTGGGCAGGGCATCGCCGGGAGCCAGCTCCCCTTGCGCAATCCACTGCTGGATGGTGTCGGCTATCTGGCGATACATGGGTTTTTTCGACACGAAAGGCCACCTCGTCGGCTCTGCGCCATGATAAATGGAAGAGGCGTCATTCTACCCCAGTTACCGGACAGACAAAACGGCTCAGCCTCATTTGACCTAACAAATCACCCCGACCAGACAATACAAAAACAATACAAATAACGAATTGTATGATACCACTCACAAAAATCAGTCGGCCGGTTTGTTAGCATCGCTGTCACTTTCACCATGACGGCTTGCTGGCAAGCCAACCTGACAGAGGATCATCATGAATCTGACCAGTCTTACCGGCCCCCATCTCATCACGCTGCAAACCCGGTTTGCCGATCGGGATGTGGCCATTCATGCCCTGGCTGATCGGCTCGATCAGGCCGGCAAGCTGCACGACAAGGCCGCCTTTCTGGCCGCGGTCATGGCCCGCGAGGCACAGGGCCCCACCGCCCTTGGCGAAGGGCTGGCAGTGCCCCACGGCAAGTGCGATGCGGTGCGCGAAGCGGCCTTTGCCGTCGCCACCCTGAGCGAAGAGCTGGGCTGGGAGGGGATCGACGGCCCCGAGCCGGTCAACCTGATCTTCATGCTGGCGATCCCGACCGATCAGGCGGGCTCCACCCATATGCAGCTGCTCACCACCCTCACCACCGCCCTGGTGGATGACGATACCCGCGAGGCGGTGCTGGCGGCCCAAAGTGCCGAGCAGCTGATGGCGCTGCTTGATGGTGATGGGGATAGTGGCAAGCAACCAGCAAAAGAAGACAACTTAGATACAAATAGACCCACTGTGGTCTGTGTCACCGCCTGTCCGGCGGGGATCGCCCACACCTATATGGCTGCCGAGTATCTGGAAAAAGCGGGGCGCAAGCTAGGCATTCGGGTACTGGTCGAAAAGCAGGGTGCCAACGGCATCGAGGATCGCCTGCCGCAAGAGGCGCTCGATGCTGCGGTGGCCTGCATCTTCGCCGCCGAGGTGGCCATCAAGGAGCAGGAGCGTTTCGCCGGTATCCCCCGGATCGAGACGCCGGTGGCCGAGCCCATCCGCCATGCCGAGCGGATCCTGAATGACGCGCTGGAAGCGGCCAAGGCCGGTCGCACCGCCCCGACGCCCAACACCAGCCAGAGCGACGCGCAGACCGGCAAGAAGGTGAGCCTCAAGACCGAGCTCAAGCAGGCGCTGCTGAGCGGCATCTCCTTTGCCGTGCCGCTGATCGTGGCGGGCGGTACCGTGCTCGCCGTCTCTGTGCTGCTGGCCCAGATCTTCGGCCTGCAGCATCTGTTTGATACCGAGAACTCCTGGCTCTGGATGTATCGCAAGCTGGGCGGCGGCATGCTGGGTACCCTGATGGTGCCGGTGCTGGCGGCCTATACCGCCTACTCGCTGGCTGACAAACCGGCGCTGGGCCCAGGCTTTGCGGCGGGACTGGCCGCCAACATGATTGGCTCCGGTTTTCTCGGCGGCGTGGTCGGCGGTCTTATCGCCGGTTACCTGATGCGCTGGGTCAAGCAGCATGTGCGCCTTAGCCCCAACTTCAACGGCTTTCTCACCTTTTATCTCTATCCGGTGATCGGCACCCTGGTGGCGGGCAGCCTGATGCTGTTTGTCATCGGCCAGCCGGTAGCCTGGCTCAACAACAGCCTCACCGAGTGGCTCAACGGCCTCTCCGGTACCAATGCGCTGGTACTGGGCGCCCTGCTCGGCTTTATGTGCTCGTTTGACTTGGGTGGCCCGGTCAACAAGGCGGCCTACGCCTTCTGCCTCGGCGCCATGGCCAACGGGGTTTACGGCCCCTACGCCATCTTCGGCGCGGTCAAGATGGTCTCGGCCTTTACCGTCACCTTCTCCACCCTGCTGGCGCCGCGCCTGTTCCAGACCTTCGAGATCGAGACCGGCAAGTCCACCTGGCTGCTGGGGCTGGCGGGGATCACCGAGGGCGCCATTCCGATGGCCATCGAAGATCCGATCCGGGTGATCGGCTCCTTCCTCGCAGGCTCGGTGGTCACCGGCGCCATGGTGGGTGCCATGGGGATTGGTCTCTCCACCCCGGGGGCCGGCATCTTCTCCCTGTTCCTGCTCCACGATGGCGGCCACGGCGCCCTGATGGCGGCCGCCGTCTGGCTCGGTGCGGCGCTGGTGGGCACCCTTATCTCCACTGTGGTGCTGATCGGCTGGCGCCGTCACGCCATGCAGCGCGGCACCTATCAGGTGGTCACCGCAGAGTAAGGCTCATCTTCACCACCGTTTTTTCAACAGACTATTTTTCCGCACGGCAGGCAAGGGCCGCCGTGCGTCAGCAAAGGATCATTGTCATGACAGTTTCACGAGTTCACATCACGCCGCACATGCACTGGGATCGGGAGTGGTACTTCACCACCGAGGAGTCCCGCATCCTGCTTGTTAACAACATGGCGGAGATCCTGGCGCGGCTTGAATCCGACCCCGACTACAAGTTCTATGTGCTGGACGGCCAGACCGCGGTGCTGGAGGATTATTTCGCCATCCAGCCCGAGAACAAGGCCCGGGTGAAGGCGCTGGTGGAGGCGGGCAAACTCATCATCGGCCCCTGGTACACCCAGACCGACACCATGCAGGTAAGCGGCGAGTCCATCCTGCGCAACCTGCTCTACGGGATGCGCGACTGCCTTAGCCTTGGTGAGCCGATGAAGATCGGTTACCTGCCCGACTCGTTCGGCATGTCCTCCCAGCTGCCCCACATCTTCAACGGCTTCGGGATCGATCGTGCCATGTTCTGGCGCGGCTGCTCAGAGCGTCACGGTACCGACAAGACCGAGTTCCTCTGGCAGAGCAACGATGGCAGCGAGGTGACCGCCCAGGTACTGCCGCTCGGCTACGCCATCGGCAAGTATCTGCCGGAAGATGAAGCGGGCCTGCGCAAGCGGCTCGAATCCTACTTCGAGGTGCTGGAGAAAGCCTCGGTCACTCAGGATATCCTGCTACCCAACGGCCATGACCAGATGCCGCTGCAACAGAACATCTTCGCCATCATCGACAAGCTGCGGGAGATCTACCCCCAGCGGGAATTCCACATGAGCCGCTTCGAGCAGGTCTTCGAGCGCATCGAGGCGTGCCGCGATCAGCTGGCCACCCTCAAGGGGGAGTTCAACGACGGCAAATACATGCGGGTACACCGCACCATCTCCTCCACCCGGATGGACATCAAACTGGCCCACGCCGCCATCGAGAACAAGATCGTCAACATCCTCGAGCCGCTGGCGAGCATCGCCTGGGCGCTCGGCTTTGAGTACCACCACGGGCTTTTGGAGAAGATGTGGAAGGAGATCATGAAGAACCACGCCCACGACAGCATCGGCTGCTGCTGCAGCGACAAGGTGCATCAGGAGGTGATGACCCGCTTCATTCTGGCCGACGACATGGCCGAGAACCTGATCCGCTTCTACATGCGCAAGATTGTCGACAACATGCCGGTGGCACTGTGCGAAGACGGCATGCAGGTGGCCGACAAACTCTGCCTGTTCAACCTGATGCCCTTCCCCCGTCAGGAGGTGATCAATACCAGCATCCGCATTCGCGCCCAATCCTTTGCACTGCGCGATGAAGCGGGCCAACCGGTCCCCTACTTCATCCGCGCCAGACGCGAGATTGACCCGGGTCTGGTGGACAGACAGATCGTGCACTACGGCAACTACGACCCCTTTATGGAGTACGACATCCAACTCTGCCATCCGCTGCCGGCTATGGGCTACTGCACTCTGCATATCGAGGGCAACCAGCCGGGAGTGGAGCAGCCGGTGACGGCCAGCGGCGAGCTGCTGGAGAACGATTTTTACCGCATCGCCCTCAATGACAATGGCACCCTGCAGATCCTGGACAAGCTGCGCGGCACCACATTTGATCAGGTACTCACGCTGGAAGAGGGCTCCGATGATGGCGACGAATATGACTACTCGCCATCGCGGGACGAGTGGCTGCGTTACTCCACCGAGTTTGCGGTGACCCGTGAGGTCACCCATCAGGCGTGGCAGAGCATCGCCACCCTCAAGCTTCGCATGGCCTTGCCTGCCAACCTCGCCGAGCGGGCCAGCCGCCAGTGCAGCGGCCACCTTGATGTCACCTGCCGCATCACGCTGGCGCACCAGAGCCCGCGTATCGATATCGAGCTGGAGCTCGACAATCAGGCCGATGACCACCGGGTGCGGGTGCTGATCCCCACCCCCTTCCCAAGCGACACCGTAGTCTCCGACAACCAGTTTGGCTGCATCACCCGCCCCACCCGCGACAGCGCCATGGCGAACTGGGAAGCGGAGGGGTGGAAAGAGGCACCCATTCCGGTCTGGCAGCTGATGAACTTCGTCGCCCTGCAAGATGGCAAGCAGGGGCTGGCGGTGCTGAGTGACGGTCTGCGCGAGTTTGAAGTGATCGGCGAGCAGTGCGACACCCTGGCACTCACCCTGCTGCGCGGGGTCGGCGTACTCGGTAAAGAGGAGCTGCTGCTGCGCCCGGGTCGCCCCTCCGGCATCAAGCTACCCACCCCGGACTCTCAGGTGCGCGGCAAGCTCAGCTGCCGTTTCAGCCTGCTGGCGTTTGCCGGTGATCACATCAGCGCCAACGTGATGCAGGCGGCGCGCAGCTACCTCACCCCAGTGCGCTGCTACAACAAGATCCCGTTCGATGCCATGAAGCTCAACAAGGCGAGCTTCACCACCCCGCTCCACTTCAGTCTGCTCTCCATGGATCCCTCCGGTCCGGTGCTGAGCGCCCTGAAAAAGGCAGAGGATGAAGAGGCGCTGGTGATCCGGGTCTACAACCCGAGCGAGCAGGCGGTACTAAAGGGTGGCAAAGTGAGCAGCGAACACGCCCTGAGCGACTGGCAAGCGGTGCGGATGGACGAACAGCCCCTCCCCCTTGAACTGGCCGCTGGCGAGTTTGGCGAGCTGGCGCCGTGCCACTCCCGCAGCGTGCGCTTTCGGGTGGCTCGCGGCTAACCGCCGGTAACACCCACAGGTAGCAACAGGCGGGGAAGAGTCATCCCCTCCCCGCCTGTTTATCCCTCAGGCAGGCCTATCCAGCTTGATAAAGACATAAAAAAATCCCCGCCAATTGGCGGGGATGTTTATTGGGTTCTGCTTCATCCCGCGAGCGGGAGAGCCCGCTTAGCTGGCCTTGCGCAGGATCTGCTCAAGGTAGTCGGCGAAGCGGTGACCGTGATGCTCCAGCAGTTTCGGGAACATGGAGATGGAGGTCATGCCCGGGAAGGTGTTGATTTCATTCAGCAGGATCTCCCCCTCCTCGGTCAGGAAGAAGTCGATGCGCGAGAGATGGGTCAGTTTCAGCTGACGGAACGCCTTGAGGGCATACTCGTGGATCGCATCGGCCTGCGCCTGGGTCAGCCCCTCGGCACGCAGTGCCGTCTCGGTATGGCTGGCGCTGCTGTACTTCTCTTCATAGGTGTAGAACTTGTCCTGCGGCACGCAGATCTCGCCCGGATAGGTCGCCACCAGCTCGTCACCGTACTGGTAAACCGCCACTTCCAGCTCGCGCGGCTTGACCGCTTTTTCGATCAGTACCTGTTCGGAGTAACCGAAGGCATCGGCAATGCCCTTTACCAGATCCACTTCGTTGCTGGCCGAATAGCAGCCAACGGAAGAGCCCTGGGAGGCCGCCTTGATAAAGACCTTGCCCCACTTGGCCAGCGCGGCCTTCGCTTCGGCCAGCGCCGCCTCATTTTGCTCGGTCAGGAACAGGTACGGGGTGTTGGGAATGCCGATGGCGGAGAGCCACAGCTTGGTGCTGATCTTGTTGAAGCAGATCTTGCTCGCCTCGGCATCGCAACCGAGATAAGGCAATCCGGCCAGCTCGAGGAAGGATTGCAGATCGCCGGTCTCACCCGGGTAGCCGTGGATGCAGGGCACCACGTAATCCACCGGACGGGCCACGCTGTCGAACGAAAGCAGCTTGTCGAGCCCCAGCTTGCACTCGCGGCCATCGGCACTGAGCCAGCGATCGGCGAACATCTCGACGCGGGTCACTTCGACACCGGGCAGAAGGCCCAGTTGTTGCTCGAGGAAATTGGCGCTGCGCAGAGAAACTTCGTGCTCTGAGCCACCGCCGCCGCACAGCAGCAAGACATGCATGTTCTTCATTAGATGTGATCCCTTGGGAAAAGCGGCCTCGTCATGACCATTTGATAAGCCAACCACCATAAAAACCGGACGAAGCCAGATACGAACATAAGTGCGCGCCAGTGTAGCAAGGGAGATCAACCCTTGTCAGCTGATGGGAGACCCATGACCCCACTTCTTGCAGTGAAAAGTCTCCCCAGTGTCAAAATCGGGACACATTGCCCCTCAGCGCGGGGGATCGACCCTTCCCATGCCGTTGCCATTGACCCGAAACCAGCCGGCAATGCTGTAGCGCTCGCGATTGGCAGGCAGCACCTCGTGGGGAAACTCCTCGGAGAGAAACATGACCAGCCGCCCTCCCTTGGGGCTGACATCCATCAGAAACTGCTCCTTGTCGTCATACATGCGCAGCACTCCACCCGCTTCGGGCAGCCAGTCGTTGTTTAGGTAAAACACGGTGGTAAGACGGCGGTTGGAGCGACCGGCAAAGGCATCCCGATGGGTGGCGTAAAAATCCCCGCTGCGATAGCGGGCGAAGTGGGCCTCGTAGTCGAACAATCCCAGCATCAGCATCCGGTTGGCGGCAAGACGCAGGGACTCCATCCGGGCGAGGTAGTCGGCCACCGGCGCACCGAGGGAAGGCTCCAGCCAGTGGATCTGATCACGGCGAATATCGGGATTGCCCTGGTGCAGGGCGTCACGGCCGATCCCGGCCGGTTGCCATTCGCCTGGCAAACAGGCTTTGAGGGCATCCACCTCGGCGGCGGTCAAAAAATCATCCACTATCACCCATCCCCGGGTGTAAATGGCATCCATGGCAGCTTGATAGTCCAAGATTGGCTCACAATGAGTGGAAAGAGGGCGCTTTGTAGCGACTTACCGGCAAAGTCACAAACCGGTTTGCTTCTCTTGAGAAGTCCCAACATCAATACGCGAGTTGCTGCCCGCCGCCCCGCATTTTTGTCGCCAGTTGTGATCCCGCCCTGCCAAAGAGCGTATTGGCTGTCGAAACTGTGATGGCCCTTGCAATCGGGACGAGGAGGCGCCGCGGCCTCCTTGCGGTACCAGGAGCCAGCCGATACCGTATCCGCATCGCCATGTTGCTGTTCATCCGGCGCTTGTCTCTGTCACCGACCGAACTACTCACGGCACAACCCGCGCATCACCCACGAAAGGATCTTCTCATGCCTCTGCCCGATCTCACTTTGCAACGACTGGATGGTACCCCCTACCCGCTGACTCAACTGGCAGGCAAGGTAGTGCTGGTGGTCAATGTGGCCAGTCGCTGCGGCTTTACTCCACAATATGAAGGGCTGGAAGCCCTCTATCGGGAGCTAGGCCCCAAGGGGCTGGTGATTTTGGGCTTCCCCTGCAACCAGTTTGGCAATCAGGAGCCGGGGGATGCGGACGAGATCGCCCGCTTCTGCTCCCTCGACTATCCGGTCAGCTTCCCCATCATGGCCAAGTGCGATGTCAACGGTGAGCATGCCCACCCCTTCTATCAGTGGCTCAAGCAACAGAAACCGGGCTTTCTTGGGCTGGAAAACGTCAAATGGAACTTCACCAAGTTCCTGATCGACCGCGATGGCAATGTGGTAGAGCGTTTCGCCCCCCAGGCCAAACCGGAGTGCCTGGCCGAGCAGATCCGCGAGATGCTCTGATGCTCCCGCACCGTTTTACGCCACTGCGTTGAACGATTGTATGGCGGCCGGTGCGACAGCTACTGCGCAGCGGCCGCTCTTTTGCTATATTACGGCCCCACTATCTTTTCCATATCGTGGCTGGCCCCAATATGCTGGCTGCCCGTTGAGCCAAAGGCTCATCTCAGGAGTTTCTCTCGAACATGTCATTCAACGAACTGGGTCTGTCTCCGCATATTCTGCGGGCCGTCAAGGAGCTGGGTTACGAACAGCCAACCCCCATCCAGCAGCAAGCGATTCCGGCCATTCTGGCCGGTCAGGATGTGCTCGGCGGCGCTCAGACAGGCACAGGCAAAACGGCCGGTTTCACCCTGCCGATGTTGCAGCGTCTGCTGGCCAACCACGGTCGTGGCCGTCGTCAGGTGCGCGCACTGGTACTGACCCCGACCCGCGAACTGGCGGCACAGGTGGGCGAGAGCATCATCAAGTATGCCCACCACCTACCGTTCAAGACGCTGATCGCCTATGGCGGTGTCAGCATCAAGCCCAATCTGGACGCCATCAAGCTGGGGGTAGACATTCTGGTCGCCACCCCGGGCCGTCTGCTGGATCTGCTGACCCAGGGCGCCCTGACCCTGAGCCAGCTGGAAGTGCTGGTGCTGGATGAAGCGGATCGCATGCTCGACATGGGCTTTATCGTCGACATCCGCCGCATCATGAAGGCGCTGCCTGCAGAGCGGCAAACCCTGCTCTTCTCTGCCACCTTCTCAAACGACATCAAGGCGCTGGCGGATGACCTGCTGAACGACCCCACCCTGATCGAGGTGGACCCCAGCAATACTGCCGCCGAGCAGGTGACCCAACGCATCATTCAGGTGGATCGGGAACGCCGCCGCGAGCTGCTCTCCCACATGATTGGCCGTGGCAACTGGCAACGGGTGCTGGTGTTTGTTCGCACCAAGCAGATCGCCGACCGCCTCGCCCAGCAGATGCAAAAAGATGGCCTCAATACCGTGGCGATCCACGGTGACAAGAGCCAGGGTGCCCGCAACCGGGCGCTGGCCGATTTTCGCAGTGGCGAGGTGCGGGTGCTGGTAGCGACCGATATCGCCGCCCGCGGTCTGGACATCGATCAACTGCCCTACGTGATCAACTTTGAACTGCCCCAGATGGCGGAAGATTACATCCACCGTATCGGCCGTACCGGCCGCGCCGGTCGTGGCGGTGAGGCCATCTCGCTGGTCAGCCAGGACGAGCTGGGTCAGCTCAAGGCTATCGAAGCCCTGATCGGCCAATCCCTGACCGTGGAGATCCTGGAAGGGTATGAGCCAAGCGGCAAGCCGAGTCGCCAGACTCTGCCGGGCAGCAAGCCGGTGCAGAACCCGCCTCGGTCTCGCGGTCATGCCAACGCCAAGAGCAGCAATGCCAAGGGCAAGCCAGCCGCGGGCAAGGGCAAAGCCAAAGGTGACGCCAGCAAAAATCCCGCCCAGTCTCCTCAAAACAAGTCCCGCAAGCGGGAAGTGGTGGGCGAGGATATCGGCTTTACTCCGATGCGCCGCCTGCCCAAGGCGATGCGCGACAGCTATCAGGAGAGCAGCGACGAGTAAGCTCGCGCGACGCTAACTGCCAAGCCAAAAGAGGGAGCCTGCAAGGCTCCCTCTTTCGTTATGGATCGCTCGGAGCCATGCAAGTGCTCCGTGCAAATGCTCCGCTCGGGCTCAAACCAGCGAATGGCGTACCGCGGCAGTACCATGGCTGGGCGGCGCTGAACCATCGAGCGGATTGAGCTGCAAGAACTCGAACAAGCCAGCCTGCATATTGACGTTCCAGAAGCGTCCGGCGAGGGAGAGTTGCAACCGTGCATTCTCGATCTCGGCCAGCCCGTGCTGCTGCCAGGCGGCAAAAAGCGGCATCAGATGGGTCAGCAAAGGCGCTGGCAGACGATCCAGCGCCAGCACACCACTGTCGAGGGCGCCACGGAGCAGACCGTCCATCCTTGCATTGGGATTGCGTCCCATCACCATCCCGGGCGCCCGCTTGCCACTGGCCAGCGCGTCATGCCAGGGGGCCAGATCCCGTCCATACATCAAGCCATGGCCAAGAATACTGCCCCCCGCACCGGCGCCAAAGGGGAGGATCTCCGCACCGCGCTTGGCCATCTGGTTATAACGGCTCTGCTCGGCCGGGCTGCGCCGCCAGTGACTGCAAGAGAGACGCTCCCAGCCGTGGGCTTCCAGTTGCGCCCCGCCATAGGCATACATGGCCGCCCGCTGCTGGCCATCGGCGAGCCAATCCAGAGTGCCCTTCTCCTGCGCCCGCTCCAGATTGGTGCCCTGCATGGCGATGAGCTGGTAGAGATCGACCCCGTGTACACCACTCGCCATCACATCGCGGATATCCTGCTGCCACACGGCATCATCCTGACCGGGCAGACCAAAAATGAGATCCGCCACGATCACAGCCGCATCATCACGGGTCAGCTCACCCAGACGGGTCAGCAGCGTCTCCCTGTCATCGAAACGGGCCGCCTGCTGACGCACCCGGGTATCAAAGCTCTGCACCCCGAAGGAGAAGCGGTTGAAGCCCCCCGCCAACGCCACCTGCCATTTCTCATCATCAAAGCCGTTGAGACGCCCCTCCAGCGTCACCTCTGCATCCGTCGCCAGCGGAAAACGGCGGATCACGGCGGCCAGCATGGCCAGCTCGTCGGCGCTCATGTCGGTCGGCGTACCGCCCCCCACATAGACGGCTGAAAATGGCATGCTCTGCGCCAGCGGGGTGTCAGCTGCCTGCGCAAGGGAGGCGCACAAGGCGTTGACATAGCGGTTGATCCGCGCCGGGTTGGCGCCATTTTCAAAGAAATTGCAGAAGCTGCAGCGCTTTCGGCAAAACGGAATATGGATGTAGAGGGCGCGCTCCTCAGCTTCACTCTCTCGCTGCCACCAGCTCTGCCAGCCAGCCTCATCCAGCGGGAAGGGGCGCATCCCTCCCCGACTGGCGTGAGCCGAGGTCTTGGCGCTAAAGGCAAACTTGAGGGGATCCGGCGTGGCAATACCGGTCATGGAAGGGGTCAGATTCATGATGGTCACTATTATCAGCAAATAATGACAATGATAACGATAATCGTTACTGGCAATTTGTTCTGGATCAACCCGAGGAGCCACCCCCCTCCCGAAAGGCATTTTGGCAACCTGTATTACCGATCTGCTTAACAGATTATTTACTCAAGAGTGGTTATCGTGTGCCGATAGAGAACCATCTCCCGCCGTTTCTTCGTCTACGATCAAGATGATACGGGATCACATAACAACACCAAGCGCATGGAACTTGCCCAAAATGCATAACCTCTCCTTGAACTGGAAAATATTCCTCCCTCTTGCGCTGGTCATCAGCACCACCTTTGGCCTCTGCTTCGAACTCTCCGCATGGCTGCAACGGGATCTCGCCATCCGGCTGGCAGAGGAGAAAGTTGAGAGCATGGCCAACACCTATATGGATCAGGTGAACGTGCTGATGATGACCGGTGGCATGGCCAACCGGCAGATAGTGCAGACCAAACTCAAGAGTGAAGCGGGCATCGTTGAGGCCCGTCTGGTGCGCGCGCCGGCCGTCAGCAACCTGTTTGGCCCGGGTTATCCGGATCAGAAAGCGCAGGATCCCCTCGATGAGCGTGCCATCAATCAGGGCGAAGCCATCCTGGAGCAGCAGGGCAACCGGCTCACCCTGATCAAACCGTTCAAAGCCTACAAGGAGTATCGCGGCACCCAGTGCCTCACCTGTCACCAGGTCAATGAAGGAACCGTGATGGGGGCAGTGCGGATCAGTTATGACCTCAGCCACACCTTCGGCGAGATCCGCCACAACAACCTGATCCTGAGCGGCAGCCTGGCCGCCGTCTTTAGCCTCGGCTTCGGCTTGCTCTGGTGGGTATTGCAACGCTACGTGAAACACCCCCTGCGCCAGTTGCAGCTCACCATGATCCGGATGGCCAAAGAGCGCGACCTCGCCCTCCCCCTGGTCAATCACAGCCGGGATGAACTGGGCCAGATGACCCGCGCCGTCAATGATATGGTGCAGGGATTCCGCCACAGCCTGCAGGAGGTGGAAGGGGCGACCCACCAGCTCTATCAGGAGTCGAACCAGATCCGTCAAGTCGCCACCCAGACCGAAAACTCGGCCCGCCAGCAAGAGGGGATGACCACCCAGGTCGCCGCCGCCGTGAGCGAACTGGCCGCCAGCTCTCATGAAGTGCGCGAACATGCCCGCCACAGCGCCGAGCTCTCCGCCCTCACCAATCAGGATGCCGCTGACACCAGTCGCCTCGCCCAGCACTCCATCACCGATATGGGCGAGATGTCGGCAGAGATCGATCGAGTGGATCAGGTGATCCAGCAACTCGACAGCCGCTGCCTAGCTGTTGACGGCGTGCTAGAGGTGATCAAGGGGATTGCCGATCAGACCAACCTGCTGGCCCTCAACGCTGCGATTGAAGCAGCCCGGGCAGGTGAGCAAGGCCGTGGCTTTGCGGTAGTGGCCGATGAAGTGCGGGCCCTCTCCAACCGCAGCCGCGCCGCCAGCGAAGAGATCTCACAGATGATCGCCGCCCTGCAAAATGAGGCCCAGAGCGCAGTTACGGTGATCGGGGATGCAAAAAGCAAAGCCGATGAGAGCATCAGCAAGACCGAAGCGACCTTGGCAGCCATGCAGAACATCATCGAGCGCATCGCCCGCATCAACGATCTCAACGCCCAGATGGCCCAGTCGGCCGAAGAGCAGGACAGGGTCTGCCATGAGGTAGACAGCTCGGTGAGCGATATTCGAAATACCTCCAACGACACCCTGGGTCAGGCGCACGCCGCCAACCTCGCCAGCATTCAGCTGGTGGAGCAGTGCCAGAAACTGGAGGCTCTGCTGAAAACCTACCGTTGGTAATCCACTTCACCAACGAAAAAGCGCGACCCGAGGGTCGCGCTTTTGTTTTGATTCGATTTGGCCAAACGGTCGCTTGCTGCTCCAGCGGCGCGTTGACGATTAACAGCGCCGCCGGGATGACTTTAGCGGGCGTTACGGGTTGCGACGGCATCCGCCAGGTTGCGCAGCAACACTTCGGTATCAGCCCAACCGATGCAGGCATCGGTGATGCTCTGACCAACAGTGAGTTCACACCCTTCCACCAGATCCTGACGGCCTTCCACCAGATGGCTCTCCACCATCACACCAAACACCGCCTTGCTGCCGGCACGCAGTTGGCCGGCTACATCTTCAGCCACCACCATCTGGTTCTTGAACTGTTTGCTGCTGTTGGCGTGACTAAAGTCGATCATCACCTTCTGTGGCAGACCGGCCTTCTCCAGCCCCTTCACAACTTCGCTGACATGGGCGGCGCTGTAGTTCGGCTCACGACCACCACGCAGAATGATGTGACAATCCGGGTTGCCGCGGGTCGCCACGATGGCGGAGTGACCGTATTTGGTGACCGACAGGAAGTGGTGCGGCGCACTGGCAGCGCCAATGGCATCGATGGCAACCTTGATGGTGCCGTCAGTGCCGTTCTTGAAGCCCACCGGACAGGAGAGACCGGAGGCCAGCTCGCGGTGTACCTGGGATTCGGTGGTACGGGCACCGATCGCGCCCCAGCTCATCAGATCCGCCACATATTGCGGGGTGATCATGTCGAGGAACTCGGAGGCAGTTGGCAGCCCCATGTCGTTGAGATCCAGCAACAGCTTGCGACCAATGCGCAGACCGTCGTTGATCTTGCAGCTATTGTCGAGGTACGGATCGTTGATCAGCCCCTTCCAGCCCACTGTGGTGCGCGGTTTTTCGAAGTAGACCCGCATCACGATCTCCAGCTGACCTTTCAGCTCGTCGCGCAACGCCTTGAGGCGCTTGCCGTACTCCAGCGCGGCAACCGGATCATGGATGGAGCAAGGACCAATCACCACCAGCAGACGATCATCTTCGCCGGCCAGGATATTGTGAATGGCCTGACGGGATTCAAAAACGGTGGACGAGGCAACCTCGGTAGCCGGAAACTTCTCAAGCACCGCAACCGGGGGTAATAACTCTTTGATTTCACTGATACGAACGTCGTCGGTTTGATGCTGCATGACAAGGCTTCCTGCTAGATGACTGCGATTAGGAAATCTCAACATAGCCCGCGACCGCGCATGTGTAAATAGGAAATTACAGCAATCACAAAACTATTTTATATGGCAATCTTGCAAGTTATTGAAATGATGCTAAGCGAAATGACGATACTGGTGAGGAAGGCAAAAAGGCCCGCTCAGCGCGGGCCCGAAGTGTCGGTGATGACGGGTTTGTCAGTGATCAGCCACGCTGGCTGATACTGGCCAGCTTGTCGAAGTAATCCGGGAAGGTCTTCGACGTGCACTTGGGATCATTGATGGTGACCGGGGTATCCGACAACGCCACCAGCGAGAAGCACATGGCGATACGGTGATCGTTGTAGGTATCGATCTCGGCGTGCTTGAGCTGCATTGGCGGGGTCACTGTGATGAAGTCATGCCCCTCCTCCACTTCGACGCCCAGCTTGCGCAGCTCGGTCGCCATGGCGTGCAGACGATCGGTCTCTTTCACCCGCCAGTTGTAGATATTGCGAATGGAGGTCGGCCCCTCGGCAAACAGCGCGGCAACCGCGATGGTCATGGCCGCATCGGGAATATGGTTCATGTCCATATCCACTCCGTGCAGCGGTGCCTGCTCCGCCTCGATAAAATCATCGCCCCAGGTGATGCGCGCGCCCATCTTCTCCAGCACGTCGGCGAAGTGGATATCACCCTGAATGCTGTGCTTGCCAATACCGGTGACCCGCACCTTGCCCTTGATGGCACCCGCCGCGAGGAAGTAGGAGGCGCTCGAGGCATCCCCTTCCACCAGAAAGTCACCCGGGCTGATGTAGGTCTGGTTGCCCTTGATGTAGAACAGCTTGTAGTTGTCGTGCTCGATGACCACCCCGAACTGCTTCATGATGTGCAGAGTGATGTCGATGTAAGGCTTGGAGACCAGCTCCCCCTTGATGTGGATCCGGGTATCACCGGCCGCCATCGGGGCTGCCATCAAAAACGCGGTCAGGAACTGGCTGGAGACGGAGCCATCGACGTGCACATCGCCGCCCCACAGCCCTTTGGCATCCACCACCAGCGGCGGATAACCATCGTGTTTCAGGTACTGGATATGGGCACCCGCTTCACGCAGGGCATCCACCAGATGGCCGATGGGACGCTCTTCCATGCGCGGCTCGCCGCCCAGGGTATATTCACCGGAGCCCAGGCACAGGGCGGCGCACAGCGGTCGCATCGCAGTACCGGCGTTGCCAAGGAACAGATTGACCGGCTCTTTCACCGCGAAGCTGCGGCCCAGACCCTGCACGGTACACTCGGTCTTGTCGGCGGAGAGCTTGTACTTGACCCCGAGCTGGGTCAGCGCAGCCAGCATATGACGAATGTCATCGCTGTCGAGCAGGTTGGTCAGACGGGTGGTGCCACGGGCCAGCGCCGCCAGAAGCAGCGCACGGTTAGAGACACTCTTGGAGCCGGGCAGATTAACCTCACCGGCCACACGACAAATGGGTTCCAAACGCAACGAATTCATAGACTTCCTGTGCTATCTCAAAAATAAACGCCTGTCCGGACGTTAACAGCCTGCGTCCCGCTCGGCAAGGGCACTTTCAGGGGAAATCGCACGGTAAACGCCAGCGCGCTGGTTCTGTTGAAAAAAAGACGCCGGGGTATCCCCGGCGTCTTGAATCACTGCAATAGCTGGAAGCGGCTCACGAGTTGTCACGAGAGGCCACCAGCAAACAAATAGGGGCACTCTTCTCAGCCGTTGCGCTTGGCAAAGTCATCCATAAAGCTCACCAGGGCCTTCACCCCCTCCAGCGGCATGGCGTTGTAGATGCTGGCGCGCATGCCACCGACAATGCGGTGTCCTTTGAGGGCCAGCAGGCCAGCGGCTTCCGATTCGGCCAGGAACTGCTTGTCCAGCTCGGCATTTTTCAGCTGGAACGGGATGTTCATACGCGAACGGCAGCTGACATCCACCTGATTGCCATAGAAGCTCGACTGATCGAGATAGTCATAGAGGAAGTCGGCCTTCTCCTTGTTGCGCGCCTCCATCGCCTCGAGGCCACCCTGTTCTTTCAGCCACTCGAACACCAGACCGGCCAGATACCAGGCGTAGGTGGGCGGCGTGTTGAACATGGAGTCGTTCTTGGCAGTGAGTTTGTAGTCAAAAATCGAGGGGACATCGGCTCTCGCCTGCTCCAGCAGATCATCGCGCACGATGGCGATGGCAAGCCCGGACGGCCCGATATTTTTCTGGGCACCGGCATAGATAATGCCAAAGCGGCTCACATCGAGAGGACGGGAGAGAATGGTGGAGGAGAGATCCGCCACCAGCGGCACCTCGCCAGTGGCCGGGATGTCGAACATCTCGATGCCGTCAATGGTTTCGTTCGGGCAGTAGTGAACATAAGCCGCATCGGCGCGAAACGCCGGGGTCGGCAACAGGTGGGAGATCCCCTGCTCGTTCTTGGCAACCCCCTGGAAGGTCTGGATATCGCCATACTTTTTGGCTTCATCCACCGCGCTCTGGGACCAGACACCGGTCAGCAGGAAGTCCGCCTTCTTGTTGGCCCCGCCCAGCAGGTTCATGGGCACGGCGGAGAACTGACCGCGGCCGCCACCGTGCATGAAGAGCACCTTGTAGTTGTCCGGCACCGCCAGCAGCTCGCGCAGATCAGCTTCGGCCTTCTCGGCAACCGCCATGTAGGGCTTGCCGCGATGGGAAAGCTCCATGACCGAGGCTCCCAGCCCCTGAAAATTACAAAATTCGCGCTGGGCGCGCTCCATGACTTCAACCGGCAGCATGGCGGGGCCGGCGCAGAAGTTGTAAATCTGTTTGCTCATGACGCTTTCCGTGAGTGGATGAGAGTAATCGATGACTTGTCAGGTTTTACACAAGAGCAGCCAGCGGATCAAAGGCTTTTTGGGAGCTGGCTCAACCTTTTACCGTCACTCTGCGTCCCCCTTGCAGTAGAAAAAGCCCTGAACGGGTCAGGGCTTGCAGGGAACATGCACAGAAATGGCGGGCAGAGCGCATAAACGACCACAGCTCAGCCATTTCTGATAAATTTACAGTTTGGCGGTGAGCTCCGGCAGCAGGGTGAACAGATCCCCCACCAGTCCGTAGTCCGCCACCTGAAAGATGGGGGCGTCGCTGTCCTTGTTGATGGCAACGATCACTTTCGACTCCTTCATCCCCGCCAGATGCTGGATGGCCCCCGAAATGCCGACCGCGATATAGAGCTCGGGCGCCACCACCTTGCCGGTCTGCCCCACTTGCAGATCGTTGGCGACATATCCCGCATCAACGGCGGCTCGCGATGCCCCCACTGCACCGCCCAGCTTGTCGGCCAGCGCTTCTATCAAAGCAAACTGCGTCTTGGAGCCCAGTGCCCGGCCACCGGAGACAACCACCCGGGCGGCGGTCAGTTCGGGCCTGCTGGAGCGCACCGCGCGGCGCTCGACCAACCGGGTACGACCAGCGAATTCGGGCACGGCCAAGCGTTCGATGGGAGACTGCCCGCCCGTCGCCGCCTTGGCAAACGCGGTAGCCCGCACCGTCATCACTTTGACGGGCGCCGAGCTCACCACTCTGGCAATGGCATTGCCCGCATAGATGGGGCGCAGGAAGGTGTCGCTGCTCTCGATAGCCGTCACCTCGGAGAGCATCTCCACCCCGAGCCGGGCCGCCATCTGTGGCAGCAACGCCTTGCCCATGGCACTCGCCGCCATCAGGCAGTGGCTGTAACCTTCGCACCAGCTGGCCAGCAGCTTGTCGACCCCATCCAGCAGCCCGTCGGCCAGCAGGGGATGTTCGGCAAGCAGAACCTTGTCGACACCGCTGAGGGCTGCCGCCTGTTCACCCGCCTCGGTCAGCCCCTGACCCAGCAACAGCAGGTCAACTTGACCGCCGATGGATCCGGCGGCGGTCACCAGTTGTGCCACGTTGTCGGCCAGATGGCCCTGATGATGTTCGGCAATGATCAGCACGCTCATGGCAGCACCTTCGCTTCGTGTTTGAGTTTGTCCACCAGCTCGTCCACCGAGCCCACCTTGATCCCGGCGCTGCGGGCTGGCGGCGCCATCACCCCGAGCAAGCGGGTCTGATTGGCCACCTCAACGGCGAGTGTAGAGAACGGAGCGCTATCAAGCGGCTTGCGCTTGGCCTTCATGATGTTGGGCAGCGAGGCAAAGCGCGGTTCATTCAAACGCAGATCGGCGCTCACCACCGCAGGCAAAGGCATGCCCAGGGTCTCGAGGCCACCGTCGATTTCGCGAGTCACCAGCAGCTCTCCCGCTTCCACCTTGAGGGCGGACGCGCAAGTCGCCAGCGGCCAATCATTGAGGGCAGCCAGCATCTGGGCCACCTGATTGTTGTCGGAATCGATGGACTGCTTGCCGAGCAGCACCAGATCCGGCTGCTCCTGCTCACACACCTTGTGCAAGGCGCGGGCAACCGTCAGCGGGGTGAGCGTCTCATCGGTGACATAATGCAGCGCCCGATCCGCCCCCAACGCCAGCCCATGGCGCAGTTGCTCGGCGGCAGCGTCAGGGCCGAAGGTCACCACCACCAGCTCGCTGGCGATACCCACTTCCCGCAGCCTGACCCCCTCCTCCACCGCAATTTCACAAAAGGGGTTGATCCCCATCTTCACATTGGCCAGCTCCACGTCGGAGCCGTCTCCCTTCACCCGGATCTTGACGTTGTAGTCGACTACCCGTTTGATTGCGACCAGCAGCTTCATGGGGTCATGCCTCGTCTCTTTGGATTGAATTCATTAGTGTGCCTCTGCGTTTGTTGCAGTACGCTCTTCCCTGATTTTTTGCTTTTTCTTGCTCAGTTTTGCTTACAACTGCTTTACGTTTACGTAAACTACCAGCATTACCCTAGGCCAACCAGAGCGCAGAGGCAAGATGGAACGGGAAGCAATGGAATTTGATGTCGTCATCGTCGGCGGCGGTCCGGCGGGGCTCAGTGCAGCCATCGCCCTGAAACAGCAGGATGCCACTCTCTCCGTCTGTCTGCTGGAGAAAGGGGCAGAGATCGGCGCCCATCTGCTCTCCGGCGCCCTGTTTGATCCCGTCGCCTTGCAAGAGCTGCTGCCGGATGGCTGGCAGCAAGCACCGCTCGGCGTGCCGGTCAGCGACGATCAGGTACATCTGCTGCAAAGCGAGCAACGCTCCCTGCAACTCCCCGCCTGGGCCGTGCCACCCCGGATGCACAATGAGGGCTGTCACATCGTCAGCCTAGGCAATCTCTGCCGCTGGCTCGGCCAGCAGGCGGAAAAACTGGGAGTCGAAATATACCCGGGGTTTACCGCCAGCGAACTTATCATGGAAGCGGGCCGGGTCAAGGGGGTCATCACCGGCGATCTGGGGCTGGATCGCGCTGGCAACCCGAAAGCTGATCATGTGCCCGGCATGGCGCTGCTCGGCCGCTACACCCTCTTTGCCGAAGGGGCCCGCGGCCATCTCGGCAAACAGCTGATCGCCGACTTCAACCTGGCAAGCCCTGCCCAGCCCCAGCACTATGCCATCGGCTTCAAAGAGCTGTGGCAACTGCCTGCAGGTCGGGGCAAGGCGGGACAGGTGCTGCACGGCAGTGGCTGGCCCCTTGGCAAGCAAGGGGGCGGCAATAGCCACGGCGGTTTCTATCTCTATCAAATGGAGGGGGATCAGGTTGCGGTCGGGCTGATTGTCGATCTCAACTACCAGAATCCCTGGCTCAGCCCGTTCGACGAATTCCAGCGCCTCAAGCATCACCCGCTTATCGCCGACCTGCTGCAAGGGGGGGAACGCATCAGTTACGGCGCCCGCGCCATCACCAAAGGGGGCTGGCACGCTCTGCCCCGCATGCACTTCCCGGGTGGCCTCCTTATCGGCTGCGATGCCGGTACTCTCGACTTTTCCCGCATCAAGGGGATCCACACCGCCATGAAATCGGGGATGCTGGCGGCAAAAACCGTCGCGATGGCACTGCGGGGGGGCGATGAGGGGGGACGGGACCTAGCCCAGTATGGCGACGAGCTGCAACAGAGCTGGCTGGCCCGCGAGCTCAAGGCGGCGCGCAACTTCGGCGCGGCTCTTCACAACTATGGTCCTTGGTTGGGCGGTGCCTTCAACTGGCTGGAGCAACGGCTGTTTGGCGCAAACTCGCCCTTCAAGCTACTCGATAAGGCTCACGATTATCGTCAGCTACGCGTGGCCAGCCGCTGCAAGCCCATCCATTATCCCAAACCCGATGGCAAGCTGAGCTTTGACAAGCTCTCGTCTGTGTATCTCGCCAACACCAGTCACGACGAGGATCAGCCCTGCCACCTCAAGCTGCAGGACGCGCGCATTCCGGTAGAGGTCAATCTGCCCACCTGGGCCGAACCCGCCCAGCGCTACTGCCCGGCAGGGGTATTTGAGGTGCTGGAGGCGGACGGCGCGACAAAACTGCAGATCAACGCCGCCAACTGCATCCACTGCAAAACCTGTGATATCAAGGACCCCAGTCAAAACATTATCTGGACACCGCCACAGGGGGGCTCAGGGCCCAATTATCCGAATATGTGATGAAGCGGGGCAGCGGCAACAAGCAGCCCCAGCTAGCCCTCCCCCAGCCAAAGGCTGGGTTCTCCCCCGCATAGTCGCTCAGGTGATCCGACCTCGCTGTTTTTTTGAACAAACAGGCTGAATCCCTGATGAATAGCCCCTGACAAGCGCGGCCCGCCCCTGTATAGTTCGCCGCATTCAGGTTTTCCATCGGCCCGATCTGCTTATCCACGGGATCGCCTTCTGCAGCGATCTAAGGCCGCATGACCTGTGCAACCATCCCTGATTACCCATGACTTTTTAAGGGGGGACAGATGATCACCGCCTACATTCTCAACAACAAGGTGCTGGACATAGTCACGCTCGGGCCTGACGACATAGTACCTGACAACACGGTCTGGCTGGATGCCTACAAGCCGGACACGGCAGAGCGAGAATGGTTGACGGGCCTGTTCCTGGAAGAGGTCCCCGACAAGGAAGAGCTCGACGACATCGAAGCATCCGCCCGTTTTTACTGGGATACCGATGGTCTGCACATTCACTCCCTGTTTCCCCAGCGGATCGGTCGTGACACCAAGGGTGTCCACGTCTCCTTTACCCTGCGCAACAACCTGCTGATCAGCATTCGCGAAGATGACATCGGGCTGGTGCGCCTGCTGCGCCACTATATGCGCCAGGATCGGCTGGAAGTGGAGGATGCCCTCGACATCCTGCTGGAGGTGCAAAACCTCAAGGTGGAGTACCTCTCCGACCTTATCGAAGATGGTTACAAAACGTTGGAGAACACCGCCGATCAGATCTTCGAGCCGGATCAGATCAACCCCATGCTCAAAGAGTTGATGGCACAGGAAGAGGCCAACGGCCAGATCCGTCTCTCTCTGCACGATACCCGCCGCGCCCTGCGTTTCCTCAAACGCAGCCTGCGCCAGCGCATGAGCCTTGAGCAGAACAAGTGGATCGACGAGATGCTGCACGACGTGGAATCCCTGTTGCCCCACACCCAGTTCTTGTTCGACAAGATCAACTTCCAGCTGGAGGCCTCCATGGGGGTCACCAATCTGGAGCAGAACAAGGTGATCAAGATCTTCTCGGTAGCCGCCGTGATCTTCCTGCCGCCGACCCTGATCGCCAGTATCTACGGCATGAACTTTGGCCGCATGCCGGAGCTCGCCTGGGAGTATGGTTATCCCATGTCACTGGTGCTGATGGTGATGTCATCGCTCGGCACCGGCCTCTTCTTCAAGCGCAAAGGCTGGCTGTAACGCCGCCGACGCGCGCTGCGATATCTGAAGAAACGGATTGGGGGGCATGGCCCCCCGATTAATTTGCGCCACGCCCAACGCCTTGCAAAGGGCGCTTCGTCGCCCCATATCCCCTCCATCACTCAATTCAAGTGGATAACGGGCAACCATGACCCTCTACCCCGAACACCGATATGACGATCACGGCCAGTTGCGCCCGCCCCTCTGGTTCTGGCCCATCGCCCTGTTGCTGACCCGCTCGGTCTGGCTCTTTTTGATGGCAGGGGTCACCCGCGAGAGCGGCAGCGAGATCCTGACCCTCTTCTATCCGGACAAGATCACCCTCTACATCAGCCTGCTGACCGACGTGCCCGCCATCCTGGCGTTGCTCGCCTGCGGCGGCACCTATCAGCAGACCCAAAGCATTCGCGCCAGACTCCGGTGCCACAGCCCGCTGCTGCTACTCTGCTCTGCCGTCAGCGGCCTGCTGATGCAACTGCACAGCCTCAATCTGCAGAAGTGGTCGTTCAGCTGGCCCACCGCACTGGTGCTGGTCGCCAGCCTCTGGTCACTCTGGTATCTGCTGCGCAGTCGCCAACTACGGGAATATGCAGCAGATCAGCCCCACTGACGGGGCTGACACCTATTGACGAGTGACCCGGATCTGCAGGGTCTGGCGCTCGCTCTGGCTGCCTCGCCCGCCCTGTAGCTGGGTGCCGAGGCTACTCCCCTGATCCGCTGAGCTGGTCGAAAGCTCTCCCACCGTCAGCCACTGGCCCGGGGCCCCGCTCACCTCGGTGGCACTCTGCCCACGATTGATGGTGCCCTGATCCAGCCTCGCCTGTTCGCTGCTCAGCGCAATCTGCACCCGATCCCCAATCAAGGTGGCCGTGGCATAGAGGCCGTTCACCAGCGGCATCATCCCCACCACGGCTCCCCCATTCCACTGATAGAAGGTAACCGGTTGATAGGAGCCCATCTGCAGCAGCACGGGACGGCCAGACAGCCCGCGCACCTGCCAGCTGTCGTTTTGGCTGCGCTGGTACTGCTGGGCGTTGCCATCGACCAGCCACTGCCGCTTGGCCTCGTCGCGACTGATTGAGCCCCCCAGTTGCTGACCGCTGGCGGCACCATCGACCCGCCACTCGATAAGCAGGCTTTGCGGTGGCTGGTTGATCTGCGCCAGCGTGGCTTCGGCCTCCTGCAGCTGGGCTGGCGTCCCGCTCAGCACCAGCTGATTCCCCATGGCGCTGACCCCAAGCTGGGGATAGATCTCCTTGAGGGTCTGCACCGCCGCCTGCGCCTCGAAGACCGGGATCACCTTCACCTCGGCCCACAACGACGGGCTCCAGAGTCCCATCATGCAGCCAAGCCACAGCAGCACCCTGCGGCCAACCTTGCCCATCCGAACCATTACGCTCTCCTCGTTCTCTGTGCTCTTCTCGCTCTCTGTTCTCTCTCTGCTCAGGCGTAGACCTGCGCCCGCAGCCAACAGCTCAGCCCTATTCCGCTCACTCGTCGATGATGAACCCGGCGGTTGCCAAAAAACAATCGGGAATGCAGCAACTCCGTGATTTCCCACGGTATGAGGCTCTCATTCCACGCCCGTTATCGCGTAAGATAGCGCCATCATAGTTGCCCAAGCGGAATCCATCATGTTGAAACAGCTGTTGTTACTCCCCCTCGCCCTGCTGCTGGGGGCCTGCTCCCTGACCCAGTACAACGTCAGCGAGGCCGAAATCAACCAGTACCTCAAAGATCAGGTCTCTTTTGAAAAACAGCTGGGGATCCCCGGTATCATGTCGAGCAAGATCCGTCTGGATGAGATGCAGAGCCGTATCGGCCGCAAACAAGCAGGTCGCATCGAGCTGGACGCCGCTGGCGACCTGCAGGTGAGCAGCCCCCTTGGCAGCCAGCAGATGAAGATCCGCTTTGCCCTGAGCGCCCGCCCGGACTATGTGGCCGATCAGGGCGCCATCTATCTGCGCGACCTTGAACTGGTCTCGGTCAAGACCGAGCCGGCCGATATTGGGGCTGCCCTCACCCCGCTGCTGCCCACCTTCAATCAGTCGCTCTCCCTGTTCCTGTCGCAGACCCCGGTCTACCGCCTCGACAGCAGCCGCAAGAACGAAGCCAGGATCAAGGAGAAGGTCGAAGCCCTCAAGGTAGAGCCGGGCCGTCTGGTCATCCCGTTCAAGCTGCTCTGATCCCCGCAGCGCTGGCACTTTCAGCGCGTTCAACAGATAACCGTCCTCTTCGACAGCGCACATCCAGTTTAACGTGCAGCCGAATGGGGCGGTTTTTTACTTCTCAAGTCCCCGCCAACACAGCATAATGCAGACCATTCTCATTTAGATTCGTCATGAGAAGCGTCAATAATAAAACCAATGGTGAGAAGGGACATGAGAAAAACCGTACTGGTTCAGGCGATCGCCTGCGCACTGATCAGCGGCGCCGCACACGCTGCCGTCAAAGTCGAAGACAAGACATTCAATACCGCCGCCAACATGCTGGCCTATACCGAATTCGAGCTCTCCGGTGAGCCGCTGGCCGAAGCGCTGGGGCTGGATCTGGATGTGCTGGATGCCAACCGTGCCGATGAGCCGACCCCGTTCGACTTCGCTGCCGGCATCGAATCCTACGAATACTCCGAAGAGGCGATGTACGCCCTCAACTACCAATCCGGCATGGGCCCGCATCTGGTGAACGGGCCGCAAAACCTGGCCCGTGGCGGCACCATGGCATCTCTGGGGCAACGGGTGTTGGCCATGGCCGATGCCGTTGGCTTCCCGGCGGATGAAGTGCCGCAGGGCATGTATCCCCTCTCCCTGCCCTACGCCTCCGCCAATCCGGAGTTTGCCCAGGCCGTCAACGCCACCCCGGTCAATGGCGACCAGATCACCATCAAGACCGCCAAAGGGACCGAGAAAACCGTCAAGACCCAGGTGCCCGCCTACTTCCGTGACTACAGCACCCTGCGCTGGAGCGGTAGCGACAACCTGCTGGTGCCCGCAGCGGTGGGCGGTATCCTGCTCAAAGAGGTGATGTGGTCGCAAGACTTCCTCGGCGGCATGCACGTGGCCGAGACCGATGAAGAGGTAGAAGCCGCCTCCGCCACCATGGATCAGGATGGCAAGCACAAGCTGGGCGTCTCTGCCGCTGACGGCTTCAACGGCATGATGCTGACCGAGCAATCCATCGACAAGCTGGCCATCATGCAGAACCAGCTCGGCTTCGATGGTAAACAACTGGGCGCCAAGATCACCCCGCAGTACGAACCGGCCAAGGGCGTGATTTACTTCCCCCATCAGGTGAAAGTGACCGAAACCAGCAACAACGATGCCGGTGCCATCGGCAAGCTGGAGGTGGTGGATGGTTCCGCCCAGCTGCGCGATGCCTGGATGATGCTGTGGCCGCTCTCCGAGTTCTATGCCTTCAGCGATCAGCGCAGCGCCAACACCAACCAGAACCCGGCCTTCCACGCCGTGTTTGACGGTGCGCCGTTTGCCGCCGCACCTGCTGCCAACAAGACCAATGACCTGGGCAAAGCGGTCGCGGGCAGCGATGCCTTCTCGCTGGCGATCAATCTCTCCAACCTCACCTTCAAGAACCTGGCAGCCCTGCACTTTGATACCAAGGCTGGCACCCTGGTCGACAGCTGGCAGGCAGGCAAACAGGGTAAGCACGTCACCACCTTTGACGCCGCTTACGCACTGGTCGCCCTGCAGATCTTCCAGCGCGCTCAGGATGCGCTGCCGGTTGGTTACGCCGCCGGTGACAATGGCGAGCTGAACCTCAAGACCCAGCAGGGTCAGCAGGCGCTTGAGCTTATCCGCAAACAGGCCGATTTCATCCTTGCCAACCTCAAGGGCAAAAATGGTCTGGTGCATGACGGCATCACCCTGGGTGGCAAGCTCGATGCCGGCCACTCCATCGATACGCAGTTCGCCGCCATCCGTGGTCTGACCGCGGCGTTCCTCGCCACCTCCGATGCCAAGTACCGCACTGCCGCCCGCGAGCTGTTTATCGCTGCCGACAAGGCCTACTTCAATGCCAAGGCGGGCACCTGGCTGGCGGGTAAACAGGGTGAATACACCCCCTGGACCCAGGCTGCCATCTCCGGCGCCCTGCGCTCTGCCATGCTGAACCTGCGCAACGAAGGGGCCGAGAAGGCGCCCGAGCTGGAGCTGGCCAAGCTGACCGGTCAGTACGTCAGCTGGTTCCGTGGCACCGTCAACGGTGGCATGCAGATGGCCGAGTGGATCGGTGACTCCGGCGAGAACATCATCGAAGGTGCCGGCAGCGACACCGATGAAGATGGCGTACCGCAAGTGACCGCTGCCGGTGGCAAGCACGGCACCGCCATGGTGATGGCCGCCAAAGCAGTGGTTAGCGAGTAATCCTCGCCATTCACCAGCATGAAAAAGGGAGCCAAATTGGCTCCCTTTGCATTACAGCGTCTGACACAGTTTCAAGGGCCTTCCTCAAACCAGCTTGTCCAGCATCTCCTTGGTCACCAGCACAATCCCCTGCTCGGAGCGGTAGAAGCGGCGGCTATCCTCATCGGCATTCTCGCCCACCACCAGCCCATCGGGCAGCACACATCCCTTGTCCACCACCACCCGGCGCAGACGGCAACCGGCGCCAATCTCGACCCCGGGGAAGATGATGGCCTGATCCAGGGTGCAGAAGGAGTGCACCCGCACATTGGTAAAGAGCACCGAGTTGAGCACAAATGACCCACTGACGATGGTACCGCCCGAGAACATGGAGTTGATGGTCATGCCGTGCTGACCATTGCGGTCCTGCACAAACTTGGCCGGTGGCGTCAGGGTCTGGCTGGTCCAGATGGGCCAGTTCTGATCGTAGATATCGAGCTCGGGCAGCACGGAGGCGAGATCCATGTTCGCTTCCCAGAAGGAGTCCAGCGTACCCACGTCACGCCAATAGGGCTTTTGCCCCTCGCGCGCGCCGACACAGGACATGTTGAAGGAGTGAGCAAATGCCATCCCCTCCTCCACGATGCGGGGGATCACATCCATCCCGAAGTCGTGTTTGGAGTCCTGATTGAGAATGTCCTCCTCCAGCAGTTGGTAGAGGTACTCCGCCTCGAAGATATAGATCCCCATGGAGGCCAGCGAGCGATCTTCGCAACCCGGCATGGCGGGCGGATTGGCCGGTTTTTCGACGAAGGCGCGGATCTTGCGCTGCTCGTCGATATCCATGATCCCGAAGGCGGATGCCTCGGCCCGCGGCACCTCGATACAAGCCACAGTCACCTTGGCGCCAAGGCGCACATGGTCGAGCAGCATGGCAGCGTAATCCATCTTGTAGATGTGATCCCCCGCCAGTACCACCAGGTATTTGGGGCCGTAGTCGCGGATGATATCGACGTTCTGATAGATGGCATCGGCGGTGCCGCGATACCAGTGCACCTCGTCCACCCGTTGCTGGGCAGGAAGCAGGTCGATGAATTCGTTCATCTGGTAACGCAGGAAGGACCAGCCCGATTGCAGGTGACGCAGCAGGCTGTGGGATTTGTATTGGGTGACTACACCAACGCGGCGGATCCCCGAGTTGATACAGTTGGAGAGCACAAAATCAATGATCCGGAATTTGCCACCGAAATGGACGGCAGGCTTGGCGCGGTTGTCAGTCAACTGCTTCAGGCGACTACCACGTCCACCCGCCAGCACCAGTGCCATACTCTGGTTCAATAATTGTCGTGCTTTGGCACTATTTTCGGGCTCTAACAACATGATTTACCTCTGCCTTGTTTGATCTATTTTCAACTCATCTTCGCCTGTTTCGGCACCTGTGAAAGTGGTTTCACTCACATTTAACCGATCTCAATTGACCCTTTTCACCGAGTTGCGAGGAATAGCATGCTTTGCTCCGCCAGCTTGGTTAAAATTCCCCCACAAAGCAGCCACTTCAAGGATGACAAGATGGTTCACAAGCTCGGACGTACCCTCTTTCTGATCGCCACCATAGTGACCATACCCCTGCTGCTCCTGCAAGCAGTTTGGTTGGCCCTTCAGAGCACACCGCTCACTTTGGCCATTATTCTGGCCACCACACTGCTTGGCATGATCCTGTTGTTGATGCTGGCCATCCGCACCATGGATGGCATGCTCCAGCATCAGGAGCTCACCTGGATCAAGGCGATCAGAGGGCGGGATCCCTCACAACTCGATGAGCCCGCCTCCCAGGAGGTGCTGCAACAGCTGCTGGAGCAGTTCGAAAGCGCCGAGCAGAGCGCCCATCGCCAGCTGACCGAGCTCAGCAACCTGGCCACCACCGACGAGCTGACCCAGCTACTCAACCGCCACGCATTTCGCCGCGACATGACCGAGTTGCTGCAGCGGGATCAGGACACCCAGACCGCGACCCTGGTGCTGATCCGTGCCACCGAGCTTGGCAAGATCAACGCCCAACGCGGCTTCCAGTCTGGTGATGCCTACATCAAGGACATGGCGGCCCTTATCAAGCGGGTGGTAAGCCGCTTCCCGGGCAATCAGGTCTACCGCATTTCGGGGGCCGATTTCGCCGTGCTGGTGCAACCGGTGGCCAATATTCCTCCCCATCTGCTGGGACAGGATTTGAAGGTGGCCTTCGATCACTATCAGGATCAGCACGAGCTGGAGAGCACCGGTTACTCGGGGCTGACCAAGCTCAGCAGCGGCCAGAAAATCGAAGCCGTGCTGGCCAGAGCTGATCTGGCGCTGGCTCGCGCTCAGACCGAAACCATCAACGGCTGGGCCATCCAGCAGGATGACAGCGCCTCCGATCTGCAGGGGCAACACCACTGGCGCGATGTGCTGACAGAAGTGCTGGCGCAGGAGCGGCTCAGCTTTACCTACCAGCCGATCCAGCCCCTGCACCGCAGCATGCTGGCTTACAACGAGATCTACACCCGCTTCAGCGGCAATGATGGCACTGCCCTGCCCACCGACACCCTGTTTGCCATGGCCCAGCGGCTGGATATGGTGATGCGGCTGGAGCAGCTGGTCATTACCCACATCATGCGCCAGTATCGGGCCTTTGGTGCCAACCAGAGTCGCTGGGGGATCAACCTCTCCCCCAACCTGCTGCAAAACAGCGCCTTCCTGATCTGGCTTGACCGCCAGCTGCTCAAAGATCCCAATACCAGCGCCAATCTGGTGTTCGAACTGGATGAAGAGCATCTGGAACGCAACCTGACCGGAGCCAAGCGGGTGTTTGAATTGCTGCGCCGCAACGGCAGTCGCTCGGCCATCGCCAATTTCGGCAAGGGGATCGGCTCCTTTACCCTGTTTCGCGAGCTCAAGCCCGACTATATCAAGCTGGACCCTGCCCTGATCACCGGGCTGGAGCAGGATCAGACCAACCAGCAGTTCGTGCGGATGATCGTCGATGTATCACATCGGATGGGGTGTCAGGTCATTGCAGAGGGGGTAGAACAGCTTGGTCAGAAACAGCTGCTGCAGGGGATGTACGTGGATGGCTTGCAGGGCTATCTGATCGCCCGGCCGCAACCGCTGCGACCGGATATCAGCCAGCTGGGGCTCTTTACTGAGGATGCTTCAGCTTCAAAAGGGTCAGAATGATGTCATTGAGCTGGCGATAACGCTCCAGCTCCTTCTGATCGTAACGGGTAGCCAGTGTAGTAGGATTGTGGCGGTTTTTGAGGTAACGGTTGATTTGCAGGCGATTGAACCCCGCCACCTGATAGACCTGGCCAAGCAGGGTATTGAGTTCATCGTGCTCCAGACCGGCTCTGGCCAGATAGTCCCCATCGGCGGGACTCTCGGTCTGGTGGCTCCACTTGCCAATGCGACCACTCTCCTGCAGATAGCTGAGCCACTGCTCGATATAGAGGGGTTTGCACCCCGCCAACAGATTGAAAAAGCCCACCGCATCGCAACGACAGCCGCTAAGGAGCACGACCGCCAGCTGATCATCATCGCACTGGAAGGTCACAGGTCCGGCTTGCGCCCAATCGAGCGCCTGCACCCGAATGCTGGCCTTCTCACCCGCAGCTCCCGTTACGTCGAATACAAACATGGCGCTCCTCCCTTGGCAAAAGGTTGATGATGGACCATCCCCCTGACAGGTGCAAAGGCAAATCGGCTTTTAACTCATCAATCGGGCCATTCGACCATAAAAAAGACCGGCACCCTCACGGATGCCGGTCTTTGTCCCGATGGCCTGTGCGTTCAGGCCATCAATGGAGGCGCTTTCAGGCGTCCAGTTCAACCAGTGCCTTGGCCAGCTCGATGGGTTCGAGCTCCTGACCTTCCAGATCGGCGTTCCAGTTCGGGCCGACCAGCACATCGTCTTCATCCAGATCGTTGATCCAGATATCGAGAAACTCTTCCAGATCGATCACTTCCGGCTCGTAATCGGCCCACTCGTCGACGCAGTGCAGACGAGCGTCCTCTTCGGCAGACCAGAGCGGCATCACGTCGGCATCTTCAAATTCGGCTGAGCGGCAGACGACCCAGTCTTCCCCATAGCGCAGACCCCATACCTGACCCGACTCGCGGACTTGTTCGATAAACAGTTGGAAATTGGCGTCAAGGTTGTCGTTAAGCATGCTCATGGGGTTCTCTCTTTCTTTCGGGTGCTGCGGCATTGTCGGGCGACAATACGATGGCCAAATGGTGTCGTAAAAGTGACATGGACTCAAGCATATTGGGGTTATTCCGGGAAAAAAGCCGGGATAACTCATATTTGCCTGCAAAAACGCCTCCCGATGGAGGCGTCTTGCAGATTCAGGAGATCAACGCTCCCAGTAAACCTCTTCCAGACTGTCCTCTTTCTCCGGCAAACCGCGGGAGAGACGGGGGCTGCTCTGGGCCAGCACCTCGTAGCTGACGCGGTTGGCGTATTTGCACACCTGGGCCAGTGAGGAGTAGGTCAGGAACTCGGAGATGTGCTTGGCGGAGTTGGGCACATTCATCCGATGGTAGGAGTTGGCCACCATGTCGTGCAGCACGGCGGAAAGCGCGCCATCCCCTGCCCCGTTGGTGTTCTTGATCTTCTCCGGGCCACCCATGTACGGGGAGATGTGGGAGTAGATGCGGGCCGGTTTGCGGCACTTGGCGCGGGCCATCGGGCGGCTGAACTCATACATATTGAATTCGGGGATAACACCAGGCAACAGGGTATGAGTGGTCTCGCGCTTGTAGTCCTCGTCGGTATAACTCGCCATGTAGAGGCCGATGGGGCCAGCAGTACAGAGCACCATATCGGCCCAGTCGAGCGCCTTGTCGGCAGCACCGAGCGGATCAGCGATACCGGTCAGGGCTTCACCTTCGTCTTCGTTCATCGCCAGCACGGTCACGTTCTCGGCAATGAAGTCGCGCCACCACTGGGGGTTTTCGTCGATGACGAAACGGGTGCCCAGGGTCAGCACCACGGGAATACCGGCCTCGCGGGCATAACGCACCGCGGTCATGGCCGCCTCTTTCATCGGATCACCATCGTCACCACGCACCAGATAGGCGGTGATCACCAGGGCTGACGCCCCTTTGATCACATCCTCCGGAATGTGCTGCACATCCAGCTGGTTCATCTTGCCGGCGTTGATGCCGAAGCTGCGCTCGCCGCACTCGGTAATGAAAGTGAAGCAACGGCCGATGGGGCCATCAACCGGCTGCAGGTAGTCCAGATTGACGCGGGAAGAGGTGTTGCACAGATAACGGTAGGCGTAGCAGCCGATGCGAATGTCCTGACTCATCACACCCAGCAGGATGGAGTGGGAATCGGCCAGCACCGAGTAGTTGTGTACCGTGTTGCCAATGGTGCCACCGGCAAACTCGCTCACTACCATGTTGTTGGCCTTGAGCTCGTCATAAATCCGTTCGGCTACATCGTCATTGATAACGACGGAGTGCCCCTTGCTCAGACCATAACGGGTCAGAAAGTCTTCATCCACATGGGCTTCGATATCAACCAGGGTCTGATCAATCCCGACGACGTAGGCTTTGCCCAGCTCGGTTAACAGGGGATTTTGCGGCACCAGGGGATCGCGTCTGTCGACAGGGAAGTAGTGTTTGGACTTGCGCTGACCGGGAAATTTCATGGCAATGTTCTGTGCTCTGGGGGAAAGAGGGGCGGGATTTTAACACAATCCGCCGCCCCGAAAAGTCGCCCTGTTTAAATAATGGAGTCAGTATAGACAAGGCCTGCAAGGAAAAACGTTTGCCTTTTCACCATAAAAAAACCACCCCGCCCGGGGTGGTTCCATAGCATACAAAAGCGACTGATTTCAGGCAGCTGCCATACCCTGCAACAGAGCCAGCACTGTGAAGAGGCCGAGGGCGAGCCAGAACAGCAAGGTGCCCAGAAAACGGGGCACATTGGGGGCTTTGGGGATCTGGATGCCGATGGCATGCAGGATGCGGCCGACCAACAGCATGGCGCCACCGGCATGCAGCCAGAGCACACCGGCACCGGAGAGCTCGCACAGCGCCATCAGCAGCAGGGTCAGCGGCACATACTCGGCAAAATTGCCGTGGGCCCGGATCGCCGCCAGCAGCTCGGGGGCTTCCCCCTGCCCTATCATCACCCCGAACTGGGCGCGGCGTCTGACCACCCAGAAGGAGAGCCCCAGAAACAGCAGCCCCAGCAGGCCTGCGTATATCAGCGTGATATGTACCATGACTCGACTCCTTGTTTGACTGACTGCCGGTCACTCATGCCAATTCGCGGCAGATGAGCGAGACCATCATCCTGATATGGGCCTGATCGCTGTTGAGGGCCGGAATATATTCAAACCGCTCGCCACCGGCCTCCATGAAGATCTCCCGATTCTGTACCTGAATTTCCTCGAGGGTTTCGAGGCAGTCGGCCGCAAAGGCAGGGCAAATCACATCGAGTCGCTTGACCCCGGCGGCCGGCAGGCCAGCGATGGTCACGTCGGTGTAGGGCTTGAGCCACTCCTCCTTGCCAAAGCGGGATTGGAAGCTGGCGGTCCACTGCCCGGCCTCCAGCCCGAGCGCCTCGGCCAGCAGAGTGGCGGTGTAGCGACACTGGTGACCATAGGGGTCCCCTTCGTTCTCGTAGCGCTCGGGAATACCGTGGAACGACATCAGCAGGTGATCACCCTGACCGTGCAGCTCCCAGTGACGGCGCACGCTCATGGCCAACGCCTGAATGTATTCGGGATGGGCGTGATAATCACGAATGAGCCGTACCACCGGCAGATTGCGCTCTCTCTTCATCGCCTTGCTCCAGGCATCGAAGACCGAGGCGGTGGTACTGACCGAATATTGCGGATAGAGCGGCAACAGGATCACCCGGTTGACCCCTTTGGCCTTGAGCGCCTGCCAGCCATCATTCACTGACGGGGAACCATAGGTCATCGCCAGCTCCACCGGCACCTCGACCCCCTCCCGCTTGAGCTCCTGCTCCAGTGCGGCGCGCTGCTGCTTGCTTATCACCATCAGCGGCGAGCCCTGCTCGGTCCACACCTGCTGATAGAGCTTGGCCACTTTGGGCGAGCGCGTCGGCAAGATGATGAAGTGGAGCAGCGGACACCAGAGGTAACGGGGCAAGTCCACCACACGGGGATCGTGCAGGAACTGGCTGAGGAACGCTTTGACGGCAGCGGTGGTCGGTGCGGCTGGGGTACCCAGATTGACCAGCAATATTCCGGTTTTCGTGGTCACGTTGGCTTCCTGTCTATCTGTCATTATGCAAAAAGGGCCCGACAGGGCCCTTCTCTTTATTTATCTGATGGCACGGGAAACAGTGCCGGCAGCAAAGATCAGCCCAGAATGGTGGCAAGCTGCTTGCTGACCAGATCAACCGGCTGGGTGCCGTCGATCTTGACGTAACGGGTGTGGCCCGCTTCCGCCTCTTTGCCGTAGAAACCGATCAGCGGCGCGGTCTGCTGATGATATACATCCAGACGCTTGCGTACTGTGGTCTCTTCGTCGTCGGCGCGGATCACCAGATCTTCACCGGTCACGTCATCCTTGCCTTCCACTTTCGGCGGGTTGAACACCACGTGGTAGGTACGGCCGGAGCCGGAGTGAACGCGACGGCCGCTCATGCGCTTGACGATCTCTTCGTCCGGCACATCGAACTCCAGCACGAAATCAACCACGACACCGGCGTCCTTCATGGCTTGCGCCTGGGGAATGGTGCGCGGGAAACCGTCCAACAGGAAGCCTTTGGCGCAGTCCGGCTGAGCGATGCGCTCTTTAACCAGACCGATGATGATGTCGTCAGAGACCAGCTGACCTGCGTCCATCACAGCTTTGGCTTTCAGACCGAGCTCGGTGCCCGCTTTGATCGCCGCACGCAGCATGTCGCCGGTGGAGATCTGGGGAATACCGTGTTTTTCCATGATGAACTGAGCCTGGGTACCTTTGCCGGCGCCCGGAGCCCCCAACAGAACAATGCGCATACACGCTCCTATTGATTGGTTATTCAAATCTTGCGAAGGCAAAAAAGTACACGGTTTCGCCCGTTTCTACAAGGGTGAGCCACCTGAATGAGCACTTTATCGCCACAATAACCGGCTGATCGAACAGGATTTCATCGCAAGGTGAAGACGCAAAAATAGCCAGGGATTCAGCATAGAGCGCCAAAAACAGGAAGGAGGTACGGCAGAAAAAAAGATCCCGGCTCAGGGCCGGGAATTGCGCTCAAAGTAACTACTTGTCGCTCGTAGTAGGAACAGGGCAATAGTAGGTTGCCCCCTGTGCGTCAACAACTGTCAGATGTGACAGGCAAGCCGCTATGGAACCGAAACTGCGGATCCGGCGCGCAGATAAGCTCGGCTTCCAGTTTGCCAAAGAAGGCCACCCGCTCGCTGATATCCTCCCCTGCGTACTGTTCGGCCAGGCTCAAGTAATCCTGATAGTGGCGCGCCTCGGAGCGCAGCAAAGAGACATAGAAGCGGCTCAGCTCCTCGTCCAGATGGGGCGCCAGCTTGGCAAACCGCTCGCAGGAGCGGGCCTCGATATAGGCGCCGATGATCATCTTGTCGACTATGGTGGCCGGTTCATGTGTGCGCACATGCTGCATCAATTGGCGGGCATAGCGGGAGGCCGTCACCGGCCCGTACTCGATACCGCGGGCCTGCATGATCTCCAGTACCTGCTCGAAGTGATGCAGCTCCTCCTGAATGAGCCGCACCATGGGAAACAGCAGCGGATTGCGTTCCAGCTCGGCAAAGACCGAGCGATCAGACTCACCCATGGTGCGTTTGCCCAGGATCTCGGCCTTCTCCGGGATGGCATCCAGCTCGCGATAAAACTCCAACTTGGGCAGCAGATGGCGCTTGCCCTTGGGCAGGCAGTAGCGGCGTACCAGACTGTGGGCGGTGAGTGCGGCCTTGGTCTCGCAGTTGGCGTGATCGATGAGCAGGGTCGGCAAACGGGCCGGATCCCGCGCCATCTCCACCCACTCATCCGGGGTCTCGCACTGCAGAAACTGGCGCACTGGGGCTAGCAGATCATCCATCTAAACTCTCGTTTGTTAAACACGCCGGTTAAAAGCGTATCGGTCATATATGTTGCCGCCTATGCTAGCGGATCCCGCTGGCCATGCCCATATCCGGCAAGATAAACGGATGTTTTTCAAACAGATATCACCTCTCCCTTCTGCCCGTGCGAGGTAGAAACGACAATGGGGGCCACTGGCCCCCATCTCGCTATCCCATCCGGCAAAACCGCAAACGTTTAACTGCCTTCGTTAAAAATTTCCAGATTGCTGGTGCCTTCCTGCCATTCACGCACCGCTTTGGTATCATCGTTGCGCAAGGCATTGAGGTGATCCAGATAGGACTGGTCCACGTCGGAGGTGACGTAGTGGCCATTGAAGACCGAGGTCTCGAAGTGACGCAGGTCCGGGTTGATCTCCCGCACTGCCGCTTCCAGATCTTCCAGATCCTGGAAAATCAGGCCGTCGGCGCCAATCAGCTTGCACACCTCTTCCACTTCACGGCCGTGGGCGATCAGCTCGTTGGCGGTGGGCATGTCGATACCGTAGACGTTGGGGAATCGAATTTCCGGTGCCGCCGAAGCGAAGTAAACCTTGGCTGCCCCTGCTTCACGGGCCATCTGGATGATCTGCTCGGACGTGGTACCGCGCACGATGGAGTCATCCACCAGCAACACCTTCTTGCCCTTGAACTCGGAGCTGATGGCGTTGAGCTTGCGACGCACCGACTTTTTGCGCTGGGTCTGGCCCGGCATGATGAAGGTACGTCCGATGTAGCGGTTCTTCACGAAGCCCTGACGGTATGGCAGGTCCAGGGTGTGGGCGATCTCCAGCGCCACGTCACAGGAGGTCTCGGGGATGGGAATGACCACATCGACGTCGAGATCTTCCCACTCGCGGGCAATCTTTTGACCCAGCTTGCGGCCCATGTTGAGGCGGGCAGCGTAGACCGAGACTTTGTCGATGCACGAATCGGGACGGGCGAAGTAGACATATTCGAAGATGCAGGAGCTCATCTGCGGGTTCTCCGCACACTGCTCGGAGAAGAGCTGGCCCTGCTCGGTGATGTAGATGGCTTCACCCGGCGCAATATCCCGTACCGTCTCGAAACCGATGGCGTCGAGCGCCACGCTCTCGGAGGCGAGCATGTACTCCACCTGGCCAAGCTCGTCCTGACGACGACCGAGGATCAGCGGGCGAATGCCGTTGGGATCACGAAAACCGATGAGACCATGGCCAATCACCAGCGAGACCACCGCATAAGCGCCGCGGATCTGCTGATGGGTTCTGCGCACCGCGGCGAAGATATCTTCGGGACGCAGGGCCATCTTGTCACAGCGATCCAGCTCGTGGGCCAGCACGTTCAGCAGCACTTCCGAGTCGGAGGTGGTGTTGATGTGGCGACGGGCGACCTTGAACTGCTGCTCCTTGAGCTCCTTGGCGTTGGTGAGGTTGCCGTTATGGGCCAGCACCATGCCGTAGGGCGAGTTCACATAAAAAGGTTGGGCTTCAGCGGCACTTGAGCTACCTGCGGTGGGATATCTGACATGACCTATGCCGATGTTCCCTTGCAAACGCTGCATGTGGCGCACTTCAAACACGTCCTTCACCAGGCCATTGGCCTTGCGTTGCCGGAAGTTTCCACTATCAATGGTCACGATCCCGGCGGCATCCTGTCCCCTGTGCTGCAACACCGTCAAGGCGTCGTAGAGGGCCTGATTGACGGGGGTGGTGCCAACTATACCGACAATACCACACATGTCTTTGCTACCTCGAAGTCACTATACCTGTTTAAGAAAACTGGATGAGTTCAACATGAACCCGAAAAACCACTGGATCACCGGCTTGAACTCCGGCACCAGCTTGGATGCCACCCACCAGTCGCTCTGGGAGAGGCTGGTGAAGGTATCCATGAAAAAAAGCAGGGCACTGACGATCAGCACCCCGCGAATTGCACCGAAGCAGACCCCCAGCACCCGATCGGTACCGGAGAGACCCGTCTTGTCCACCAACAGGCCCACCACATAGTTGACCACGCTGCCGAGGATCAGAGTCGCCACAAACAGCGCCGCGATGGCCAGACCGTTGCGAACCAGCGCGTCGGAGAAGGAGGTGAAATAGACGGCGAGATCGGGATAGAAATGGCTGGCAATAAAGAAGGCGACGAACCAGGTGACAAGAGACATGGCCTCCTTGACGAAGCCGCGCACCAGGCTGATGAGAGCAGAAAAACCGACGATGCCGATGATGGCGTAATCAATCCAGACCATAGAAAAAGATGTCCTGCGAAATTGCGGCGCAGTCTAACAAAAACGATTGCGCATTGCTTGATAAAAATGTGTTAACTGTTCAAAGCGACGCCGAAAAGCCGCATTTTTTCAGCACTAAAACGGTTGATCGGCGCCAGAATGCACAACGCCATGGCAATGCCATGGCGTTGTGGTCTGCGGCGTGAGCTTACCCGATGTGGGTCAGGCCACCCATGTAGGATTGCAGCGCAGCCGGGATGGCGATGCGGCCATCTTCCTGCTGGTAGTTTTCCATCACGGCAACCAGAGTACGACCCACTGCCAGACCGGAGCCGTTCAGGGTGTGCAGCAGCTGCGGCTTGCCGTCGATACGCACGCGAGCCTGCATGCGACGCGCCTGGAAGTCGGTGCAGTTGGAGACGGAGGAGATCTCGCGGTAAGTGTTCTGGGCCGGCAGCCACACTTCCAGATCGTAGGTTTTGGAAGCGCAGAAGCCCATGTCACCGGTAGAGAGCGCCATCACGCGATACGGCAGCTCCAGCAGTTGCAGCACCTTCTCGGCGTGACCCACCATCTCTTCCAGTGCATCCCAAGATTTCTCCGGGTGAACCAGCTGAACCATTTCGACCTTGTCGAACTGGTGCATACGGATGAGGCCACGGGTATCACGACCGTAGGAACCGGCTTCAGAGCGGAAGCAGGGGCTGTGAGCGGTCATCTTGATTGGCAGCTCTTGCGCGTCAAAGATCTCGTCACGGGCCATGTTGGTGAGCGGCACTTCGGAGGTCGGGATCAGAGAGAACTTGCGCACCTTGCCCTCTTCTTCCCCTTCACCCTCGATACCGGTGTTGAACAGATCCTGGGCAAATTTCGGCAACTGACCGGTGCCATAGAGGCTGTCCGGGTTCACCAGATAGGGCACGTAGCACTCGGTGTAACCGTGCTGCTGGGTGTGCAGATCCAGCATGAACTGAGCCAGGGCACGGTGCAGACGGGCAATCTGACCCTTCATCACCACAAAACGGGTACCGGAGAGTTTGACGCCATTCTTGAAGTCAACGCCCTTGGCCGCTTCGCCCAGATCGATGTGATCGCGTACCGGGAAGCTGAACTCGCGCGGGGTCCCCCAGCGGCGCACTTCCACGTTGTCGTTCTCGTCACGGCCCACCGGAGTAGTTTCGCTCGGCAGGTTGGGGATGGCGTCGGCAATGGCTTTCAGCTGGGCCAGTAGGGCATCCAGCTCGACCTTGCTGGTTTCCAGCTCGTCGTTGATTTTGGTCACTTCGGCCTTGAGCGGGGCAACATCTTCACCACGACGGGCAGCTTCACCGATGGATTTGGAGCGGGCGTTGCGCTCGGCCTGCAGCTCCTGGGTACGGGACTGCAGATCCTTGCGTTTCTCTTCCAGAGCGTTGACAGCCGCTACGTCCAGAACGTAGCCACGTGTCGCCAGACGAGCGGCAGCCTCTTCGATATCGCTGCGCAGATATTTGGGATCCAGCATGGTTTACCTACTTTTTTAAAATGGGATCTGGGCCTGAGTCGTCATGACGGGCTGGGAAACAGATCCGGAAGTTAACATCGGTTGGCGCACCCCAATCGTCTTCAGAATCGGGCCTTAACTATCACAGGCCTTCGAGATCAAGAAGATGGCGCAAGGCCAAGACAAGCGGGGTCAGACGGGCAGTGTAGCAGACCGCCCCCCCGCCCGAACAGGGACTATTTGTGTCGTTTTTACCGACTTTGACACGCAAACCGTCCTGCATATTCAAACGCCTGACCAATTTTCAGCCACGCGGGGTAACAAAGGGGCTATTTGCCCCGTTGCTGCGGACTTTGCCTGTCCAGTTCATGGAGGTAATCGAGCTTCTGACCAATCTGCTTTTCAAGGCCGCGATCGGTGGGCTGGTAGTACTGCTTGCCCGCCAGCTCGGGCGGAAAATACTGCTCGCCCGCAGCATAAGCGCCCGGCTCGTCATGGGCGTAGCGATACTCGGCGCCATAGCCCAGATCGCTCATCAATTTGGTCGGCGCATTGCGCAGGTGTACCGGCACCTCGAAGTCAGGGAGGTTTTTGGCATCATGAAGCGCCGCCTTCCAGGCGGTATAGACCGCATTGCTTTTCGGGGCGCAGGCGAGATAGACGATCGCCTGGGCGATGGCCCGCTCCCCTTCCGCCGGCCCGATCCGATGGAAGCAATCCCAGGCCGACAGGGCGACCTGCATGGCGCGCGGATCGGCATTGCCCACATCTTCCGAGGCAATCGCCAGCAAGCGGCGGGCGATATAGAGGGGATCGCAACCGGCGCTCACCATACGGGCATACCAGTAGAGCGCCGCATCCGGCGCCGAGCCGCGAATGGATTTGTGCACCGCGGAGATGAGGTCGTAGAAGTGATCGCCCCCCTTGTCGAAGCGGGCCACGTGCTCCCCCACCACGGCAGCGAGCAGGGCACTGTCGATCACCCGCGCCCCTGTGCAGTCGGTTTCGGCCATATCGGCCAACAGCTCCAGATAGTTGAGGGATTTTCGCCCGTCCCCATCCACCGCCTTGGCCAACGCCTCTTTGACGCCGGGGGCAAAGGTGAGTGCCGGATCATTGAGACCACGGGGATCGGTCATCGCCTGATCGAGCATGGCGAGAATATCGCTCTCCTCCAGTCGCTTGAGCAGATATACCCGAGCTCGTGAGAGCAGTGCGTTATTGAGTTCGAACGAGGGGTTTTCGGTGGTGGCACCGATAAAGGTGATGGTGCCATCTTCGATGTGGGGCAGGAACACATCCTGCTGGCTCTTGTTGAAGCGGTGCACCTCATCCACGAACAGGATGGTACGCACCCCGCGCCAGCTGTTCTCCTTCGCCTTGTCGATGGCGGCACGGATCTCCTTGATACCGGAGGTGACCGCAGAGAGTCGCTCCACTTCCGCCTGACAGTAGTGAGCCATCAGCTCCGCCAGCGTGGTCTTGCCGGTACCGGGCGGCCCCCACAGGATCATCGAGTGGCAGTGACCCGCCAGGATCGCTTTGCGCAGGGGCTTGTCAGCCCCCAGGATATGTTGCTGACCGATATACTGGTCGAGGTTTTGCGGCCGCATCCGGGCCGCCAGCGGACGAAAATCCGATGAGAAATCCAGCGACAAGTTACTCATCTGTATTGACCACCCAGCGTCACGCCACTCGCCTTTGACTGGTGCGGTGGCGAGCAATCAAACGACCGCTTGCTCATTAGCGCTGGTCGTCCAGCTCGACCCCCTTCGGGATCTTGAAAACAAATTCGTTGCCCTTGAGCACCGGCTTGCGGTTGAAGCTGCTCAGGGTGAATTCACTCCACTGCCCTTGCGCCTCTTTCACATCGAAACGACTGATGTTGTCTTGTCTGTCGAAGGTGACACGGAAGGAGGCAATCAGCTCATCCTTGTTGCGGCTGGTGACGGTGTAGACATCCCCCTGCTGGGTCACGTCATAGTTCTTCCAGAACTTGTCGTCATTGCCGGCGATCAGAATAAAGGGGGTGTTGAGCACCGCATCTTTCAGCTTGAGGGCGGTGACCTGCTCGACGAAGGGATCATAGACCCAGACATCCTGACCATCTGCCACGATCAGGCTCTCGTCCGGCGAGGTAGTGTGCCAGTTGAAACGGTTTGGCCGCTGCACCAGCAGGTCGCCGCTGGCCTTTTGCAGCTCCTTGCCCTTGCTGTCATAGACGGTCTGGGCAAATTTGGCGGAGAAGAGGCTCACCCCCGCCAGCTTCTGTTTGAGATCGCTGGCCGCATCGGCCCACACCTGGCTGCTGGCCATCAGCAGCACGGTACCCATCAACAGTTGTTTTTTCATCACGCTCTTCATAAAGACGCTCTCGATAAAAGGCCACGCCCGCGGAGGGCATGGCCAGGGATAGTATGAAACGGTGAGGCTTAGTCCCGCACCGGCGGCGGTGCCAGCACGTCGCGCTGACCATTGCCACCCGGTGAGCTGACGATGCCCTGATTCTCCATCTGCTCGATGAGACGGGCTGCCCGGTTGTAACCAATCTTGAACTTGCGCTGGACGCTGGAGGTCGAGCCACGGCGGGACTCCACCACGAAAGCGACCGCTTCGTCGAACAAGGGGTCGAGCTCTTCATCGCCACCACCGCCATATTCGCCGCTGCCACCTTCGCCACCCGACTCACCGGAGAGGATCTCTTCGATGTAGTTCGGCTCGCCGCGCAGTTTCCAGTCCGCCACCACCTTGTGCACTTCGTGGTCATCGACGAACGCACCGTGTACCCGGGTCGGGTTGGAGGTCCCAGCCGGCATGTAGAGCATGTCGCCCATACCAAGCAGAGATTCGGCGCCCCCCTGATCGATGATGGTGCGCGAGTCGATTTTGCTCGATACCTGGAACGAGATCCGGGTCGGGATGTTGGCCTTGATAAGACCGGTGATGACATCCACCGACGGACGCTGGGTCGCCAGAATAAGATGAATACCGGCGGCCCGCGCCTTCTGGGCGATACGGGCGATCAGCTCTTCCACCTTCTTGCCGACGATCATCATCATGTCGGCAAACTCGTCCACCACCACCACGATGTGGGGCAGTTTCTCCAGCTCCGGCGGCATCTGATCCATGGAGTCACCCGGGCGCCACAACGGATCCAGCAGGGGTTCCCCCTCCTCGATGGCGGCCAGTACTTTGTCGTTGTAGCCCTTGAGGTTGCGCACCCCGACCGCCGACATCAGCTTGTAACGGCGTTCCATCTCGCCCACACACCAGCGCAGGGCGTTGGCGGCATCCTTCATGTCGGTCACCACCTCGGTCAGCAGGTGCGGGATCCCTTCGTAGACCGAGAGTTCCAGCATCTTGGGGTCGATCATGATGAAACGCAAATCATCGGGGGATGACTTGTAGAGCATCGAGATGATCATGGTGTTCACCCCCACCGACTTACCGGAACCTGTGGTACCGGCCACCAGCAGGTGCGGCATCTTGGCCAGGTTCACCACCACCGGCTCGCCGGCAATGTCCTGACCCAGGCCCATGGTGAGCGGGTTGCGGCTATCGCGGAAAGCATCGCAGTCGAGGGTTTCGCGCAGGTAAACGGTCTGACGCACCCGGTTGGGCAGCTCGATACCGACATAGGTTTTACCCGGGATCACTTCCACCACCCGCACGCTGCTGGCAGACAAGGAGCGGGCCAGATCGCGCGAGAGGTTGGTGATCTTGCTCGCCTTCATGCCCGGCGCCAGATCCAGCTCGAAACGGGTAATGACCGGGCCCGGATAGACACCGACCACCTTGGCCTGCACGTTGTAGTCGGCAAGCTTGGCCTCCACCAGACGGCCCATGCGATCCAGCTCATCCTTGCTCATCATCTGGGTCTTGGCGGGTGGACGGTCGAGCAGCTCGATACTCGGCAACGGCGGCAGCGTAGATTGCGGACGACGCTTGGGCTTGGTCGGTGCGACGGCTACCGGTGCGGCGATCTCGTCGTCCCCTTCGGCCCAGGGCAGATCCAGATCGTCATCATCATCGGCCACAGCCAGTACCGGCTGACGGCGCCCATTGGCGGCCGCCACCGCACGTTTGGGCTTGGCAGCCGGAGCCGGCTCGTCCTCTTCATCATCAAACTGGGGATCGAACTCGAAGGTATCGTCGTCGAGTTCCGGCAGCCACTCTTCGGAGGCAGCCTTCTGGTTCTTGGCCTTGGGCTTGCGAGTCCAGCTGGTGTGCGGCTCATCTTCCTCGTCATCAAACGCGATGGCCCCTACCCCGCCTTCCAGCAAGGGATCCGGCCCCTCGTTGCGGGGTTGACGCCAGCCACCGGTCAGCCAGCGGCCGAGGGTGGTCGGGAAGTGGTAAACAGCGCTGACCGAACCGGTACAGGCCGCGCCGATCTGCTCGACGATGGTGAGCCAGGACCAGCCGGTAAACAGGGTGATGCCGGTTGCCACGAAGCAGAGCAGCATCAGGTTGGCCCCGACGCCGCCAAACAGCGGCACCACGGCAGAAGCGATCACATCCCCCACCAGACCACCGGCGGAGAAGTTTTGCATATCGTTGAAGTTCATGCTGGCAATGGCCGACATGCCGAGCACGGTCAGGATAAAGCCGATGATCCGCACCCCCAGGGTGAGGTAATCCACATCGAGCAGACGGCTCGGGCGCCAGAAGAGACTCCAGCCCAGCAGCACCACCAGCGGCGGCACCAGATAGGAGAAGGCACCAAAGGTAAACATGGTGATATCGGCGAGCCAGGCACCGGCACTACCGGCGAGGTTCTTTACCTCCCCTTGCCAGGAGGTCTGGGACCAGCCGGGATCAGCGGGATGATAGGACAACAGGGCAAGCAGAAGATAAGCAGCCATCAGGGTGATGGCGATCAAGACGGCTTCGAAGATCCGTTGTGTACCTGATAAAGGAGTAAACAGCTTTTTATCGGCCAAACTCCGGCTCCTTTCTGAAAACATGTAATGCAGGAAATAAGGGGGCCTAGTATCCCCGAAAAGCCCATCGATTGTCAGCCAGAGCCTGATGGGACGGGGCCATATTTGCAATTATCTTTACAAGAAGAAACGAGCGGACCGGCCGCTCGTTTCTGACTGTCATGGTGTCTCATATGGGAAAGATACCACGGCATAACCTGCTTTATCGGGTGCTGATCACCAGACGACTGCTCTGCTTGACCTCTTCCATCACCACGTAGGTGCGGGTGTCATTGACACCGGGCAGACGCAGCAGGGTTTCCCCCAACAGACGGCGGTAAGCCGACATGTCGCTGACTCGGGTCTTGAGCAGATAGTCGAAGTCACCGGAAACCAGATGACACTCCTGGATCTCTTCGAGCACCTGAACAGCCTTGTTGAACTGTTCAAACACATCAGGCGCCCCGCGATTGAGGGTTATCTCTACAAACACCAGCAGAGATGCGTCCAGATAATGAGGGTTCAGAATAGCGGCATATCCTTCGATATAACCTTGTCGCTCGAGGCGACGAACCCGTTCCAGACACGGTGTAGGACTCAGGCCAACTCGCTTGGACAACTCAACATTCGAAATCCTGCCATCCTTTTGCAGTTCATTAAGAATGTTGCGGTCAATCCTGTCCAAATCCTTTAGCCGACTCTTAGCTTCCATCATTTTATTCCATCCTTTGGCTATTTTTTGGTAAGAATCACCAGTCATTTTATAATTATGGTCACAAATCCTGTCAATACCTGAATATACTAGGCGCAAATGTTGGTTAACATTTTGGCAACATGAAACACCAATCTATAGACGAGGGATAGCATGATTATCGGTGTACCTAAAGAGATAAAAAACCATGAATACCGCGTAGGCATGGTTCCGGCCAGTGTACGTGAACTGACAGCACGAAACCATACTGTTTTCGTCCAAAGCGGTGCCGGAAACGGCATTGGCTTCAGCGATGCAGATTATATCGCTGTTGGAGCCGAAATTTTGGCCTCTGCAGCAGAGGTTTTCGCCAAAGCCGAGATGATCGTCAAGGTCAAGGAACCTCAGCCTGTCGAATGTGCCATGCTGCGTCCGGGTCAGACCCTGTTCACCTATCTGCATCTGGCGCCAGACTTGCCCCAGACCGAAGCCCTGCTGAAAAGCGGCGCCATCTGTATCGCCTATGAAACCGTCACCGACGGCCGTGGCGGTCTGCCCCTGCTGGCCCCCATGTCGGAAGTGGCCGGACGCATGTCTATTCAGGCGGGTGCCCAAGCGCTGGAAAAATCGCGCGGTGGTAGCGGTGTGCTGCTCGGCGGCGTACCCGGTGTCGAACCAGCCAAGGTGGTGATCATCGGTGGCGGCGTGGTCGGCTCCAATGCAGCCCGCATGGCCATTGGCCTGCGCGCGGATGTCACCATCCTCGACAACAACGTCGATACCTTGCGTCGTCTCGATAACGAGTTCCAGGGAGCAGCCAAGGTGGTTTACTCCAACAGCGAGACGCTGGAGCGCCATCTGCTGGCGGCCGATCTGGTCATCGGCGGCGTGCTGGTGCCGGGTGCCACTGCGCCAAAACTTGTCAGCCGTGACCACATTGCGCGCATGAAGCCGGGTTCTGCCATCGTCGATGTGGCCATCGATCAGGGCGGCTGTGTGGAAACCTCCCACGCCACCACCCACCAGGATCCGACCTATATCGTCGATGAGGTGGTGCACTACTGTGTCGCCAACATGCCGGGGGCGGTGGCCCGCACCTCGACCGTGGCGCTCAACAATGCCACCCTCCCCTTTATCATCAAGCTGGCCCAGCAAGGGTATCGTCAGGCACTGCTGAGCGACCCCAACCTGTTGCACGGGCTCAACGTGATGGAGGGCAAGCTCACTTGCAAGGAAGTGGCCGTGGCACATGGCCTTGCCTACACGGATCCCCTAACCCTGCTGAACTGATCTGCGCTGGCCTGCGCCAGTTGGAGATGAGTGAAAATCCGCCCGCGATGGGCGGTTTTTTTATTCCTTTATTTTGCATGTCACCCCTTGTGAACACGATTAGTGCAATCGACTCACCAGCCTTTGACCCCGGATCACGAATTACCTACAATCGCGCAAACTCATCACATCCCGGAAATGACATCATGAGCCAAGTCACTCACAGCAAATTGCTGATCTTAGGGTCAGGCCCGGCCGGTTACACCGCGGCCGTCTATGCCGCCCGCGCCAACCTCAATCCCCTGCTCATCACCGGCATGCAGCAAGGGGGTCAGCTGACCACCACCACCGAAGTGGAGAACTGGCCAGGTGATCCGGAAGGGCTGACCGGCCCGGCCCTGATGGAGCGCATGAAAGAGCATGCAGAGAAGTTCGATACCCGCATCCTGTTTGATCACATCAACAGTGTCGAACTGACTCAACGCCCGTTCCGTCTCAAGGGCGACAACGGCGAATACACCTGCGATGCCCTGATCATCGCGACCGGCGCCTCCGCCAAGTATCTGGGTCTGCCCTCCGAAGAGGCCTTCAAGGGTCGCGGCGTCTCCGCCTGTGCCACCTGTGACGGTTTCTTCTACCGCAATCAGGAAGTGGCGGTGATCGGCGGCGGCAACACCGCAGTTGAAGAAGCCTTGTATCTGGCCAACATCGCCAAGAAGGTGCACCTGATCCACCGCCGCGACGAGTTCCGTGCCGAGAAGATCCTGATCAAACGTCTGCACGACAAGGTCGCGAGCGGCAACATCGTGCTGCACACCCACCAGACCCTGGACGAAGTGCTGGGGGATCAGATGGGGGTCACCGGTGTGCGCCTGCGCAACACTCAGGACAACAGCACCAGCGAGCTGCCGCTGATGGGGGTCTTCATCGCCATCGGCCATCAGCCCAATACCCAGATCTTCGATGGCCAGCTGGAGATGCAAAACGGCTATCTGAAGGTACGTGGCGGCCTCGACGGTTTTGCCACCCAGACCAGCATTGAAGGTGTCTTCGCTGCCGGCGACGTGGCCGACCACAACTACCGTCAGGCGATCACCTCTGCCGGTACCGGCTGCATGGCAGCCCTCGATGCCGAACGCTACCTCGACGCGCAATAAACAAGCGTAGTTGTGATATAAGGCATACCAGTCGGTATGCCTTTTTTATTTAAAGGAGTCTAATGAAACAGAAGATATTGATTGTCGAAGATAGCCTGACCATCCGCCGTATGCTGACTCAGGCCATTGCCCAGCAAACTGGCCTCGAGATTGACGCCTTCGATACCCTCGAAGGTGCCCGTCACTGTCGGGGAGAGGAGTATGTGGTCGCGCTGGTGGACTTGACCTTGCCGGATGCGCCCCGTGGCGAAGCGGTCAACGAGCTGCTGGCTCGAGGTTTGCCGGTGGTGATCCTCACTGCCGACATCAGCGAGGATAAACGTGCCGCCTGGCTGGAAACCGGCGTGCTGGACTATGTGATGAAGGATTCGCGCCACTCGCTGCAATATGCCGTCAGTCTGGTGCACCGCCTCTATCTCAACCAGTCCATCGAAGTGCTGGTAGTCGACGACTCACGCACCTCCCGTCACCGCACCATGGCCCAGTTGCGCAAGCAGTTGTTGCAGGTGCATGAGGCCAGTCATGCCCGTGAAGCGATGGCGATGCTGGAGCAACACCCGGACATCCGGCTGGCACTGGTCGACTACTATATGCCGGATATCGATGGCATCAGTCTGGTGCGGATGCTGAGAGAGCGATACAGCAAGCAGCAGCTCGCGATTATCGGGATCTCGGTCTCGGACAAGCGCGGTCTCTCTGCTCGCTACCTCAAGCAAGGCGCCAACGACTTTCTCAACCAGCCGTTCGAGCCGGAAGAGCTGCAGTGTCGGGTCAGCCACAATCTGGAAGCGCTCGAGCAGTTCAACAGCATTCAGGAGTCAGCCAATCGTGACTACCTGACCGGTCTCTACAACCGGCGCTACTGGTTCAACGAAGGGCAAAAATGGTTTGAAGAGCATCAGCGTCAGCAGACGCCTCTTGCACTCTGTGTGCTCGATGTGGATCACTTCAAGCAGGTCAACGATCACTGGGGCCATGCCATCGGCGATCAACTGCTCTGCCATCTGACCCGGCTACTGACCCAGTTCTTCCCCGATGCCATGATCGCCCGATTTGGCGGAGAGGAGTTTGCCATGATGGTGCCTCACTGTACCGTCCCCGTGTTGATCAAGCGTCTTGAAGGGCTGCGTCAGCAGCTGCGCCAGCAACCCTTGTCACCGGAAACCCCGCTGTTTGTTCGCGCCTGTTACGGTGTGATCAGCGTCGGGCGGATATCCATGGACGAGGCGCTGAGCGTAGCGGATCGGCTGCTCTATCAGGCAAAGAACACCGGTCGCGACAAGATAGTCTCTCAAGAGACAGCTATCTGAATCCTCAGGGCATCAGTCCCGTGTATTACCGCCCGACAGACTTTCCACCAGGAGAGTCTGCGGGTTCCTTTCCTTCCACAATCTCCCCATCACCATGACTATCGAAAGTCAGTAGGTCTTGTCGACCCGCACCCCATCATCGAAGTAGAGAATGCGCACCTTGTCCCCATTGGTAAAAACCATGGCGGGATCATAATCCTGGATCACGTTGATAAGGGCATTTTGCTCGTTGCGGATCAGCAGCTCCACCAACTTGTTTTCCACCACGGTTCCCCCGGACTGGTATTGCTGCGCAGCTGCAGCTCCCGCCAGCGCCCCGACGGCGGTGGCGATTTCACGACCATGACCGCCGCCAAACTGGTTGCCCAGCAGGCCGCCCAACACGGCACCACCCAGCGTCTTCCAGCCAGAGTGCTCGGACTCCAGGATCTGGCGCTGGGTAATATTGCGCACCGTTTCGACCTGACCAAACACCACCTGATTGACTGGCCGCGCGGTATTGCGCTGGTAGACTTCCGCCCCGGCGGGCGCCGTGACAAAGCAGAGCAAGCTGGATACTATCAGGATAATGGCCTTCATCTATGAACCTCGTTGCCTTATGTCTCGCTATCTTACCCAACTGGATGATGAGCTTTGCTGGTTTCCCGACCCCAGCCATGCGCTGGAAGAGCCCAACGGCTTGCTGGCGATCGGCGGGGATCTCTCCCCTGCCAGATTGCTGGCAGCTTACCACAAGGGGATCTTCCCGTGGAATGAACCCCACCAGCCGACCCTGTGGTGGTCACCGGATCCCCGCGGGGTGATCCGTCCCGACCAACTCCATGTGGGGCGGACACTGCAGAAGATTATCCGCCGTACCCCATTCGATCTTTCCGTCAATCGCGCCTTTAATGAAGTCATCACCGCCTGCGCCGCCCCTCGTCGCACTGCCGATGGCACCTGGATCAGCCAACCCATGATCGAGGCCTACCAGCAGTTGCATCGGCTGGGTCATGCCCACTCGATCGAGATCTGGCAGGAAGGAGAGCTGCAAGCGGGACTGTATGGCCTCTCTATCGGCCGACTGTTTTGCGGTGAATCCATGTTCAGCCGGATTGATAACGGCGCCAAACTTGCCATGGTGGCACTCTGTCGACACTTTTCACTCCATGGTGGAGCACTTATCGATTGCCAGATGCAGAATCCGTTTCTGGCGACCCTGGGTATCGAGGAGTGGCCAAGGGCCCGTTTTCTGGCCGAGCTGGCGCGCCTTGGCCATCAACCACTGTTGGCTTCCTGCTGGCAAGAGGGGGAGATCAGCCTATGACTGAAGAAGTGATCCTTAAAGTAGGGCTGACTCCCAAGCATCCCTGCAGTTATCTGGACCATGAGCAGGAGCAATTGCTGGTACTGATGGATCACAATCTGCTCAACGCCAACGGCTACGAGAGATTGTTGACTGCCGGTTTTCGCCGCAGTGGCAACGACATCTATCGCCCCCACTGCCCGGCGTGCCATGCCTGCCAATCCCTTCGAATTCACAGCGAGCGCTTTCGTCCCAGCCGTGGCCAGAAGCGGATCCGCCAGCTCAACAAAGATATCGAGATCGTCCTGAGCTACGACGACAAGCCCGAGTATTACCTGCTCTACGAACGTTATATCCGCGAACGCCACCACGATGGCAGCATGTATCCCCCCAACCGCAGCCAGTATCGTGGGTTTCTCCATTGTGACTGGATGCCGCCGCTCTACCTGGAGATGCGCAAAGATGGCCGCCTTATCGGTGTAGCCACCACAGACCTGCTGCCCCACTCCTTGAGCGCCATGTACACCTTCTTCGATCCTGACTATGCCGATCGCTCCCTGGGCACCTTTGCCATCCTCTGCCAGCTCGATCTGGCCAGGCGAACCGGGCGAAGCTGGCTCTATCTTGGCTATCTGGTAGAGGCGTGTCGCAAGATGAATTACAAACGCAATTACCTCCCTCATGAACTGTTAATTCAGGGGGAATGGAAAAATATCGACACCAAGCCCGAGTAAACTTTACACATAGCCTTAAATCCGGCATGATCCAGCGGTTTTTTGTTGTGGCTTATCAAGAGGATTCAATGGCTAAAGAAGACAGTATTGAGATGCAGGGCACTATTCTCGAAACCCTGCCCAATACCATGTTCCGTGTGGAACTGGAGAATGGTCACGTGGTTATCGCTCATATTTCAGGCAAGATGCGCAAAAACTACATTCGTATCCTGACTGGAGACAAAGTAACGGTAGCACTGACTCCCTACGATCTCTCCAAGGGACGTATTGTTTTCCGCTCTCGCTAAGCCAGGAATTCAGCAAAAAACCCCAACCTTTCGGTTGGGGTTTTTTGTCGTTTTCTGATCACTAACGCTTAGTGGGAAACAGCTTCAACATTGACCTGAAAATCAAAGCTGAGGCTGTCATTTACCAACTCAACCTTCACAATTCCCCCGTCAACCAGTGAACCAAACAGGATCTCGTTGGCCAGGGGTTTCTTGAGGTGCTCCTGGATTACCCGACCCATCGGTCTGGCGCCCATGGCTCTGTCATATCCCTTCTCTGCCAACCAGTGGCGGGCACGCTCTGACACCTCGAGAGAAACTCCCTTCGCATCCAGTTGAACCTGCAATTCGACAATGAACTTGTCGACCACCTGATGGATCACTGTCATATCCAGATGGTTGAACCAGATGGTGTGATCAAGCCGGTTGCGAAACTCCGGACTGAAGGTCTTGTTGATCACCGCCATGGCATCGTGGCTCAAATCCTGTTGCTGGAAGCCAATAGATTTGCGCTGAGTCTCCTGCAAACCGGCGTTGGTAGTCATCACCAAAATGACGTTACGGAAATCCGCCTTGCGCCCGTTGTTGTCGGTCAAGGTGCCGTTGTCCATCACCTGCAACAGCAGATTGAATACGTCCGGGTGAGCTTTCTCAATTTCGTCAAGCAACACAACGGAATGAGGATGCTTGATCACCGCATCAGTCAACAGACCACCCTGCTCAAAACCAACATAGCCGGGAGGCGCACCAATCAGACGTGAGACGGTGTGACGCTCCATGTACTCGGACATATCAAAGCGCAGCATCTCGACACCCAATGCCTTGCCCAACTGCTGGGTCACCTCTGTTTTACCAACACCGGTAGGACCGGCAAACAGGAAGCAACCAACCGGGCGACGCTCGTTACCCAAACCTGAACGAGAGAGGCGAATCGCATCGGTCAGCACCTCGATGGCTTTATCCTGACCAAACACCACCATCTTCAGATTGCGCTCCAGGTTCTTCAGTACTTCTTTATCTGAAGAGGAGACTGATTTTTCCGGAATACGGGCGATCTTGGCCACAATGGACTCAATTTCCTGCACATTGATCACTTTCTTGCGCTTGCTCGCAGGCAGCAACCGTTGACCGGCGCCAGCCTCGTCGATCACATCGATCGCCTTGTCGGGTAAGTGACGATCATTGATGTACTTGGCAGAGAGCTCGGCAGCTGCCCGGATCGCCTTGGCGGTATAGCGCACGCCGTGGTGAGCTTCATAGCGACTCTTGAGGCCCATCAGGATGCGAGTGGTGTCATCGATAGTCGGCTCGACAATATCGATCTTCTGGAAGCGACGGGCCAACGCACGGTCTTTCTCGAAGATCTGGGCGTACTCCTGATAAGTGGTGGATCCCACACAGCGGAGCAAACCATTGGAGAGCAGCGGCTTGATCAGGTTGGCTGCATCCAGCTGACCACCGGATGCCGCACCGGCACCGATGATGGTATGGATCTCGTCGATAAAGAGGATGGCCCCTTCCTGACGCTCAATCTGCTTGAGCAGTACCTTGAGGCGCTTCTCGAAATCACCACGGTACTTGGTGCCCGCCAGCAGAGAACCCATATCCAGCGAATAGATGGTACTGCCCGCAATCACCTCGGGCACATCGCCTTTAACGATTCGATAGGCCAGACCTTCGGCAATGGCGGTTTTCCCCACACCCGCTTCACCCACCAGCAGCGGGTTGTTCTTGCGACGACGGCAGAGCACCTGAATGGTACGGTTGAGCTCCTGATCACGACCAATCAGCGGATCGATGCGCCCTTCCAGCACCAGCTGGTTCAGGTTGGTGGCAAAGCTCTCGATCTGGGCGGCCGAGACATCATCATCAGACTCGGGATTGTTATTGCTGCCGAGATCAGGCTTGCTGTCCTTGCGAACCCCGTGGGAGAGGAAATTGACGACGTCGAGACGGCTGATCTCGGCTTTTTTCAGGAAATAGGCAGCTTGTGACTCCTGCTCACTGAAGATAGCAACCAGCACGTTGGCGCCGCTGACTTCGGTATTGCCGGAGGATTGCACATGGAAGACGGCACGCTGCAACACGCGCTGGAAGCCCAGTGTCGGCTGGGTTTCCCGATCTTCATCATCGCGCGGTATGAGCGGAGTAGTTTGGGTGATGAATGCGCGGATCTCCTTGCGCATCTGCTCAACATCGGCACCACAGGAGCTCAGCGCCTCATGGGCTGAACTGTTATCCAGAAGGGCTAACAACAGGTGCTCGACGGTCATGAATTCGTGGCGCTCGTCACGGGCCAGTTTGAAAGCCTCGTTCAGCGTCTTTTCTAGATCTTTATTCAACATAGGCACCTCCCCTAGTACAGCTACAATGTGGTGTCACACTCGCCATCAAGTCATCAGATTCAAGCCTTTTCCATAGTACAGAGCAGTGGATGTTCGTTGTTACGTGCATAGGTGTTGACTTGGACAACCTTGGTTTCGGCGATCTCTGCGGTAAACATGCCGCAGACACCCTTACCACTATAATGCACACTCAGCATGACCTGAGTCGCCTTGTCCAAATCCATACCAAAGAACTTTTGCAGCACCTCCACCACAAACTCCATGGGCGTGTAGTCATCGTTGTTCAACACAACCTTATACATGGGTGGCGGCTGCAGCTTTGTTTTCTCTGCTTCTGCAATCTCTTCATTAGCAAAGAGTTCTTTCTGCTTGCTCATAATCGCGCTTTGGTACCTCTAGATTACTACCGTCTAACACAAGGTTGTCAATAGACTTGTTAACCAGATCACATCAGCTGTTAACAACTTCTTGACTCGCTCAAAAGTTAGACTAGATTGGTTACTTGCTAATCTGTGCCCGTCTGCTATGGGCCCATGTCCCTAGTTATAAAGGGCTGGCGCAGGTTACTCAACGACTTCTGGGTAATCAATAAAAGGATGTAGAAGTATGGCAACCGGCACAGTTAAGTGGTTTAACAACGCAAAAGGATTTGGGTTTATCTGTCCGGAAGGGGGCGGTGAGGATATCTTCGCTCACTACTCCACGATTCAAATGGAGGGCTACAAGACCCTGAAAGCGGGTCAGGCTGTCAATTTTGAACTGCAACAGGGGCCGAAAGGAAATCACGCCTCTGTGATTGTGCCAAACGAAGCACAAAATATGTAAATAACACCCGTTGGATAAATAAAAAACCGGTTCCTCTCTGAGCAACCGGTTTTTTATTGTCAGATTTCTGGCGAATCCTGCCTCCTCACGGGATCACAGGGTTATCACCAGCCATAATCAGTCGTGATATTCACTGCAGGCGATCAGGGTATTTTCCATCAGGCTGGCGACCGTCATCGGGCCCACACCACCGGGTACCGGAGTAATGAAGGAGGCATGGCTGCGCGCCGTCTCAAACTCCACATCACCGACCAGCGAACCATCAGCCAGGCGATTGATGCCCACATCAATTACCAGTGCTCCCGGTTTGATCCACTCCCCAGGTATGAAGTTGGGCTTGCCGACTGCGACAACCAGCAGATCGGCACGGCGTACCTGATCTTCCAGATCCCGGGTAAAACGGTGACAGGTCGTGGTCGTGCAGCCCGCCAGTAGCAATTCGAGGGTCATGGGACGCCCGACGATGTTGGAAGCACCGACCACAACGGCGTGCAAACCATGGGTTTTGACACCGGTGGTCTCGATCAGTGTCATGATCCCTTTCGGAGTGCAAGGGCGCAGCGCCGGAATACGTTGGGCCAGACGACCGACGTTATACGGGTGAAATCCATCTACATCCTTGTCAGGCTGGATCCGCTCCAGCACCTGAGTGGTATCAAAGTGATCCGGCAACGGCAGCTGAACCAGAATGCCATCTACGTGGCTATCCGCATTCAGTTGTTCAATCAGCGCCAGCAACTCTTCCTGACTGGCGGTTGCACTCAGATCATAGGAGCGGGAGAGAAACCCCACCTCCTCACATGCCCGGCGTTTGCTGCCGACATAGACCTGAGAGGCGGGATCCGCCCCCACCAGAATGACTGCCAGCCCTGGAGCCCGTTTCCCTGCCGCCAACCGCTGTTGGACTTGCGCCGCGACCTGGCTGCGAATCGTTTGCGCAACCTGTTTTCCATCTATGATTTTGGCAGACATCGTTCTCCACTCACCATGTGTTCAACTGCCGCGCATTGTCGCATTTTTTTAGCCGGGATGTTAGCGGCAGACGCACGCCAGACCTGTAGCGGGCAATAAGTAGGCACTTGAATTTACTGGGGGAAAAAGTCGTTGACGCTGGCCCTTACGCTTGGCTATGATGCCCGCCCGTTGCCCAGTACGACTCATGTCGATATGCTGGTCAGGGATTTTCGGTGATTAGCGCAGTCCGGTAGCGCATCTGGTTTGGGACCAGAGGGTCAAAGGTTCGAATCCTTTATCACCGACCATGTTCATCGACTCGTCCTCAAGACGTGTTGATATAAAGCGCCCTTAGCTCAGTTGGATAGAGCAACGGCCTTCTAAGCCGTGGGTCGCAGGTTCGAATCCTGCAGGGCGCGCCATTGATGTTCCCCAATCCTTCTGGATTGGCGAGCGTTGATGAAAATTTCAGTGGTGGCTGTAGCTCAGTTGGTAGAGTCCCGGATTGTGATTCCGGTTGTCGTGGGTTCGAGCCCCATCAGCCACCCCATTATTCTGTCGATAATCGCCGTAAGGTGATGTCCATCGACCTGGTGCAGTGACCTTCTGGTCTGCTCCGCAAAAAACCGGCCTTGGCCGGTTTTTTTGTTTTTGCGCTCGACAGCGCCTTACCTTGTCTGCAAGGCCATCATCCTCTAGATCGATAAACGCGGCTCTGCCCATTTGTCACGATGTGCGCCTCCCCATCGATACACACAGCCACACTCCCCCACACATCAGCCTGCCTAGTTCTTTTTCTGTATTTCCCAGGCGCCATTGATATGCTGATCGCTCTTCTTCTCTCCTGCTTCCCGTTGGAGCTTTTCTATGCAACGCATTCTTTTTGTCGAAGATGATCCCGAGATTGGCCAACTCATCAGCAGTTGGCTCGGTCGCCACGATATGGACGTGATCCTCGAGCCCAGAGGGGATATGGCGCTGGCTCGGGTCGAGGCCGAACAGCCCGATCTGGTGCTGCTCGATATCATGTTGCCGGGGCAGGATGGCATGTCCCTCTGTCGGGATCTGCGGCCGCGCTTCGACGGCCCCATCGTAATGCTCACCTCGCTGGACAGCGACATGAACCAGATCCTGAGTCTGGAGCTAGGCGCCAACGACTACATCCTTAAAACCACCCCGCCCCCCGTGCTACTGGCCAGACTGAGGGTGCAGTTTCGCCAGCACCAGCAAGCATCAACCCAACCGGCAGCCACCAGCAGCGTTCCACAGCAACTGCAATTTGGTCGGCTGCGGGTGGATGGCCCGGGGCGAGATGTGCTGCTCGATGGCGAGAGCGTTGCCCTCTCGACCGCTGACTTTGATCTGCTGTGGGAGCTCGCCTGTCACGCGGGCCAAATTTTGAGTCGGGAAGCCCTCTTTCGCAGCTTGCGCGGCCGGGAGTATGACGGCCAGGATCGCAGCATGGATGTGGCCATCTCCCGCCTGCGCCGCAAACTGGGTGATAACCCTGACAACCCGACCCGGATCAAGACGGTGCGCCAGAAAGGCTACCTCTTCGTCCCCCACGCCTGGGAATAACCCTCTTTCGGGAGCACCGCCATGCGCCGCCTCTTTATCCAGTTCTATCTGTTGCTGATCGGCTGCTTCACCCTGGCCATCCTGCTGGTTGGTGTGGTATATCAGGTGACCGCCGAACGGGCGGGTGATCGCTATCTCGAACGCATGATGCAGGGCTCTCTTGGCCTGTTGACCGGCGAGTTGGCAAGAACCCCGCCAGAGCGCTGGCCCGATCGGCTGGCCGAGCAGAGCAGTCAGTTTACCCTCCCCCTCAAGATCGGCGAGCTGGTGCGCCAGCCCCTGACCAGCGAGGATCAAGCCTTTCTGGCCGCCGGCAACATTGTCATCGTCGAGGAGGATGACACCTTCCTGCAGCGCATCCCCGATACCGATCGGGTGCTGATTGTCGGCCCTGTACCCTACCTCTCCTACCTGCACGAGCTGCACTGGGTCGATGTGGGGCTGCTGCTGGTGATCGGCCTATCCCTCGGCCTGCCCATTCTGCTCTGGTTGCGTCCCCACTGGCGCGGCTTGCAGCAGTTGGAGCAAACCGCACGTCGCGTAGGCGATGGGGATCTCTCCTGCCGAACCAATCTGCCACCGGGCAGCAGTCTGGCCCGGGTGGGACGCACCTTCGATCAAATGGCGACCCAATTGCAGGCCATGATTGCCAGCCGCAAGCAACTGACCGATGCCATCGCCCACGAGTTGCGCACCCCGCTGGTCCGGTTGCGCTATCGGCTTGCCATGCTCGATCCTGCCCCTGCCGAGCAGGAGCAGCAGGCGCTGGAGCGAGATCTGGGAGCGCTGGACGCCCTGATCGAAGAGATGCTCACCTACGCTAAGCTGGATAGACCCGAGCTGCCGTTGCAGCGCGACGAGCTTGAACTCAGCCACTGGGCACAAGCGCATCTTGGCGACTGGCAAGCGCTGGCCCCCGAGAAGAGGCTCACCCTCGATCTGCCGCCACGTCACATGTCCTGGTGCGGCGATCAGCGTCTGCTGACGCGCGCGGTGGAGAACCTGATCGGCAATGCTCTGCGCTACGCCGAGAGCGAGGTCACCCTCTCCATCTCGCGGCTACAGGAGAACTATCTGCTGGAGGTGAGCGACGATGGGCCGGGGATCGATCCGGCGCTGGCGCCCCAGATCTTCGAACCGTTCGTGCGCCTTGATCAGAGCCGGGATCGTCGCACCGGCGGCACCGGGTTGGGACTGGCCATCGTGCGCAGCATTGCCCGTCATCACGGGGGGGATGTGGCGTTGCTGGCCAGTGACCACGGCGCCCGCGTCTGCCTCACCCTGCCTGTACATTTGGATACAAACCGTCACCAACCGCTCACTGAAGGGCCGCTGCAACCGTCATAGGATGACTGTCATGGAGAACGCTCCATAACATCAACCCGAATAAGGAAATTGAACATGAAAAAGATCATTCCCCTGACCCTGGCAGCCGTCTTCGCCCTCACTTCCGGTTTCACCATGGCGGCCACCCCGACCAAGACAGCCACGCCGCAGACGACCCAGACCAAGGTGGTGAAAAAACACCATAAAGCCACCCACGCCAAGACCCCTGCCGTCAAAGTCGCGCCGAAAACCAAGTGATCCAACCGGTCACTGGATAACACAGAGGGAGGCTGACGCCTCCCTTTCCATCTCTTCCCGAAATTTTCCTGACGAGCGCCTCCCTCGTCCAAACCGGATCCACGACCCGGCCCCCCCTTTGCGGGAAACGGTCAATGACCACAGGAACATGGCATGTGGCGTCATCTGCTTAAATGGCTCGGCCCCTTGTGCAGCTTGCTGCTGCTCGGCACCGCACTGACCGTGCTGTATCACCTGACTCAGGCATGGCACTGGCACGATATTCGTGTGGCCATCTGGTCCCAACCCCTGCCGCGACTAGCGGGCGCCCTGTTGCTGACCCTGCTCAGTTATGGTTGCCTCTGCAGCTATGACATACTGGCGCTCCATGCGCTGGGCAAGCGCCTTCCCTGGCAACAGGTCAGCATCACCTCCTTTATCGCATACACCTTCTCCAACACCCTGGGATTTGCCCTGCTGACCGGCACCTCGGTACGCTATCGCCTCTACTCCGCACTGGGGCTCGCCACCGGGGAAGTGGCCCGCGTGGTGCTGTTCTGCTCCATCACCTTCTTCCTCGGCCTGTTGGCGTGGGGAGGTGGTGCCCTACTGACCTGCGATGTATCACAGCTGCTGCCTGACTGGCCGCAATGGGCAGGTACTCTACTCAGGCTGGCGGGCGTCATGGCTCTGCTGTTGGTGGCCAGCTACCTCTGCTGGCCCGCCCCACGTCTCTCCTGGCGGAAACACACGCTGACCCTGCCCGGCTTCAAGGTTCGTCTGTTGCAACTGTTGGTCGCGCTGGCTGACTGGATGGCCGCCGCTGCCGTGCTGTTTGTGCTGTTGCCCACCGATAGCGTCCCCTACCCCGTGCTGCTCAGTGCCTTCGTGCTGGCCAGCTTCCTCGGGGTGCTGGCCCACGTGCCGGGCGGGATTGGGGTGTTCGAAGCGAGCATGAGCCTGTTGCTGGCTAACTATCTGCCAACCGACAAGCTGCTCGCCTCGCTGCTGCTCTATCGCTGCATCTATTACCTGCTTCCCTTTCTCTGTGCCCTGCTGCTCTTTGCGAGTCAGGAGATGCTGCAACAAAAAGCGCGCTGGCAGCGGCTACAGGGGCTGATGAGCGCAGTGCGCGAATTTCTGCCTGCCCTTATCAGCATGGGCACCTTCGCCGCCGGTAGCCTGCTGCTCTGCTCGGGGATGATCCCGACCATGCGCAGCCACATCGAGGTGTGGCTGCAAGTGCTGCCGCTCCACCTGCTCGAGCTCTCCCACGTGCTCGGCAGCGTGAGCGGTATCCTCCTGATCCTGCTGGCGCGCAGCCTCTATCGCCGTCACGACGCCGCGTTTCGCATCACCCAGCTGCTGCTGGCTCTGGGTATCGCCTTCTCCCTGCTCAAGGGGGGGGACTGGGAGTCAGCCCTGCTGCTTGGCAGCTTCCTGCTCATCATGACCCCCTGCCGTTCTCTCTTCTATCGCAAGGGGTCGCTGCTCTATCCCCAGTACACCCCGGGCTGGCTCATCTCGGTCGGCGCCGTGCTGTTGGGAGCACTGTGGCTGCTGCTCTTCTCCTACCGTCAGGTGGAGTATGACCACGCCCTCTGGTTCCACTTCTCACCCCATAGCGAGGCGGCCCGCGGCCTGCGCGCCATGGGGAGCGTGGTGGCCGTGCTGGCCTTGGCCGGGGTTGCCCAGTTGCTTGCGCCGCTGCGCGTGGTCGGTGAAAAGCCGGACAAGGAGACGCTGGCGCGCGCCCACGAACTGGTGGTGCGTGAAGGGGGGATCCACGGCTATCTGGCCCAGTTGCAGGACAAGTCCCTACTGTTCCACCCCGCCGGTGACGCCTTCCTGATGTATGGCATCGAGGGCAACAGCTGGATTGTAATGGGGGATCCGGTCGGTCGCCCCGAGCAGATCGAAGAGCTGCTCTGGCAATTTCGCGAGCTGTGTGACGAACACGACGCCAATCCGGTCTTTTATCAGGTGTCAGCCCGCTATCTGCCGCTCTATCTGGAGCTGGGGCTGATCCCCTTCAAGCTCGGTGAAGAGGCGATGGTCGATCTGGCTACCTTCGATCTGGCAGGCAGCCGCCTGCGCAACCTGCGCCAGAGCCACGCCAAGGGCAAACGGGAAGGATTGACCTTCGAGGTGGTCGAGGCAAGTGCGGTGGCCCCCCTGCTGCCCAGATTACAGACCGTCTCCGATACCTGGCTGCAGAGCAAGATGGGCAAGGAGAAGGGCTTCTCGGTCGGCCGTTTCGAGCCTGACTACCTGACCTTGAGCCCGGCTGCGCTGGTGTGGCACGAGGGGCAGATCGTCGGCTTTGCCAACCTCTGGGTGAGCGACAACAAGGAGACCCTCTCCATCGATCTGATGCGCTACAGCCTGGATACCGGCACCGCCCCCATCATGGATTTTCTCTTTGTCGAGCTGCTGCTGTGGGGCAAGGCGCAGGGGTACGCCAGCTTCAATCTGGGGATGGCCCCCATGTCCGGGTTCAACGATCACCCGCTCGGCAGCTACTGGGCCCGCCTTGGCAATACCCTGTTTGTGCGTGGCAGCCGTTTTTACAACTTTCAGGGGCTCAGACGCTACAAGGAGAAATTTTCGCCCCGCTGGGAACCCCGCTACCTGCTCTGCAGCAGCAAGCTGGTACTGCCCAGAACCCTGACTCACCTGATCACCCTGATTAGCCGCGGCCCGCTGGGGCTAATCAAGAAATAGGAGCATGGCCAATGAGAGCCCTGATATTGCTGTTACTCAGTCTCGTACTGCCCGTTTCATCTTTTGCGGCGCACGCCGCCCCGGTCAAGGATGACCTGAGCCTGATTGAGCTGCCGGTCAAGCAGCCATCCGACGCCCCCATGGTGATCTTTCTCAGCGGGGATGGTGGCTGGGCGGCCCTCGACAAGGGGTTGAGCGCCCAGTTTCAGCTGCACGGCATGCCGGTCGTGGGCTGGAGCTCCCTCACCTACTACTGGAAGAAGAAAACCCCGGAGCAGGTGACCGCCGATCTGGAGCGGATCCTCGACGATTATCAGGCCCGCTGGCAGCGCCCCCGCTGGCTGCTGGTCGGTTTCTCGTTTGGTGCAGAGATTGCCCCCTTCGTCATCAACCGGTTGCCGGAGCACTATCGTCAGGGGCTGGTCGGGGCCGTGATGCTCTCCCCCTCCACCAGCTCGGATTTCGAGATCCACGTCAGCGATATGCTGACCCACAAGGCGCGCAGCTACCCGACCGAGCCGCAGGTGAAGACCATCCGGGATCTGCCGATGCTCTGCCTGCAAGGTGCCGATGATGATGACGGCGACCGCCTCTGCCCCCGTCTCAACCAACCCAACGTCACCAGCGTCACCCTGCCGGGAGGACACCATTTTGACGATAACTACCCCCAGCTCTATCAGGCCATCACCAAGCATCTGAACCTGTCCCCGGACCCGCTGACTATGGAGCATTAACCGGCATCACCACGGAATGCCTTTCAAGTACCGAGCAGGGCAAATCAGCGAGCAATGAAAAGGGCCTCTCTTGCGAGAGGCCCTTGTACTGAATCGGGCGGAAACTTTAAAAGGATCGACCAATGGGTTGGCCGTGGCGTCAAAGTCACCGAGGCTTTTCACTGCGATTGCCCAAGCGGTTCAGCCTGATGCGCCATCAAGAATGAAGATTCGCATTCCTATGCCTGCAACCACGCGGGGATTGCGCCAGAAAGCAAAAAGCCCTGATGTTTCCATCAGGGCTTTGCAATTTGGCGGTGAGGGAGGGATTCGAACCCTCGATACGTTGCCGTATACACACTTTCCAGGCGTGCTCCTTCAGCCACTCGGACACCTCACCAAA
>NZ_JBFODO010000040.1:0-90444 GCF_040908365.1 Aeromonas sp. R2-4
TGTAGTGGTCTAATCATCCCGGACACCATTTTAGGTGGTACAGTCGCCACCATGACCTGAGGTGTTCAATGACAAGATTACGTCGCTCATTTACTGCCGAATTCAAACTCGAAGCCGCATCCCTGGTGCTCGACCAGGGATATTCTGTCCCCGAAGCCAGTCGTTCACTGGATATCGGTGAAACCATACTTCGCCGCTGGGTTCGGCAACTGCAATCCGAACGCAGTGGCACTACCCCAATCAGCAAAGCACTGACTCTGGAGCAGCAAAAAATTCAGGAACTGGAAGCCCGCATCAACCGGCTCGAACGTGAGAAGGACATTCTAAAAAAGGCTACTGCTCTCTTGATGACGGACGAGTTCACACGTACGCGCTGATAGACCGATTAAGGGAGCAAGCCCCCATCACTCTGGTCTGCTGCGCCTTCGATGTTCCCACCTCCTGTTTTTACGATTATCTGGCTCGCAGGCGGACGATTAACCGTGAGCGCATGCAACAGCGCTCTGAGTTGCGCCGTTTGTTCAAAGAGAGCAGGGATTCGGCTGGCAGCCGCGCCTTGATGTCGATGATGCGAGAGTTGGGGTATCAGATTGGTCGATTCAAAGTACGTAACCTGATGAAGGAAGCCGGCCTGGCATCCAAACAGCCGGGCGCACACCGCTATAAGGTGGCACGGTCTGAACGACCGGACATTCCCAATCTGCTGGCCCGCGAATTTGATGTCCAACAACCCAATCAGGTGTGGTGTGGCGATATCACCTACGTCTGGGCAGGTGGTCGTTGGCATTACCTGGCAGCGGTGCTTGACCTGCATACCCGGCGGGTTGTGGGGTGGGCGATGTCAGATAAACCAGATGCCGAGCTGGCCATCAAAGCACTTGAGATGGCGTATCAGCAGCGGGGTTGTCCGTCAGGCGTGCTGTTTCACTCTGACCAGGGCAGCCAATATGGCAGCCGGGCATTTCGGCAACGACTGTGGCGCTATCGCATGACCCAGAGTATGAGTCGGCGTGGCAACTGCTGGGATAACGCCCCGATGGAACGGTTGTTCAGAAGCCTGAAGTCAGAGTGGCTCCCGGCAAGGGGATATATGAGCCTGCGGGAAGCAAAGCGGGATATCAGTTATTACCTGATGGATCACTACAACTGGCGACGTCCACATCAATACAATGACGGGATACCGCCAGCAAAAGCCGAGGATCGGCCTAACCAAGTGTCCGGATTTAGTTGACCACTACAAACAGGCTCTAGGGCCAGTCAGGCGCCCAATGGCTGATAGCGGCGAATGGTGCTGCTGGCAAACCAGGGCTCGGCCTTGGCGACAAATTCGGTAAAGTGGGGTTGGCCCTGATGGACGGTGAGGGCTGCTTCGCTCTCCCACACTTCGTAGAGCATCCAGCTGTGTGGATTGTCCAAGTCCTGATGCAGCTGATAGCGTTGGCAGCCCGCCTCTTGCAAGGTGGCCGCAATCAGCGGCTCAAGGGCGGCGCGAAACTGGGTGGCGAATTCGGGTTTGGCTTCAAGCTGGGCAATCACAATCACGGGTGATGACATCTGAACCTCCTTGGCAAAAACGAAGGGCCAGTATGCCTGCCGTGACTTGCTGGAAACAGGGCGCTGGTTGCAAAACAGTATTGAGGGGAGAGCAGCAATGGGGATAACTATGCAGATTATTCCAGCACTGTTCACGCTTGAGCTTATATTAATTATTATGAAGTGGTGTTATACAGGTTAACACCACTTCACTTCAATTAAACTAATGGAACGCCATCAAATTTCACACCTTTCCTGACTCCATTTAAGCCAGAGAGTTTTACGCGTAGTGAGGTTAACTTCTGGGAGTTTTCATTAGTCAGTTTAAATGCAATCATTACGGTTGTTTTTACACCTTTTGGCAAAGCGAAGGTTTTATATGTTGATACATTTGATGAGCCTATAACTAATGAGTCAAGCTCCATCTCATTGCTTACGTCATCAAAGGCGCGAGTATCACCAGAAAAAGAAACATCCCGATCTGCATTATTATTTAGAAGATCTAATTTGCACGCAATTTTTCCCATTACCTTCTGACATCCACGCAGTTGGATCGAGATGTTCTCGATGGTTTCTATACGTTTTCCAAGAATAGTTGCACTGTCATTGTAGGCGTAAACAGCTTCTTGCTCCGAACTTCCAAATAATGGGTCTTGGTATTTTGTCCCCACCCAGAAAAAGCTAAATGCTGTAACGAAATATATAATAACAACTGATAGGTGACGAATAACCGAGGGGAGTTTTTGAAGAAAAAAATAAACAACGACCCAACATATGGCAACTAAAGAAGAGGTAAATAAAAGGACGTTTTTCCAGTTGATTGCTTCCATTCCCAAAACTGATGGGTCTGGCACAACGTATGTAAATACTGCCCAGCCGGCCCCAAGAAGTGAGGTTAAGAAACCAAAAGACCATCCAAGTATACTTTTATTTTCCATGCAACCCCCGTTCAAAATAAATAAAAGGTAAGTGAATTATAATCATGCTCCCACTTCATTTCTTAATAAAAACCATTATTTACATTAGGATGAAGATGCATGATTTACTGAAAATCCAATAAGTTTTGATTAATTAAATTAATTTTTTCAAAGAGCAAAAAATTATGGTTTTTCCAAAAAACCATGGATGTGAATTTTATTCCATTTGAGGCCCTCCTTGCAATGGTCAGATCAAGAAATTAAGTTAGCAGATGCTTATTTATCCCTCCTCATTTACTAACAGAAGGACGCTCTGAGTGATGAGAGTTCTTCATATCTTGCTGTAGGCACTCAACTGTTTGCTCATCTAGTGAATTGTTCGGTTATCTGTGGCAGTGAACGTTGTCCAAGCTATGACCAATCATTACAAGGCTGCCATGATGGCCGGATGAAGCTTTTTTGCGATCACCATGCCAAGGAAAATGGAGGCAAATAGAGGGAGAGGATCCCAGCTTCGTCGATAGCTGCGCCAGTTGCCATTGTGGTGGCGGAAAAGCCTGTAGGCGAGAACCAAGAGGCCAATGGCGGTTTGGATTAGGCAGTTAATTGAAAAGCTGATAAAAAATTTAACGAAATCTGGCAAGGTGAGAGTCCGAGTCTGTGAAAGTGTGCTCTTCAGAGCCTGTATTGCACCCAGTTTCAATCGGCAGCAGGAGCTTTAACCTTCTTCTCTGTGCCTTCACTGATGTGCTGGTGCTCCAACTGCTCCCATGGGGTCAATCCAAGCTGCCGGCGCTTGAGCCAGAGTCCAATTAAGGTGAAAAGACCAAATACGCCAGCGAACATGGCTGTGTTGAACAGGGCTGATAAAAGATCCCTTCCCTCTGGATGCCAGACGAATGTCCACATAATCAGACCCCATAACGGCGCAATAGAGAGGCCGGAACAGAGGAAATTGGTAAGCCAGCCCGCGTAATAAGGCGGCTTGACGGGGACGCCGAGTTTACGCAGCAATTTGAACAGCCACGGATTGTAGTGAAATTCCTTGAGGCCACTGTCAGCCAGTAGTTGATGGGCAATAGCCAGCCGTTCTTCAAACTCCATTAATGTATCTCCTTGATGACATGGCTTCATACGATTCCTTTTTATAGCATTCTACTGATTAAACAGGATGAGAGATAGTGATTCTCTCTGGTTATTTCTCTTCGAAAAACAAGATCGTCTCTCTGAGCACGCTTGCTAATCCACAGCGGCTGCGCCTATAAAGGCCCATTACTCTTGTCCGGATAACAGCAATGAAGACCCATTCTGATGAACTGACCCTGTTTGTGGCGGTGGTGGAGGCGGGCAGTTTTCGCCAGGCTGCGGAGAACCTCGGCATGGACAACTCGGTGGTGAGTCGCGGCATCAAGCGGCTGGAGGAGAAGCTCTCAACCGTTTTGCTCAATCGCACCACCCGCCGGGTCAGCCTGACCGAGGAGGGGAGCTGGTTCTATCAGCGGGCGGTGAAGATCCTGACCGAGATGAGCGAGGCGGAGGGGCATCTGCTGATGCGCCGGGAACAACCCGAAGGGGTGTTGAGAGTCGATGCGGCCACCCCCTTTATCCTGCACCGGCTGGTGCCGATCATCGGCGAGTTTCGCCGCCGCTACCCTGCCATAGAGTTGCAGCTGCACAGCTCGGAGGGTTTTATCAATCTGATGGAGCGGCGGGTGGACATGGCCATCCGCATCGGCGAGCTGACCGACTCCTCCCTGCGTGCGCTGCCCCTTGGCCGTTCGCGGTTGCGGCTGCTGGCCTCTCCTGCTTACTTGAGCGAGCGCGGCACCCCGCGCCAACCGGCAGATCTGCTGAGCGGTCACGAGTTGCTTGGCTTTTTGCATCCCGATCACCTCAACCACTGGCCGCTGCTCAGTGCCGAGCAGGGGGATCGCTTTGCCATCACCCCCAGCCTGCGTGCCAGCAGCGGCGAAACCTTGCGTCAGCTGGCGCTGGCGGGGCAGGGGATCGTCTGTCTGTCGGATTTCATGACCGGGCCGGATCGAGAGAGCGGCGCGCTGGTGGAGGTGCTGGCGCGCAGCAACAGTGGCGCCTCGCGCCCCATCAATGCGGTCTTCTACTCCGATGCCCAGCGGGATATCCGGCTGCGTGTCTGGCTCGACTTTCTTAAAGAGCAGCTTGGCAGCGATACCCTGTAGTTCAGGTTGGTTTGTGCGGTTTGTTTGAACGGTGAGTCGCTGCGGTTTGCTTGGCGAAGAACAAGCCGCGCCTTCGTTGCGGCCAATCAGCATGAGCCAGGTGGCAGATAAACAGACGGCCGACTTGAGGGTCGGCCGCCGGTTCGGGAAGGTGTGTGAGGTGAAGCGCAGTTACCGTGGCAGTTTGCCCCATACTCGGTTGAGCAGGGCGCCGCCGATCACCGGCGGAATGGCCAGCAGCAGGGTCCACTGCCAGGAGAGGCCGCCGACGGTGGCGGCCAGTACGATGCAGGTGAGCACCACCAGCTGGGCCACCATCATCAGGAAGGTGCCTTCGCGGGGGGTCAGTGTCTCTTTTTGAGTGGCGACGTGAGCTACGGGCGCTTGATTGGTGGTCGGTTTCATGGCGATATCCCTCTGTTGAGTCTGATATCACTAAGCAATGGCCGTTCCACATTTTTTTATGTTATTTATCAGTGACTTGTACTGTTTTTCGTCATTCCCGTTTCGAGAGCGCAGGCAAAATGATTTGCAAAATGAAAACGCCACCCTGAGGTGGCGTCTTGGTTATTGAGAGGGAGAGAGGGAAGCTGCGGGTCTAGCCAATCCGGTATTGGCGGATCTGCTCGTCGATGGCTTTGGCCAGTTCGAACAGTTCGCGGCTGGCAGCATTGCTCTCCTGCGCGTGTTCCCGCTGGTGTTCGGCCACCATGGCCAGCTCGTCGAGCGCGGTTCTGGCTTGCCCCATCTGTTGATTCTGCGCCTGCGCCAGCGCGCTGATCTCGTTGATCTCGAGGGCGGTCTGGTTGATCTGGCTGGTGGCATCAACCAGCACCTCTCTGGCCTGATTCATCCGGTTGTATCCCTCTTCGCTCAGGTTGCGGGAGTCTGCCATCGAGCTGCTGGCCTGCCGCGTTCCCTCCTGCAGGCGCAAGATAAGATCCTGCACATCCTTGGTGGCGGTCTGGGTACGCACCGCCAGTTGGCGTACCTCGTCGGCCACCACCGCAAAGCCCCGTCCCATATCCCCTGCCCGGGCCGCTTCGATGGCCGCATTGAGGGCCAGCAGGTTGGTCTGGTTCGAGACATCGCGGATGAGGTTCATGATCTGGGTGATGTTGTTACTGTCTTTCACTACTTCATCGAGCAGGGCAGAGGAGCTGCCGATGCTGCTGCGCAAGCTGTCGAGTTGCGCGGCGCTCTGGGTCACATCCTGCTCGATGCTGAGCATATGGTTGGCGATGCGTTGGGTCACGTCGTTGACCCCTTCAGAGCGGCTGGCGATCTGCTCGGCATTGTCGCCGATGGTGGTGACCACAGTGGTCAGCTCCTGAATGCTCTGGGCCTGCTGGCATGCTTCTCCTGCCAGTGCCTGGGCCTGCTGCATGGATTGGGACGACTGGGCGGAGAGGGCGCTGCCTGACTGCTGGAAGCGGGAGAAGCTCTGGTTCAGGCTCTGGATCAGCCGATTGAAGCTTTGGGCCATCAGCCCCAGCTCCGACTCGTCAGAGAAGTCGAGACGGGTTGCCAGATCCCGATCGGCAGTGATGTGGTGCATGCCATCGGCAGCCTGACGAATGGGGCGACTGATGGAGTGAGCCAGCCAGGCGGAGGCCAGCATGGCGATCCCGCCGATGGCGAGCGACACCATGATAATGAGCTGGCGGGATTCCTGCAGTCCCTCTTCCAGCTCGGCGCTGTTGATCTCGCCAATCAGCAGTCGGTTGAGGGTGGGGATGTAACGTACCGCGATGAGGTAGGTTTGCCCCTCCAGTGTTAGCGCCTCTACGGCCACCTGTTCCCGGGCATTGGGAATAAGCCGCTTGACGGTATCGAGGAAGGATTGCTGGTGGTGGGCTGCCCCCTCCACCTCCTGCTCGGGGTGGATCTCGATATTGCCCTCCATGTCGGCCAGATAGACCTGACCGCTCTTGCCGATCCGGTAGCCGCTGATGAGTTTGCTCAGGGCGCTCATGTCGATGGAGGTGCCTGCCACTGCCAGGGTCTTGCCCTCGTGGGTGACGGCGGTGTTGATATAGAGGGAGGCGCGCTTGTCAAAATCCGAGATGTCGAGGTTCAGCTCATAGGGTTTGCTGCGTTTGAGAAAGCCGAAAAACCACCCATCTTTCGGGTCTGATTCGCTCAGCGATTTCTGGGCGGTGGGGCCGCCGCTGAAGTTGATCAGGGTGTTGCTCTGGCGGGGGGCGATAAAGACGTTGCCGCCGATCCGCCGTTGCAGATCCTGAAAGTAACGCTCCATGGCGGACCACTCTTGCTCTGGCATGCCAGCGGTCAGCCAGTCGATGACAAAACGGTTGCTGGCCAGCGCCTGTGCTTCGGTCAGGTGCTGGATAAGCTGGGCGGTCAGCTGGTTGGCAATGCGATCCACGCTGCTTGGCAGCTCGTAGCGTTCGACCCGCTGCTGGGCCTGACTGTGGGATATCTGCTCGAGGATCAAGGTGATGCAGCTGATGGCGATGGCCATCAGTATCGCTACGCCAGCGAGGATCCGGGTGCGGATCCCGAGCCCTGACCAGAGTGAGTGCAGTGTAAAACGGTGTATCGCCCTCTCCATATCGCTCTCCTCATAAATAAGGTCGCATATGCGACCCAGATGATGATTATAGATAGAGAACTCAATTGCGTTGTGGTGGATGGTGACAACAGAGGGCGGCAGAAAAACAGGAGGGAGCAATGAGCGGGGAAGGGGGCAGAAAGCGGCAAGGGAAGCATAAAAAGAGAGGCCGACATTGCGGTCGGCCTCTTTGGTGTTTATCTCAACGGAATATCGGGTGCCCGATCAATCCTCTTCAGCCCAACGGCGTGAACGCTCAACTGCTTTTTGCCAGCCGCTGTAACGTTTGGCGCGATCGTCTCTGTCCATCTGCGGAATGAACTCGCGGTCCACGCTGAACTTGTCTTCCAGCTCGTCGGAGCTCTTCCAGAAGCCGACTGCCAGACCCGCCAGGAAGGCGGCGCCCATGGCGGTGGTCTCGATGCGAGTCGGACGTACCACCGGAGTGTGCATCATGTCAGCCTGGAACTGCATCAGGAAGTCGTTGGCCACGGCGCCGCCGTCCACTTTCAGCGCTGCCAGCTTGATGCCGGAGTCCTGCTGCATTGCATCCAGCACATCGCGGCTCTGATAGGCGATGGATTCCAGCGCGGCACGGATGATGTGGTTGCGGTTGGCGCCACGGGTCAGACCGACCATGGTGCCGCGAGCATACGGATCCCAGTAGGGCGCGCCCAGACCGACGAAGGCCGGTACCAGATAGACGCCGTTGGTATCACCCACCTTGGAGGCGAAGTAGTCGGTATCGCGGGCATCGTGAATGATCTTCAGCTCGTCACGCAGCCACTGGATGGTGGCGCCGCCCATAAATACCGCACCCTCGAGGGCATAATTCACTTCCCCTTTCGGGCCGATGGCAACGGTAGTCAGCAGGCCGTTGCTGGAGCGAACCGGCTCGGTGCCGGTGTTCATCAGCATGAAGCAGCCGGTGCCGTAGGTGTTCTTGGCCATCCCTTTTTCAAAGCAGAGCTGGCCGAACAGGGCAGACTGCTGGTCACCGGCAATACCGGCGATGGGGATGCGGGAGCCGCCGCCACGGGTGGTGTAGCCATAGACCTCGGAAGATGGTTTCACTTCCGGCAGCATGGACATGGGGATGCCCAGCTCGTCCAGCATCTTCTCGTCCCACTTCAGCTCGCGGATGTTGTAGAGCATGGTACGGGAGGCGTTGGTCGGATCGGTGACGTGCACTTCGCCATTGGTCATCTTCCAGACCAGCCAGGTGTCGATGGTGCCGAACAGCAGCTCGCCGTTCATCGCCTTCTCGCGGGCACCTTCCACGTTGTCGAGGATCCACTTCACCTTGGTACCGGAGAAGTAGGCATCCAGCACCAGACCGGTGTTTTCGCGAACGTACTCTTCCAGACCGCGTGCTTTCAGCTCCTCGCAGATGGCGGCGGTGCGGCGGCACTGCCAGACGATGGCGTTGTAGATGGGCTTGCCGGTGGCCTTTTCCCAGACGACGGTGGTTTCACGCTGGTTGGTGATACCGATGGCGGCGATCTCTTCGCTGCGAAGGCCAGTCTTGGCCAGCACTTCGGTAAAGACGGAGGATTGGGTCGCCCAGATCTCCATCGGGTCGTGCTCTACCCAGCCCGCTTTCGGGTAGTGCTGGGTGAATTCGCGCTGGGAGGTACCGACAATGTTGGCATCCTGATCAAACACGATGGCGCGGGAAGAGGTGGTTCCCTGGTCCAGAGCGACGACATATTTCTTTTCAGCAGACATGATGTTCTCCACGTTTCTATTTTCCACGTTTTTATACGTTGGAGGGGGCCGCTCTTATGCGGCAGCCTCTTCTTTGGCGGTTTGGGTCGCTTGCTCGGTGGTGACGACACGGTTGCCCGGGACGCAGGGAGCCAGCACTTTGACATACAGAGCGGTACCAATCTGGGCGCCAACGATGGGGCCAAGGATCGGAACCCAGAAGTAGGGGTTGTCACGACCACCGGTCAGGGCAACATCACCCCAGCCAGCAAAGAACGCGAACAGTTTCGGACCAAAGTCACGAGCCGGGTTCATGGCAAAACCGGTTAACGGGCCAAGGGAGGCGCCGATCACCGCGATCAGGATACCGATCAGCAGAGCGGCTGCGAAACCTTTGGGTGCGCCGTTGTTGTTGTCACCCAGCGCCATGATGCCCAGCATCAGGACGGCGGTGATCACCAGCTCGACGGCGAAGGCTTGCATGTTGGTCAGCAGGGCATTGGGGTAGGTGGAGAAGATCCCGGCGGTGCCGAGGCTCTCGACGCTGCCGCGCACCACGTTATGGGTCACTTCCCACTGGGTGAAAAGGTTACCATAAAGGAAGTAGACAAGGGCGGCGAAGCAGAAGGCACCGGCCATCTGGGCGATGATGTAGGGCACCACCTTGCGCTTGTCGAACCCGCAGAAGGTCATCAGCGCCAGGGTTACAGCCGGGTTCAGGTGGGCACCTGAAATGCCGCCGGTCACATAGATGGCGATGGCCACACCCAGACCCCAGGTAATGGAGATTTCCCACTGCCCGAAGTTGGCGCCAGCCAGCACCAGTGCCGCCACACATCCGACGCCGAAAAATATCAGCAGGCCGGTTCCGATGAACTCGGCGATGCACTCGCCAAGCAGGGTATTGGGTCTTTGTATGCTCATACTTTTGTTCCTTATATCCACCCGTAGAGGTTTGATGTTCCGTTTTATCTTTTTGTGTCTATCCGTTGCTGCCGAAAACGTTTCCTTGTTGTTTTTGCGTCTTGCGCAAACGTTATGCTCGTTTGCGCTCGTTATCGGTCGTGACAGAAAATAACCCTTCCCAATAATTTCACCATCCCCCCTCCATAGGAAATGTGGACAAGATCCCACTCATTGCTAAGAAAATGTGACGTAAAGCATCTTGATAACTGCCACTTACCACTTAGGGGGTAGCTCGCAACCCTTGCCACACAAGGGCTGGCGCTTGCTGAGTGATTTCTCATTTGGAGCTTTTATTTGTAATAAAACTGCAATATTTGAGCATGCATCACAGATTAAATGAGCGCATATGAGCACAATAGGCTCGCTTACGAATTAGTGGACTCACATGATTCGTTGGAATGGTCAGGGCATCCTCAACCGCCCATAACAACAATAAGGAAGCAGAACATGCTTAGTCTCTTCAGGCCTGCGGCGCACATCGACAGGCTCCCGGCTGACAAGGTCGACCCCTTCTACAAACGCATGCGTTGGCAGGTGTTTTTCGGGATCTTCTTCGGTTACGCCGGCTACTATCTGGTACGGAAAAACTTCAGTCTGGCGATGCCCTATCTGATCGAGCAGGGCTTCTCCCGTGGTGATCTCGGTTTCGCGCTCTCCGGGGTCTCCATCGCTTACGGTTTGTCCAAGTTCCTGATGGGGAACGTCTCCGACCGTTCCAACGCCCGTTACTTCCTCTCCGCCGGTCTGCTGCTCTCGGCTGCCATCATGTTCATGATGGGTACCATGCACTGGGCCACCTCCAGCATTGCCATCATGTTTGTGCTGTTGTTCCTGAACGGTTGGGCACAGGGCATGGGCTGGCCGCCCTGCGGTCGCACCATGGTGCACTGGTGGTCACAGAAAGAGCGCGGCGAAGTGGTTGCGGTCTGGAACGTGGCGCACAACGTGGGTGGCGGCATGATTGGCCCGCTGTTTATCCTCGGGATGGGCTGGTTCAACGACTGGCGCAGCGCCTTCTATGTGCCTGCGGCAGCGGCAGCCGCCATCGCGGTGATCGCCTTCTTCGTGATGCGTGATACCCCGCAATCGGTCGGTCTGCCTCCTATCGAGGAGTACAAGAACGACTATCCGAAGGATTACAACGAGAGCCACGAGCAGGAGTTTTCCGCCAAGGAGATCTTCGTCAAGTACGTGCTGCACAACAAACTGCTGTGGTACATCGCGATTGCCAACGCCTTCGTTTACCTCATTCGTTACGGTGTGCTGGACTGGGCGCCAACCTATCTGAAAGAGGCCAAGCACTTCACCGTCGACAACTCCTCTTGGGCTTACTTCCTCTACGAGTGGGCCGGTATTCCGGGCACTCTGCTGTGTGGCTGGATCTCTGACAAGATGTTCCAGGGCCGCCGTGCCCCGGCCGGTATCCTGTTCATGGTGCTGGTGACCCTGGCTGTGCTGGTTTACTGGTTCAACCCGGCCGGCAACCCGACCATCGACATGATGGCGCTGGTGGCAATCGGCTTCCTGATCTACGGCCCTGTCATGCTGATCGGCCTCTATGCTCTTGAGCTGGCACCGAAGAAAGCAGCCGGTACTGCGGCAGGTTTCACCGGTCTGTTCGGTTATCTGGGCGGCGCCGTGGCAGCCAACGCCATGCTGGGTTATACCGTTGACCACTTCGGTTGGGATGGCGGCTTCATGGTGCTGACCGTCTCCTGTGTGCTCTCCATCATCCTGCTGGCGATGACCCTCAAGCATGAGAACATTGCCGTTGCGGCCAAGAAAGCGGCTGCCCATAAGGCATAAAACGTGATCCTCAGCTTATTGATCCCAAAGGGGATCAGGTAAACTGCCAAAAGGCCCCGCATCTGCCGGGGCCTTTTTTTGTCTCATCATCGGAGTGCAAGCGTGAAGCAAACCCAACGACATCTGGAGATCCTGGACGTCCTGACGCGGCAGGGATTTGTCTCGACCGACGATCTGGTGACCCACTTTGACGTCAGCCCCCAGACCATTCGCCGGGATCTGAACGATCTCGCCGAACAGAACAAGATCCGGCGCCATCATGGCGGTGCCTCCCTGCATTCGAGTACCGTCAATACCGCCTATAGCGCCCGTAAAGTGATGCAACTCAAGGAGAAAGAGCGCATCGCCCGCGAGGTAGCGGCCAATATTCCTGACGGCTCATCGCTCTTTATCGACATAGGTACCACCACCGAAGCCATTGCCCGCGCCCTGCTCGATCACCGCGAGCTGCGCATCGTCACCAACAACCTCAACGTGGCCAGCATTTTGACGGCGAAGGATGACTTCACCGTCATCATTGCCGGCGGCGAGATCCGCAACCGCGATGGCGGCATCGTGGGGGAGGCGACCCGCGACTTTATTGGTCAGTTTCGCATGGACTATGGCGTCATCGGGATTTCGGGGATCGACAACGACGGCTCCCTGCTCGATTTCGACTATCACGAGGTGAAGATCGCCCAGGCCATCATCGCCCACTCCCGTCAGGTGTTCCTGGCCGCCGACCACACCAAGTTCGGTCGCAATGCCATGGTCAATCTGGGCAATCTCAGCCAGATCCACGCCCTCTTTACCGATCAGGAGCCACCGGAAAAGCTGGCGCGATTGATGGCGCAACACCAGATCGCCTGCCACATCTGCTGACGGCGAAACACGCCAAGGCTGTGCCGGTCGCCCGTCAGGGCGGCCTCCTTTCTCTTTCTCTCCCCCATCCCTGCACCCATCTCACCCCTTTATAGGTATTGCAAAAACCACTATTCAATCTGGTTTTTTCGGCTATTAACCCGCCGATGTTGGCCCGACGTCATTTGCTCCGCTGACCTGTCCCCTTTGCCACCTCTGGCGGGCTGTGGCGATCACACTTTCATCATAAAATGTTCGTTTGTTGTATTTTCATGTTCTAAAATGAGCGAAATCAAACATTGCTGTTATAGCAATCATAAAAATGAAAGTAGGTGAACATGAGCGAACATTATGATCTGGTCGTCGTCGGTGGCGGCATCAACGGGGTCGGCATCGCAGCTGATGCGGCAGGACGGGGTCTGAAGGTTGCCCTGTTTGAGGCGCAAGATCTCGCCTCTGCCACCTCGTCCAACTCCAGCAAGCTGATCCACGGCGGTTTGCGCTATCTCGAGCATTACGAATTCCGGCTGGTGAAAGAGGCGTTGGCGGAGCGTGAGGTGCTGCTCGGTATGGCGCCTCACATTGCGCGTCCCATGCGTTTTCGCCTGCCGCACCGCCCGCACCTGCGTCCGGCCTGGATGATCCGCGCCGGTCTGTTCCTCTATGACAATCTGGCCAAGCGCGACAAGCTCAAGGGGAGCTGCGGCGTGCGCTTTCTGCCGCAAGATGGCTTGACCGCAGGGATCAATAAGGGGTTTGAATATTCCGATGCTTGGGTCGACGACGCCCGGCTGGTGGTACTCAACGCCATGATGGCCCGTGACAAGGGGGCCGACGTGCAGACCCGCACCCGTTGCATCAAGGCGGTGCGCGGATCCAAACACTGGACGCTCACTTTGGAGCGGGAAGGGGGCGAGCAGTTCACCGTCACCTGCCGTGGTCTGGTCAATGCGGCGGGCCCCTGGGTCAAGACCTTCTATGACGAGAGCCTGCACGAGAAATCCCCCCGCGGCATTCGCCTTATTAAAGGCAGCCACATGATAGTGCCGCGCATCCATGAGCGCGAAGAGGCTTATATCCTGCAGAACGAAGACAACCGCATCGTCTTCGTCATCCCTTATCAGCAGGACTACTCCCTCATCGGCACCACGGATGTGGAGCACCACGGCAGTCCGCGGGAAGCGAAGATCAGCGAGGCCGAAATTACCTACCTGTGCAAGGTGGTCAACGCCCACTTCACTCGCCAAATTGCGCCGAAAGATGTGATCTGGACTTACGCCGGTGTGCGCCCGCTCTGTGATGACGAGTCAGATTCACCGCAGGCGGTGACCCGCGACTACACCCTCGAACTTTCTGGCGAGTCTGACGGTGCGCCGCTCTTGTCGGTGTTTGGCGGCAAGCTCACCACCTATCGCAAGCTGGCGCAGGCCGCCTGCAACAAGCTCAAACCCTGGTTCAGTCAGATGGGGGATGACTGGACGGCGACCAGCCGGCTGCCCGGCGGCGAGTTTGACTGCTCGGTGCGCGAGCTGGCCCGTGCCTTTGCGCTGGAGTTTGACTGGCTCGACGATCGCAGCGCCCTGCGCATTGCCGAAGCTTATGGCGCCCATGCCCGTCTCTGGCTGAAAGAGGATCGCGGCATTCACTTCGGTGGCGGCCTCTACGAGTCGGAAGTGCGCTATCTCATCGAACGGGAGTGGGCCTGTTCACTGGACGATATCCTCTGGCGCCGCAGCAAGCTGGGGCTGCGCCTGAACGACTCAGAGCAGCAGATGCTGCAGATCTGGCTCGACCAATACCATCAGGCTCTGCGCAAGGCGAGCTGATGAGTGACGGTGGGCAGTGCGCTGCTGCCTACCGCTTTCCACCGTAAATATGCAACAAACCTCTGATAGAACAATTACCTACACACAATAATAAAGAGCATCACATATGAAAAAACTCGCCGTTTCCCTCATCGCCTTGAGCCTTGGGGCATCCCTCTCATTACCCGTGTTGGCTGCCGATGAAGGCAAGGTGGTGATCGCCCACCGTGGCGCTTCCGGCTACCTGCCCGAGCATACCCTGGAGTCCAAGGCGCTGGCCTATGGCATGGGGGCCGACTATCTGGAGCAGGATCTGGTCATGACCAAGGATGACCAGCTGGTGGTGATGCACGATCACTTCCTCGATGGCATCACCGATGTGGCGGTGCGCTTCCCCGGTCGTGCCCGTCCGGACGGCCGTTATTATGTGGTGGATTTCACCCTGGACGAGGTGCGCTCCCTGCGTATGACCGAGCCGTTCCAGCTGGTGGATGGCAAGCAGGTGCCGGTCTATCCGGCCCGCTTCCCGCTCTGGAAGTCAGACTTCAAGATCCATACCTTCCAGGAGGAGATCGAGATGATCCAGGGGCTCAACAAGAGCACCGGCAAGAACATCGGCATCTATCCGGAGATCAAGGCGCCCTGGCTGTTCCGTCACGAAGGCAAGGATATCTCCAAGGCGGTGCTGAAGGTGCTCAAGGAGTACGGCTATACCGGGAAGGATGACAAGGTCTATCTGCAGTGCTTCGATGCCGATGAACTCAAGCGCATCAACAGCGAGCTGATGCCCGCCATGGGTATGGATCTGAAACTGGTGCAGCTGATGGCCGAGACCGACTGGAACGAGACCATGGTCTACGACGCCAAGGGTAAGGCGACCCCCTACAACTATGACTGGATGTTCAAGCCGGGAGCGATGAAAACCATCGCCAGCTATGCCGAAGGGATTGGCCCGTGGAAACCGATGATCGTCACCGAGCCGGGCACTTTGGGCAAACCGGTCTTCACCGGCATGGTAAAAGAAGCCCATGCGGCGGGCCTGAAAGTTCACCCCTATACCTTCCGTCAGGATGAGGGGCAGATCCCGGCCTATGCCAAGGACTTCACCGATCTCCTTAACATCTTCCTCTATCAGGCCGATGTGGACGGGGTGTTCAGCGACTTCCCCGACAAGGCGGTGGCCGTCATCAAGGCCCATCAAGAGGCGGCCAAATAGCACTCTGGCGCCATTTGAATGCAAAGCGAGGCCAATTGGCCTCGCTTTTTGTTTCAGGTTCCCGTAACGGGAGTGTGCGCCCTGTCAGAAAATAGCCAGATCACGTCATGGTGTGCCGGATCTGCATCATTTTACGCAGTTTTTACGTAGCAGATCGCTGGCATGAAATCGGCAGAGCGGTTAGTCTAGCGGCGTTGAACCAACCCCATGAGGTACAGATGAAAACCGTATTGCGTTTTAGCCTGCTGGGCGCCTTGTTGCTGGGTGGCCATGCTTTCGCCGCCGAGCCGAAAAAATTTGATATCAGCATGTTCCCAGCCGCTGACGTGAATCAGGAACGTGTGGTGATCCGCCTGCCTGAAGTCGAGAAAGAAGCCGACATGATGGTCGAGCTGCAGGTCGGCAAAAAGATGATGGTTGATTGCAACGTACCGCGTTTTGCAGGCAACCTGGAACAGCACAGCGTCAAAGGCTGGGGCTACAACTACCTGAAACTGGGCAAAGTCTCCGACCCCATCAGCACCCTGATGATGTGCCCGGATAACCAGCAGAAAGAGACCTTCGTCCAGATCTACGGTCAGGGCTTCTTCGTGAACTACAACTCAAAACTGCCGTTCGTGATCTACGTGCCGCAGGAGTATGAAGTGCGCTACCGTCTGTGGCGTGCCGACAACCTGGCCCAACCGGCCATGATTGAGTAAGCATGTTTGAACCAAAGGTTCAGCTGGTTCACCTGATGTGATAAATAAAGCGCCGTATGGCGCTTTATTTTTGCCTGCACAGTCCAGAAAGTGACGTGCAAATTGGCTGCACGTTTACATAAGTTTATTATTTATCAACGTTTTTTGTGTGTTATGCCACAAAATCGGCGTCAGCTATGGGGCAAAGTGACTTCGATAAAAGATATTTATTAACATAGTGAGAAAATTGATTTTGCACTCGGCGATGGCCTGATGATACTTGCCCGCAAAGGTCAAACTAACCAGAAAAAAGAGCACTATGAGCTTCGAATCAGACAAGCGTTTCAACGACTTCAAACATTTTCCCCGTGGCCTGCGTCGCAGTGGCGAATTCACTGTGGCCGAAGCGGACAGTCTGGAAAAGTATGGTACCGCCATGCTGGCACTCTACCAGGGTAATCTGGCACCCCGTGACGATGTCGAGTCCGCCTTCGTCGAGCAGGTCAAATCCGGCGAAGCCGGTGCCAACCCCCATGCCAAGGTGTGGTTCAAATACCTCAAGGTGATCGGTCCCAAGCGCGTTCATCGCCTCTGCACCGTCGTTGGCGGCGCCAGCGAAGAGAGCAGCGGTGGCGGCAGCTTTGATGTCGGTGGTGGCAGCGGCGGTGGCAGTGACGAGTCCATCGATTAATGGATACCGAGCTGCTTCGGACCTTTATCGAGGTGAGCAAGACCCGACATTTTGGCCGGGCTGCTGAAAATCTCTACCTGACCCAGTCGGCGGTGAGTTTCCGGATCCGCCAGCTAGAGCAGCAACTGGGTGTCAGTCTGTTTGCCCGTCATCGCAACAACATCCGCCTGACCGCCTCCGGTGAGCGTCTGCTGCCCTACGCAGACGCCATCTTGCACACCCTTGGTCGTGCCAAGCAGGATGTGGCGCTCTCGCCGGGATTCAGCCAGCAGTTGGCCATCGGCGCGCCCGCGGTGTTCTGGGAGCTCGATTTCAACGACTGGCTCAATCACATCTATGCATTGGCGCCCGGTTTGGCGGTGCGGCTGGAAACTGCTTCCCGCGAGCACCTCTGCCGCCAGTTGCTGGAGCGCTCCCTCGATCTGGCCCTGCTCTCCGAGCCCACCAAGATCGACGAGATTGCCCTGCATCCCATCGGTGAGCTGGTGTTCGAGCTGGTGAGCCGGGATCCGGCCGCCAATGCCGACAACCTGATGCAGATGCCGCACATCCACCTCGACTGGGGTACCAGCTTCGAGCCGCAACCCAGCCGCTTGCAGAGCCTGCAAAAGACCCCGGTGCTGCACTCCAGCTCCGCCAGCATGGCGTTGCAGTTTGTGTTGGCCAACGGTGGCGCTGCCTACCTGCCACGGCGGATGGTCAGCCCCTTCCTCGAGAAGGGGGCGTTGCATCTGGTAGAAGGGGGCCAGCCGCTGAGTCGTCCGCTCTATCTCGCCTATCTGGAGAAATCAGATCGCCGGGAGCTGATCGATCAGCTGCTGACCCTGCCACTGGGTTGGCACGATGCCGAGCTGCGCCTCAACGTCGAATAAGCGTCGAGTGTTATCCAAGGAAGAGCCCACCCCACGGTGGGCTCTTCTGTCTGGGGAAAATTGCAGGGAGCGAGGTCACGTAATTGGCGCGGAAGGCTTGGCGTCATCGGCCTGTAACGGTACCTTTTCAGGCTGTTTATCCGATTGAGCACTGACAGGGATGGATTGTAATTGATCGACTTTAGTCACCCCGAATGGCGGGCACTGGCGCAGCAGTTGCTGAGCCACTCACCAGTGGTGATCCGTGGCCGCCAGTGGCAACCGCTGGTGGGCTTGCTCAAGGATAACCAGCTGCTGCTCGCCCATGGCAGCCACAGCTATGAGCTCACCCCGGCCGGGCGGCGCTATCTCACCCGCGAGCTGATGCTGGCCGAGATCGCCACCGCTCCCCCCGAGCCAGAGGAGTGGTTGCATGCTCAGGGCTGGCAATTGGGGGAGCAGGTCAACGAACGGGTGCTGGCGGCGCTCTATCGCAAGTCAGAGGTGAACTTCACCCCCAACGAGCAGATCGATTTCGAGGACAAGGGGATCCGGCTCTGTGCCGATCAGCTGTTGCGCTTGCGCGCCGCCCAGCCGTTCAGCCTCTTTTTCAGTGGCGGCACCCTGATCGACGCAGCCCCCTGGTTGCAGGCGCTGGGGGAGGTGGCCCTACCCGAGCGCACCCTGGCGGGTCTTGGCAAGATCCTGTGGGGGGAGGGGAGTATCGAGCGGGTGATCACCACCGATAGCGTCGGCGCCTTTGCCGAGCTGCCTCTTGAACCCGGCACCTTGCTGGTGTGGGCACCCCCATCGGCTCCTCTAGCCTTACAGCAGGTGGTGGCCGCCTTGCCCCCCAATGTGTTGTGGAGTCATCTCACCGCCCTCGACCCTGCCGGGGTTGATCGGCTGCAGGCGCTGGCCCAGCGCTTGGGTCGTCCGGCCAGCTGGTGGCTGCCTCGTGATCTGGCCCCCATCCTCAGTGCGTATGCCCAACCTTTGACTGAGGCCCGGCCCTGGGAACCGAGCCGGATCCCCAAGTCATTGTTAGCAGTTTGTAGCGGTTTGGTTGAGTCCAATGGTGGCTTGTCGGCCGAGGTGTGCGCACTGGCGCCAGCGTGGCATGCCGTTGGTTGAAATTGGTCTGAAAGCGAGCCAAAAAGCGGTTTTCCCTCATTGAACGCGGTGATATAAAGAGTTGACGAAGCGCTCGCCAGATGAGCGCTTTTGTTTATCAAGCCGCTTTGCCACCCAACGAACTCAACGGAATACAGGGAATACCATGTTTGAAAAGGTTGTTGCCGCCCCAGCGGATCCGATCCTGGGCCTGACCGAAGCCTTCCGCGCTGACTCTCGCAGCCACAAGATCAATCTGGGCGTAGGGATCTACAAGGACGAGTCCGGTGCCACCCCCATTCTTCACTGCGTCAAGAAAGCCGAGCAGAAGCTGCTGACCGACGAGAAGACCAAGAACTACCTCGGTATTGAAGGCAATATCGAATATGGCCGCATCGTGCAGCAACTGCTGTTCGGGCAGCATTCTGCGCTGGTTGCCAGTGGCCGCGCCAAGACCGCGCAAGCGCCGGGCGGCACCGGCGCCCTGCGTATCGCGGCCGAATTTGTGGTGCGCAACGGTCTGGCCAAGACCATCTGGATCTCCGATCCCACCTGGGCCAACCACGTCAGCGTGTTCCAGGCCGCCGGTCTGACCGTCAAGTGGTACAAGTACTACGACGCCGCCACCAAGGGGCTCGACTTTGCTGCCATGCAGGCCTCGCTGGCCGAAGTGCAGCCGGGTGAGCTGGTGCTGCTGCACGGCTGCTGCCACAACCCGACCGGTATCGATCCCACTAGCGATCAGTGGCGCGCGCTGGCCAAGCAGAGTGCTGCCGCCGGCTGGTTGCCGCTGTTTGACTTCGCCTATCAGGGTTTTGCCCGTGGTATTGAAGAGGATGCCGAAGGCCTGCGCATCTTCGCCGAGTGCCATGACGAGCTGCTGGTGGCGAGCTCTTTCTCCAAGAACTTCGGCCTCTACAACGAGCGGGTCGGCGCCTTCACGCTGGTGAGCGCGACCAAAGAGATCGCCGATGTGGCCTTCACTCAGGTCAAGACAGTGATCCGTGCCAACTACTCCAACCCGCCGTCACACGGTGCCGCTGTGGTCACCGCCGTGGTGAGCGATCCGGCTCTCTATGCCGAGTGGGTCGAAGAAGTGGCCGCTATGCGGGTGCGTATTCGCGAGATGCGCGAACTGCTGGTAGAGAAGTTGGCTGCCCTCGGCGTGAGCCAGGATTTCAGCTTTATCCGCGAGCAGAACGGCATGTTCTCCTTCTCCGGCCTCACCAAGGATCAGGTGGAGCGCCTCAAGAGCGAATTTGCCATCTACATCGTCGGCTCCGGCCGGATCAGCGTAGCCGGTATTACCCGCGCCAATATCGTTCCTCTGTGCGAGGCGATCGCCAAGGTGCTGTAATCGCATCACCTTGCGCTCTGGTTCTATGCCATGAAAAAGCCCGTCACCTTGGTGACGGGCTTTTTTGATCGCCAACGGCTGATCGCCAAACAAGGGTAAGGGCGGCTCAGTGGTGGCGGGCACCTTGCCACAGCTTGCGCAGTTGCAACAGCAGCGCGGTCAGGGCGCCGCCGCTCAGGGCGGTGAGTACCGCCAGCAGCAGGCTGCCGAGCAGGAAGGGAGGCACCAGAGTGGCAGCCTCCTGCTCCAGCCAGTGGAGGGTCCAGCTGAGGTGGAAGGGCTCCGGCGTCTGGTGCAGCACCAGACAGCCGGTGCGATAGGCGTAGAGATACATGAACGGCAGGGTCAGCGGATTGTTGAACCAGACCGCCAGCAGCGCCAGTGGCAGGTTGAGGCTGAATGCCAGCGCCAGACCGACTGCGATGAGCGAATGCATCGGGATGGGGAACCAGCAGGCGAAGATCCCGGCTGCTACCGCGCCGCTCAGGGCGCGTGTTCCCCCTTGCCAGAGGGCTGGGGCAAGCAGTCGCTCACCAAACAGGGCAAACCACTTCTGCTGGCGCAGGGTATCGGGATCGAGCTTGAAGCGGGCAAACCAGCGACTCAGCATGGGCGGGCCATCTTGCGTTTTTGCCACTGGCGCACCGTGCTGATCCGCCAGAAGGTGCGGATCAGGGTGTAGCCGATAAGGGAACTGAGCAGGGCCAGGATCAGCGAGCCCAGCAACAGCGGTGGTGCCACTGTGCCCAGTACCGAGACCAGCCACTCCCAGGTGAATTCAATCTCTATCTGCTGCGCGGAATGTCCCATGAGCTGGCAACCCACCAGATAGGCGCCATAGAGCAGGGGCGGCATGGTAAAGGGGTTGGAGAGCCAGACCAGCGCCACCGAGAGTGGCAGATTGACCCGGCACAGGATGGCGCCACCGGCGGCCAACAGCATCTGGCAGGGGAGCGGCACCCAGGCCATGAAGAGGCCCACCGCAAATGCCCCGGCGGCCGAGCGGCGGTTGAGGTGCCAGAGGTTGGCATCGAGCAGCAGTTTGCCGAACAGCCGCAGGTGCTTGTGTTCTTTCAGGGTTTGCTGATCGGGCATCCAGCGTTTAATGAGTCGTTTGGGCATATTGAAACCTTGCTAAATACTTGCTCCATGGATCTGCGTCTGTTGTCGTTTGCCCTGGGGGCAAGCTCCTCACTGCTCTGGCCATGGTTACCTTCACTTGCATGGGGGGGCCTGTTGCTGTCCCTGCTGATCCCCCTTGCATATTGCCGTACCTGGCGGTGGCTGTTTCTCCTGCTCGGCATCCTCTGGATGCAGGCCAATCTTGCCTATCGGCTGGCCTGGTTGGAGCGGTTGGGCGATCAGACGAGCCACATGATAACCGCAGAGCTGCAAAGTGCAGAGCCCGAGGGGGATAAATTTGTCCGGCTGCTGCTGCGGGTGAGCACCCTCGACGAGCAACCGGTGACACCTGAGCCCCTGATCCGGGTCAATGCCTATCAGGCATTACCCGCTATGACGGTAGGCAGCCGGATCACCCTGGTGACCTCGTTGAAACCGGCTCACGGTCTTGCCAACGAGGCGGGGCTGGATGGGCGGCGTCTGCTGCTGGGCAAGGGGATCACCGCCACCGGCAATCTGCGTCGGGTGATCGACATTCAACAAGCACCTGTGGGGTGGCGCGAACGCTGGTTGGGCGCGGCGACCGAGAGTTGGCGTCCGCTTGACCATGCTCCCTTGCTGGCTGCGCTCACTTTTGGCGAGCAGAGCGGCATCACGGATGCCCAGTGGGAGCTGTTTCGTGGCAGTGGTTTGACCCATATCATCGCCATTTCAGGGCAACACATCGCGCTGGTGGCAGTGCTCGGGTGGTGGTTGGGCAGGTTGTTTGGTCTGCGCGGCGCCATCATCACCTCCCTGCTGTTTGCCGCCGTCTACAGCGCGTTGGCAGGGTTTGCGGTAGCCACCGAGCGGGCCCTGATCATGGTGCTGGTGTGGAGTGTGTTGCGCTGGAGTCGGCGAGAGTGGCCGGCCTGGCGCATCTGGCTGTGGGCCTTTGTTGTGCTGACCCTCTGGGATCCCTTCGCACTCTATTCGGCCGGCTTCTGGCTCTCGTTTCTGGCGGTGGCCATCTTGCTGCTGGTGGGATATCTCCACGACAAGCCGGGACTGTGGCAGATCCAGCTCTGGCTGCTGCTCGGTCTACTGCCGCTGCAGCTGGCGTTGTTCGAGGGGATAGCGCCCCTTGCCATGGTGATCAACCTGTTGGCGGTGCCGCTCTTTTGTATCGCTATCATTCCGCTGGCCCTGATCGGTGTGCTGCTTGCGCCGCTCTTCACCTCGCTCGCCTACGGTCTGTTCTGGCTGGCGGATCTGGGGCTCGGGTGGGTGCTGACGATCCTGAACTGGCTAGCCGATCAACTGCAACTGTGGTGGCCACTGCCCGGCTGGTGGCTGCCGCTTTGCACCCTGCTGTTGCTGATCTGGTTCGCCGCAAAGTGGCGCCCGGCACGCTGGCTGTTGCTACCGGGTCTGTGTGCGCTGTTGTTGGCGCTCTGGCCAACACCTGCCCGCTGGCAACTGCGGGTGCTGGATGTGGGGCAGGGGCTGGCGGTGCTGATCAGCAAGGGGGAGCGTGCCATCCTCTATGACACCGGCGATCGTTATCCCGGAGGCTACAACATGGCGGACGCGGTGATCCTGCCCCAGCTGAGCCATCTGGGGATCCGGGTCATCGATCGCCTCATCATCAGTCATAAGGATCGGGACCATGCCGGCAATCGCAAGCGACTGCTCAGCGCCATGCCGGTGCGTCACGAGCTTTCCTCTTACCCCTTCAGTGGGGGAACAACGCTCTGCCAGCGTGGGCAACAGTGGCGCTGGCAGGGGCTCTCGTTTGCAGTGCTCTGGCCCGAGCGCCCCGGTGGCGGGCGCAATAACGATGGCTGCGTGGTGCGTATCAGCGATGGGCAGCGCAGCGTGCTGCTCAGTGCCGATATCGAGCGGCAGGCCGAGCAGCGGCTGGTGGCGCTGGAGGGGGAGGGGTTGGCCAGCACCTTGCTGGTGAGCCCCCATCATGGCAGTCGCACCTCCTCCACGCCCCCGTTTGTTGCGGCGGTAGCGGCAAAGGAGGTGATCCACAGTGCCGGTTTTATGAATCAGTGGGGCTTTCCCCGTCCCGATGTGGTGGCCCGCTATCGGGATGCCCGCCAGTGGATCACCGGTCAGCAAGGGGCGATGCTGGTCGAACCCACCGCAGCGGGCTTGAGCGTCACTGCCGAGCGAGATGTGGGGCCCTGGTACCGACGCAGTGGCGAGTGGTGGCGACCGCGAGTCTGGTTTGAGCAATAATCGGCCATTTCTGCCGTGTAGGAATGCGATATAGGTGGCGGCGCTTGGTGTAAGCCTGCGCTTTGGCTAGAATAGCCCGTCATTTCCATTACTAACGGCTATTCATGCAACAAGAAACCTCACAAGAGAGCTGGCCAGTATTCAAACGCCTGCTCGGTTATGTCCGTGATCGCAAGCTGGGCCTGGTCGGTGGCATCATCGGGATGCTGGGCTACGCCGCCGTGGATACCACCTTTGTCTACTCCATCAAGCCGTTGATCGATCAGGGCATCAATGGCAACGACAGCACCGTTTTGAAATGGATGCCCTTCTTCGTACTCGGCATCGTGGCCCTGCGCGGTGTCGCCAACTTTCTCTCCAACTACTGCATGGCCTGGGTCGGCAACCACGTCGTGATGCGTCTGCAACAGCAGGTGTTCAATCACATGGTGGCGATGCCGATGAGCTTCTTCGACCGTCAGAACACCGGTCATCTGCTCTCCAAGGTGACCTATGACGCCAGTCAGGTCTCCTCGGCGGCGAGCACCACGCTAGTGACCCTGGTGCGGGAAGGGGCGACCGTGGTCGGTCTGCTCGGCCTGATGTTCTGGCACTCCTGGCAGCTGTCGGTGATTTTCCTGGTGGTTGGCCCGCTGGTAGGTGTCATCATCGGACTTATCAGCCGTCGTTTCCGCCAGATCAGCCGTCACATTCAGCAGGCGGTGGGGGATATCACCACATCCACCGAGCAGATGCTCAAAGGGCACAAAGAGGTGCTGATGTTTGGTGGCCAGAAGGTGGAAGAGAAACGCTTCTTCCAGGTCAGCAACAATATGCGCCAGCAGACCATGAAGATGGTCGCCGCCGATGCCATCGGCAGTCCAGTGGTGCAGATGGTGGCCTCCATCGCGCTGGCGGCCTTCCTCTACGTCGCGACCATTGACAGCGTCAAATCAACCCTGACTGCCGGTACGTTTACCGTCATGATCACCTCCATGATGATGCTGCTCAAGCCGCTGAAAAGCCTGACCGACGTCAACAACCAGTTCCAGCGCGCCATCACCGCCTGCCACAGCCTGTTTGGCCTGCTCGACACCGAGCCGGAGCAGGATACCGGCACCCGTACTCTGGAGCGTGCCCGCGGCAAGATCGAGTTTCGCAACGTCACCTTCACCTACCCGACCAAGGACACCCCGGCGCTGCACAACGTCAGCTTCAAGGTGGAGGCGGGTAAATCGGTGGCGCTGGTGGGCCGTTCCGGTTCTGGCAAGAGTACCATTGCCAGCCTGTTGACCCGTTTCTACGACATCGATCAGGGCGAGATCCTGCTGGACGGCATCAACATCCGCGAATACAAGTTGAGCGAGCTGCGCAAGCAGTACGCGCTGGTCTCCCAGCATGTCCACCTGTTCAATGACTCGGTGGCCAACAACATCGCCTACGCCGCAGAAGACAAATACAGCCGCGACCAGATCGTGCAGGCCGCCCGTATCGCTCACGCCGACGAGTTTGTCAGCAAGATGAGCAACGGGTATGACACTGTGGTTGGCGAAAACGGTGCATCCCTCTCCGGTGGTCAGCGCCAGCGTGTGGCCATCGCCCGCGCTCTGTTGCGCGATGCGCCGGTTCTGCTGCTGGATGAGGCCACCTCGGCCCTCGATACCGAGTCCGAGCGCCACATTCAGGCGGCTATCGACGAGCTTTGCAAGGCCCGTACCTCGCTGGTGATTGCTCACCGTCTCTCCACCATCGAGAAGGCGGACGAGATCCTGGTGATCGACGAAGGGCACATCGTCGAGCGCGGTAACCACGCAGCACTGATGGAGCAGCGCGGCACCTATGCCCAACTGCGCGCCATTCAGTTTGGCAACGCGGGAAGCAAGGCCTGATGCTGGAACGGCTCTGGTATCGCAAAAGTGGCTGGCGCTGGTTGCTGGCCCCCTTTGCCCTGCTGTTCGCCGTTATCAGCGGCAGCCGCCGCTACGCCTATCGTCACGGCTGGCGCAGGGGGTATCGCGCCTCCTTGCCGGTGATCGTGGTGGGCAATATTTCGGTGGGGGGCAACGGCAAGACGCCGGTGGTGGTCTGGCTGGTGGAGCAGTTGCAAGCCCGCGGCTATCGCCCAGGGGTGGTGAGCCGTGGTTATGGTGGCAAGGCGCCCCATTACCCCTATCGGCTGGATGAGACCAGCACTACGGCGCAGGCCGGAGATGAGCCGGTGCTGATTGCCCGGCGCTGCGGCTGCCCGGTGGTGGTTGCCCCGAAACGGGCCGACGCGGTACGACTGCTGGAGCAGAGCGGTGAGGTGGATATCATCATCACCGACGATGGTCTGCAGCACTATGCGCTGGCCCGCGACATCGAGCTGGTGGTGGTGGACGGAGCGCGCCGTTTCGGCAACGCCTGCCTGCTGCCGATGGGGCCGCTGCGCGAGCCGGTCACTCGTCTCAAACGGGTGGACGCCATCATCTGCAACGGCGGCGAGCCGGGCAAGGGGGAGTACCCCATGCAACTGGTTGCCGACACCCCGCGCCGGGTGCGCGACGATGCCCCGCTGGCCGCCCCCTTGTCGGGGCCGGTTGATGCGCTTGCGGGGATTGGTCATCCGCCCCGCTTCTTTGCCACCCTGGAAGGGCTCGGCTATCAGCTGGATCAGCAGGCCGCCTACGGCGATCATCACCCCTTCGATCGGGATGAGCTGGTGGGGCGCTTTGCCAGCAAGCCGCTGCTGATGACCGAGAAGGATGCGGTCAAGTGCCGCCCGTTTGCCCTCGATAACTGGTGGTATCTGCCGGTCAGCGCCGAGTTGCCCGCCTCCTTGCTCGATACCTTGTTGCACAAGCTGAACACGAGTGGAAAGGCGCAAGGCGTAACCAAGGCACAAGATTAATCTCTCTCGCCTCGGCGGGGGAGCAGGGGGGGAATATGCCCCGCATGGAATAGCTGGTTGCTCGACATCCATCGCTGGCGTGATGAAGCCGCCAGCGCGACATCGTTGAAGGAGTATCGTTTTGGCTTTGGACATCAAGTTGCTCGACATCATCGCCTGCCCGGTCTGCAAGGGTAAGTTGCACTACAACAAAGCAGTTCATGAACTGGTCTGCCGCTTCGACAAGCTGGCCTATCCGCTGGAGGAGGGGATCCCGGTACTACTGGAGAACCGTGCCCGTCCGCTCAACAGCGATGAGCTGCCGTCATGAGTTTCGTCGTCGTCATTCCTGCCCGCTATGCGTCAACCCGGCTGCCGGGCAAGCCGCTGGCGGATATTCATGGCAAGCCCATGGTGCAGCACGTGGTGGAAAAAGCCCTGCAATCAGGTGCCGATCGAGTGATCGTCGCCACTGACGATGCCCGGGTACAGCAGGCACTGCTGAGCACCGGCGTCGAGGTGTGCATGACCTCACCGGATCACCAGTCCGGCACCGAGCGTCTGGCCGAGGTGTGCCGTCACTACGGCTTTGCCGCCGATACCATCATCGTCAATGTGCAGGGGGATGAGCCGCTCATTCCGCCCGCCATCATTCGTCAGGTAGCGGATAATCTGGCCGCCGCCACGGCGCCGATGGCGACCCTGTCGGTGCCGATCAAGGATGCCGAAGAGGCGTTCAATCCGAACGCAGTGAAAGTGGTGACTGACAAGGATGGCTACGCCCTCTACTTCAGTCGCGCCAGCATTCCCTGGGATCGGGATCGCTTTGCCAAGAGCCACGAGCAGATTGGCGATCATTACCAGCGTCATATCGGCATCTATGCCTACCGCGCCGGCTTTATCCTGCGTTATGTGGACTGGGCACCGAGCGTGCTGGAGCAGGTCGAGGCACTGGAGCAACTGCGGGTGCTCTGGTATGGGGAGAAGATCCACGTCGCCCAGGCCCTTGAAGCGCCGCCGGTCGGGGTGGATACCCAGGCCGATCTGGAGAAGGTGCTGGCCTTTTTGGCCAAGTGATGGCTACAGCACTAACGTCATGAAGAACGGTGTCGCAAGACACCGTTTTTTGTTTTGAATTTTTATATAATTATTTGATTTTAAACGCTAAACATGGGTTTTCTCAAACTTTTGGCGTGCATGGTTTGCCAAAGCGACGAGTTTGGTTATGATGCAAGACGCCCTGTTAACCCTAACCGGGCGGCTAAAACGAGATAAAACGGGGTGTTTGGGTGATAAATGTATTCCTGGTCGATGATCATGAGCTGGTGCGTACAGGGATAAGACGCATTCTTGAAGATGTGCGCGGGATCAAGGTGGTGGGTGAGGCACAGAGCGGCGAGACAGCAGTTACGTTCTGTCGCCAACACCATCCGGACGTGATCCTGATGGACATGAACATGCCGGGTATTGGTGGTCTGGAAGCGACCCGCAAAATTCTGCGGATCCGCCCCGATGTGCGCATCATAGTGCTGACAATTCATTCAGAAAATCCGTTCCCCACCAAGGTGATGCAGGCCGGCGCCGCCGGTTACCTGACCAAGGGGGCTGCCCCTGACGAGATGATCCAGGCGATCCGGCTGGTGCACTCCGGTCAGCGCTACATCTCCCCGGAGATTGCCCAGCAGATGGCCCTCAGCCAATTTGCCTCCGCTGACGAGAATCCCTTCAAGTCCCTCTCCGAGCGCGAGCTGCAGATCATGATGATGATCACCAAGGGGCAGAAGGTGACCGATATCTCCGAGCAGCTCAACCTGAGCCCGAAGACGGTCAACAGCTACCGCTATCGTCTGTTCAGCAAGCTGGGGATCAACGGTGACGTGGAACTGACCCATCTGGCCATTCGCTATGGCATGCTGGATGCCGATACCCTCTAATCGGGTGGCGTGTGGTCACAAAGGCGGCGCGTGCCGCCTTTTTGCTTTTCTGCCCTTTTGCTTTTCAGGCGGCGGGGGCAGTATGCTCTGCCCGTCAATTTTTGCCTTTGTGTGAGCCGAGTAGCTGATGACCTTCTCTCCCGAACCTCTCTTCGACAGCAAGGCGTTTCTGAGCGCCGTCACCCATCAAAGTGGCGTCTACCGCATGTATGACAGCGGTGGCACCGTGATCTACGTGGGCAAGGCCAAGGATCTGAAAAAGCGGCTCGCCTCCTACTTTCGCACCAACGTCGACAGCATCAAGACCCGCACCCTGGTGCGCCAGATCGCCGATATCCAGGTCACCGTCACTCACACCGAGACCGAGGCGCTGATCCTCGAGCACAACCTGATCAAGCAGTACCAACCCCGTTACAACGTGCTGCTGCGAGACGACAAATCCTACCCCTGGATCATCATCACCGCGCACCAGCATCCACGCATCGGCGTGCATCGCGGTGCCCGCAAGATCAAAGGAGAGTACTTCGGCCCGTACCCCTCTGGCGGCGCGGTGCGCGAGAGTTTGCATCTGATGCAGAAGATTTTTCCGGTGCGCCAGTGCGAGGATGCGGTCTATGTCAACCGCACCCGTCCCTGCCTGCTCTATCAGCTCAAGCGCTGCGCCGGTCCTTGCGTGCCCGGGTTGGTGAGCGAAGCCGAATATGCCCAGCAGGTGGAGCTGGCCAAGTTATTTTTGGCGGGCAAGAACCAGCAGGTGATTGGCGAGCTGGTGGGCAAGATGGAGTCCGCCAGCGGCGATCTGCGCTTTGAAGAGGCGGCCCGCTATCGTGATCAGATCCTGGCGCTGCGCCGGGTTACCGAACAGCAGTCGGTGAGCGGCAACGTGCTGGACGAGCTGGATGTGGTGGGGGTCGCCTTCGAGCAAGGCGCAGCCTGCATCCACGTGCTCTTTATCCGTCAGGGCAAGGTGCTCGGATCGCGCAGCTACTTCCCGAAAGTGCCTGCTGACACCCCGCTCGATGAGGTGGTGCAATCCTTCTTGCTGCAGTTCTATCTGTCGGGGCAGGGGGGGCGGCAGATCCCGAGCGAGGTGCTGCTCGATGTGGCCCTTGAGGACGAGAGCGTCATCGCCGAGACTCTGAGCCAGACCGCAGGCTACAAGGTGCGGGTGGTGAGCCGTACCCGCGCCGAACGGGCCCGCTTTATCAAGCTCGCCTCCATCAACGCAGAGACGGCACTGCGATCACGGCTGGCTCACAAGAGCACCATGACTGCTCGCTACGACCAGCTGGAAGAGCTGCTGGAGCTGGAGCGCCCAATCGCCCGCATGGAGTGTTTCGATATCTCCCACACCATGGGGGAGCGCACGGTGGCCTCTTGCGTGGTGTTCAACCGGGAGGGGCCGCTCTCATCGGAATATCGTCGTTTCAATATCGACGGCATCACCGGCGGTGATGACTACGCGGCGATGGAGCAGGCGCTGGAGCGCCGCTTTGGCAAGCAGCAGGAGCCCGATAAGGTGCCGGACGTGCTGTTTATCGACGGTGGCCTCGGCCAGTTGCGTCGCGCCGAGGAGATCCTGGCCCGTCAGCTGGAGTTTCTCGGCGGTAAATATCCGCTGCTGGTGGGGATTGCCAAGGGGGTCACCCGCAAGGCGGGGTTGGAAACTCTCATCATGGGGGAGAGTCACGAAGAGTTGCATTTGCCGGCAGATATGCCCGCTTTGCACCTTATTCAGCATATTCGCGATGAATCCCACCGTTTTGCCATTACCGGCCACCGGGCCAGACGGGCCAAGGCCCGCACCAGCAGCAGTCTGGAGGATATTCCGGGGGTGGGGCCAAAGCGGCGGCAGGCGCTGCTCAAATATCTGGGCGGCCTGCAGGAGGTCAAAAAGGCGAGCGTGGATGAACTGGCCAAGGTACCCGGCATCAGTCAGGAGCTGGCCCAGACCATCCACGATGGCTTGCACAGCGCCTGAGCAGGGTTAGCAGCATGGCAAAATCGCTAACTCCTTGATGCACAAGAGCCGTGACGCGGGGGGGCCGTAAATGCCATAATGGCCCTCGCATTTTGAGAAGATTGATGGATTAAAAAGACCAAGACGGGCGCCAGTGCGGTTGCATCGCAAATCGGCTTTGGCGCACTATGTAGCGACGTACAAGAAGTGGCTGAAAATAATGACAAACATACCTAACCTGTTGACGTTTTTCCGGATTTTGCTCATTCCCGTCTTCGTCATCCTGTTCTATCTGCCTTATCAATGGTCCTATCTGGCTGCTGCCATCATCTTTATTCTGGCCGCTGCCACCGACTGGTTTGATGGCTATCTGGCCCGCAAGCTCAATCAGTCCACCGCCTTTGGCGCCTTCCTTGACCCGGTTGCCGACAAGATCATGGTTGCCGCCGCACTGGTGGTTATCGTCGAGCACTACAACACCATCTGGGTGACCATCCCCGCCATGACCATGATTGGCCGCGAGATCATCATCTCCGCTCTGCGTGAGTGGATGGCCGAGCTCGGCAAACGCTCCTCGGTGGCGGTCAGCTGGATTGGCAAGTGGAAGACCATGATCCAGATGGTGTCGCTCACCGGCCTTATCTGGCAATACAACGTCTGGATGGTGTGGCTCGCCTATGTGATGCTCTATGTCGCTACCGTGCTCACCTTCTGGTCGATGTTCCAGTACATGAAGGCAGCCTGGGGCGATTTGACCCACCACGCCAACCTGTGAGTCACTTGCGCCGCAAGGTGAGGTTTCCACTGATTTGAGGCAGGAAACGGCCAAAGGCGCTAAAACTGTTCAAAAAGGGCAAAAAATGCCCGAACGATCAGGTAATTAAATATTTCTGGTTGACTGGGCGAGGAACATCGCTAGAATGCGTCCTCGTAGTCAGGCAGTCTGCCAGACCAATGCGGGAATAGCTCAGTTGGTAGAGCACGACCTTGCCAAGGTCGGGGTCGCGAGTTCGAGTCTCGTTTCCCGCTCCAAATTCAGACAAATAGAGAGCCAACTCTCTTTTGCATGGCGCGTTAGCAAAGCGGTTATGCAGCGGATTGCAAATCCGTTTAGTCCGGTTCGACTCCGGAACGTGCCTCCATATTGACAAGCCCGCCACGCGAGCTTGATACCGATTGCGGTGCCCGAGTGGTGAAATCGGTAGACACAAGGGATTTAAAATCCCTCGACGTTCGCGTCGTGCCGGTTCGATTCCGGCCTCGGGCACCAAACTATAGTTTCATACAGTCTCAAGACATACCATAAACCCGCATAGCTAAAGGCTTTGCGGGTTTTTTGTTGTCTCTCGTCGTATCATAAGGCCTCATGACATCCCCCCGAGTTTGGGGGTACTTTTGGGGGTACATGTTCCCACTGGGATAAAAAGTACCCCCACATGCCCGCAATCCCGCGCCATTCCTGGCCTGTGAGGTGGAGGCTTATACCCCCAGCGTCTGTCATGTACCCCCAATTGAATCGGGAGATACCCCCATGCCGCTATCTGATACCGCAGCTCGACAAGCCAAGTTCACTGGTAAGCAGCAGAAGCTGTCTGATGAAAAGGGACTCTTTTTACTTATAACTTCATCGGGGAAGTACTGGCGCCTCAAGTTCCGCTTTGGTGGAAAGGAGAAGGTCCTGGCGCTAGGCGTCTATCCAGAGGTTTCCTTGAAAGAAGCAAGGGTTAAGAGAGAGGAAGCACGGAGGCTGCTGGCTGATGGCATCGATCCAAGTCTTGCCCGAAAGCAGAGCAAGGTGGCCAGCCGGCTTGCCAGTGAGAACAGCTTTGAGGTCATTGCCAGGGAGTGGCACCAGAGTCAGCTAGCTCGCTGGAGTCCAATTCATGCCCAGCGGGTTATAGAGTCTTTGGAAGCTGATGCTTTTCCTGATCTTGGGCTAGTTCCGGTAGCAGAACTAACAGCGCCGATCATGTTGGATGCTCTGCGCAAGATAGAGGCTAGGGGAGCGACTGAAACTGCTGGGCGGGTGCTGCAACGGATCAGTTCCGTCATGCGTTACGCCATCCAGACTGGGCGGGTCAGCTACAACCCAGCCCAAGACCTGAAAGGAGCGCTAAGGGCTACCAAGCAAGAACACCGTCCAGCACTTCCACGTGCTGACTTACCGGAGTTTTACCGGCGCTTGGCTGCTGAGCCACTGAATCCTGCAACTCGTCTAGCTATCCATCTATTGATGTTGACGATGACTCGCCCTGGTGAGGTGCGCTTTGCTCGCTGGGATGAGTTCGACATGGCGCGAGCAGAATGGCGGATCCCTGCTGAACGTATGAAGATGCGGGTACCTCATATCGTACCTCTTTCCCGTCAGGCTCTTGCTGTGCTTGAGGAGCTACGTCAGATATCAGGACATTGTGAGCTGTTGTTCCCGAGTGAACGGAAGTTGACCAATCCCATCAGCGAAAACACCCTGAGTTATGCTATGGGACGAATGGGTTACAAAGGAATTGCCACGCCACACGGTTTTAGGGCCTTGGCATCCACCATCCTCAATGAGGAGGGCTTTGACCCTGATGTGATCGAACGCCAGCTTGCCCATGCTGAGCGTAACAAGGTTCGGGCGGCCTATCACCGGGCTGAGTACCTTGATGATCGCCGCAAGCTTTTGCAGTGGCTGGCTGATTTCTACGAGTCACAACAGGGCAGCAATGTTCGTCCTGTGAACTTCAATCGAGTAGGGTAGGTAGCAGGAGGATGTGACACGTTACGCGACTGCTTGACTCGTTATCACACCAACGTTAGGATTTCCCCATAATGGCCCATTCTTTAGAGATTGGGCCTTTTTCATATCCAAACCCGGCCATCGTGCCGGGTTTTTGCATTGGAGGAGACGAAACCAAAACTTACCCCCATTCATTATCGATAACTGTTTAGCCCCCTTAAGCCCGACCACTGTGTCGGGCTTTTTCATTTCAGGAGAGCACACATGAAAATTCCAGAAACAGGATTTATTCGAGAGGCACAACTGGTAACGACGGCCAGCAAGGTAGGTCCATTGCCGTTCAGCAAGTCCACGTTGTGGAGGATGGTTGGTGAAGGAAAATTCCCTAAGCCAATCAAGCTGGGTGCGCGAGTCACTGCCTGGCGCTGTGAAGATGTTCATGAGTGGATCAATGCTCAAGGCAAAGCTGCCTAAGGAGGGGAAGATGCAAAAAGAAAAAGGCCGCATCATGAATGGTACGACCCAGCTTGAACAGGGTCAGCATATCACCAAGTACGAATTGGTTGCTCTCCACCTGCTGGAGCAGGGGGCTCAGGGGGTCAATGCCTTGTCTGGCCTGGCTGGACTCCATGATCTCAACTTGCGCAATAGCATTGGCCTGCTCCGTCGAAACCACGGGATAGACATCACCGATGCGTTTTTCGAACACCAGCACTGCGGCGGCGGGACCACCCGCTTCAAGCGCTATTGGCTAGCCGACCGAGAGCAAGCCTATAAGCTGGTGGCCCTGGTCAACCATTGGCGATACCAGAGGCAAGCAACCCCTTTGGACGATGACTACGCAGCCATTCTGTGTGCTCGTACACCAGTGTCCAACCCCCTCCCTCCTGCAGCTTAATTCCGAGGTATGCCATGAAAAAACAATATGGGCTCACTGCCCAGGACGAAGCTTTGCTCAAATCCCAAGAGGTGGGCTTGTTCCTCAATGTTCAACGGGGTACGATTCGCCCTGCAACGGCAAAATCCGTTGCCGAGATTGGCGTCTCGGGAATTAATATGGAGCCGACCCACGCTCTTGCGTGGTTTTTTGTCGGTACTCGACCCTCATCTCTTGGGGCTGCTTTGCTATATGCGCTTGGCAGCTTCAGCTGTGTTATGGCGGTTCGGGCGAGGGCCTCGCAAGAGGCGCTGGGTTCCATATTGACCAGTTACGCCAACCTTGTCCGGGCTGCCACCATACTTAGATTGGCGTCTTCTGGTGGTAGAGAAAATCTGACCAATATGGAGGCTGCCACTATGGCTACTGTCCCCACCCAGGCTTTATCTAGCCGACTCAGATCCCTGATTGCTCATCCGTGTCACTCGGCCGCACTTTGGCGCCTTTGCACTCCCCCTCCCTGTTGCATAACCACCTACCGGGTTACCCCACCTGATGGGGGGCTCATCGTATGAACCTCATTTATCCACCCCCTCTTTACGCCTTGCTCGACCAGTTTGAGGCGCTGCTAGAACAAACCGACCTCAGCATTCAGGAGCGAACACAGTTTCGGTTTCTGCTTGATGCCTTGCGTAGCGAGGCTGCTATCTGCCAACGGAGGTTGTCATGACTTACTTCGCATGGGCCAATGGCACGAATCCACCGACCTTTATTGGTCCACCTAACCCCAGAACAGGGAAGCGTACACAGCGGGGCACCCTGAGTGCTTTCCTTTGCCGAAATGACCGTGATCGTTTTATTGCCCAGACCCAGGGTGCTGCGGTGGCTATCACCGCGAAGGAGGCTCGAGAGCTGAAAGCCGGTTTGGATGAGCGGGCGTTCAAGGAGCTGGTTACCGTTTTGCTGGGAGGGACATGCCATGAGTAAGCGACTGCTCAACACTCTAAATCGCCGCATGTGGTGCGAATTATCACGTAATCCACTTCGCCCCGCGGTACTACGAGAACTCTTCAAGCGGCTGACCAAGGAGAGCAAGCGGAGGGAGATGCAATGACAACGGTATTCCAAAGAACTGTTGGTTCCGGGGATCGTAGTAGTCCTCCATCCCGGGCCGGTGCCTTCCTCAAGTTTGCAGACCTGGATGACCTGCAGGTTGTCGTGATCCACACCGGTGAACAAGCCAGCAGGGATGCTGGCATCAGGGCGACCCTACAGCGTGCTCATAATGACGCGATAGCAGCAGAGAACCCGATTGATCCGGAGCTCGAACCGGAGCAAGTGCTGTACGTGGGGCCGGCCCAACTAGACGAAGGGGGCAAGCTTTACAAAATGGCAGATCGTGATGCCACCAAGCGGGTCATCGTTCACCAGTATGGCAATCTGCACTCTAAGAAAGCCAAACGCCTGATCATGGCTCTACGTGAGCAAGCCCCGAGGGCTGAGATCTATCGTGGTTACCAAGGGCAGAATGCTGAGCATTGGCCGCTGGTGGATATCGTTGCTTTCGAACAGACATTGGAGGTGGCCTCAAACACCGATGAAGCGCCCTGGATGGTTAATGTAGCCCCACTTCATCTGGTGAAAGGTGAGTCAGAGGAGGGGCAAGCGTTACCGGCTGGATTTGAGGTGAGAGGCTCGCGCTTGTGCGCCCTGATGACCGTCGGTAGAGGGGAGGATGCCCGGCAAGAATGGCTCCCAATTGCCAGCCCTATCCACGTGTTGGCTGAGACCTCCGATGAGCAAGGCCGAGGCTATGGCCGCTTGCTCGAGTGGCGAGATAGTGCCGGGCGCGTGCGCCAGTGGGCCATGCCGGTGCGTTCCTTGGTCCCGCGCAATGGTGAAGAGGTGTTTGCCGCACTACTGGATGCGGGGCTGCCCTTTATCGAACTCAGCCATAAACGCAGGCTGGCGGCCTACCTGATGAGCTGCCAACCAAAGCGGCGTATCACCTGTGTCGAGCGCACAGGATGGCATGGTAAGGCTTATGTGCTGCCAGGGGGCGCTATTGGGCCGGATGCCGAGCGGGTCATTCTGCAGACTGCCGGTTACACCAGCAGCGACTTTACTGAGCACGGTACCCTGGCCGGCTGGCAACAGGGGGTCGCAGGGCTGGCCGTGGGCAACTCTCGGCGCTGCTTTGCGCTGTCCCTGGCCTTTGCGGCCCCTCTGCTCTCCTTGGTCGGCATGGAGGGCGGAGGCTTTCACCTCAAAGGGGAGAGTACCGACGGTAAAACCACCGTGATGAAGGCGGCTGCCAGTGTCTACGGTCACCCGGACCGCTATGCCCAAACCTGGCGGGCTACCGGTAACGCCATCGAGGGGATCGCCAGCCGGCGCAATGATGCCCTGCTCTGTCTGGATGAACTGGGCGAGCTAGACGGGCGGGAGGCTGGTCAGACTGCCTACATGCTGGCCAACGGCCAAGGCAAGGGCCGCAGTAAACAGGATGGCGAGCTGAGAGAGCGGAAAGCCTGGCGGTTGCTATTCCTCTCCACCGGTGAGCTGAGTCTTGAGGACCATGCCGCCAGTGCCGGGAAGAGTACCCAGGCCGGAATGGAGGTGCGGACAATCCAGCTCCCCAGTGATACCGGGCACCATGGCGCCTTTGAGTGGCTTCATGGCATGGATGGCGGCCGCAGTTTTGCCGACACCCTCAAAACCAATTCAGAAGAGCATCATGGCATCGCTTTTCGCATCTATGCGCAAGCCCTGACCCAGGCGATAGATGAACACAGTGAGCGGTTGAGGGCTGAGATTAAGCAATTGGCTGCCGAGCTGACACCCAAGGGGGCGGGTAATCAGGTAGGGCGAGCCATCAACCGGTTTGCGCTGGTAGCGGCGGCCGGGGAACTGGCCACCCGATTGGGGGTGACCGGCTGGCCAGAGGGAGAAGCCATCAGGGCGGTGAGGGTCTGCCTCAAGGCTTGGCTGGCAGAACGGGGGCACCTGGGAAATCAGGAGGACGCAGCCACCCTGATGCAGGTACGTGGTTTTGTCTTTGCTCATCAGTTCACTCGTTTTGCTGATTGGTTCGATGCCAACCACCGGCCAGCCAATATGGTGGGCTACCGTAAGGTGGAGTCGGATTGTGTGAGCTTCTTTGTGCTGCCCCAAGGCTGGCTTGAGATCACCAAAGGGAGAGACCCCAAACGAGCGGCCATCTTGTGCCTTGAGGCTGGCTATCTTCTCACTGGCAAAGACAAGAAGCGGTTACAGCGACAGGTCAGATTGCCGGGGATGGGGAAGGGGATGAGGGTGTATGTGCTGGGAGAGAGAGTATTGGGTGATGAAGGAGATGGCTTAGAGGATGATTAACCCCAGTTAGCAGGAGCCAAGGGCCACCGAGTGTGGCCCTTTCCATTTCGGCCTCGTGCGCGCGCGTGAAAGAACAAGCAAAAATGGTGGCTACAGTGGCTACACCACAACAAAAAACCGCTGTGTGCCTTATGTATCAAGGGATAGAGGTGTAGCCACTGGGTATATTTTTAGTGGCTACACGATGGCTACAGTGGCTACACGACAGTGCCTGCGTGGATGGTTTAGAGGGGGAGAGTTATGCAGTAGTTTTAGTCATCTATCTTTGCACTTAGAAAGTTAGAAATTTTCCATTTTTTCTGCATCGGTAAGCTATTTAAATTGTCACAGCACTTATGTTGCACATATGACACTTGGTCCAAAATAGAATTTTATTTAGGTGCTGCATGAATGTTTTTAGATGAACGAGTATGTAGCTGGTGATGTATGTTGTTTAACCTGCTTCTTTGTCAAGATAATACCTGGTGGTTTTTAAAACAACGGGAGCCTTTACCGATATTGGTGAAGGCTCCCGTACAATTTACATCGCAGAGAATACATTCATAATCACACCGCCTGAAATGATCAAAATCATAGCTGCTATTGCGGGTAAATCAGGCTTCTGCTTATACAGAATCATAGAACAGATTGTAACGCCAACGATACCAAATCCACACCAAAGTGAATAGGCAACGCCTACGGGAATTGTACTCATTGCACGTGTCAGAGCAAAGTAACAAAGGCTGTAGGCACAAACGACTAATGCTGATGGAGCTAGCTTGCTAAATCCATTTGTTTTTTTAATCATTGAGGTGCCAGTTATTTCAGAGCCGATGGATAGTGCTAGCCATAAAAAACCTATGTTAAACATGGTGTATATTCCTTAATTTTAATTATCGGATTGTTAGCGTTGTTATTTTGAAGCTTCGCCTGATGAGGCGTCATCTTCTTCACTACCCATTTTTGAAAATACGTTCATTATAACTATGCCACTTGCAATAACTGCCATCCCGATAATGGCTGCGGTGTCTGGATGTTGGCCATAAAAAGCCATACCTAATGTAGATACGACTAAAATTCCGGTGCCAGACCAAGTAGCGTAGGCAAGTCCAACTGGAATATCTTTTACCGCACGAGAGAGTGAGTAGTAGCAGGTACAATAGAGTAGTACGAGCAAGCCGAGCAGTAGCATCTTAGTGACGCCCTCACTGCTACCGAACATTTTTAAGGTGGAGGTTGCCGATGTTTCGGACACAATCACCAACAGCATCCATAACCAACATTTTGCTTTTGAAGACATAACTTAAACTCCGGGGTTGTTATTTAAGGTAAGGTTCTCTTTCTTTTTTACTGTTTTTCAAAAAATCAATCGCTGCATCGGTTAGCTGTGCCGTGGGGGCACGGGCCAGCATCGGGTTCATCTCCACATCGCTGACGGTGAGATAGCGTCGTGGGGGGCTCGCCGTATTCACTGGTTTCAAGTCTGCAAAGTGGTCCGATGCCAATTTATCTAGCAGCTCATTCATGGTGCATAAGGTAACGCCAATCTCGTTCAGACCTGTTAGCGCAGCCTGCATATGCCCGGTATACGCCGTGTTCGTTTGCGCACCCAAAAGTTGATTTAGTTCACTCGTGGGATCGCAGTGATAGCGCAGTGCAAGTACCGGCAAGCCGCTCAGCAGGGCATCGTGCAGCCGCCGGGCCACGGGGCTTTGCAGCGAGCCGTTCAGCAGGTCCATCGCCAGCGGGTAGTCGAGAAAGGGCAGCACCAGCGCGCGATAGGGGGCGAGCGGTAGGGCCTGTTGCCAGACGTTGGCCGGCACTGTCTCCCCCAGCGGTTGCCACAGCGCGCCATCCTCGATCTCTTCTGCCAGTGCAAGCTGCAGGGGCTGCCCACAGCTGGCCAGACGGTTTCGAATGGCCTGCCGATAGCCCTGGGCCGCGGTCACCATCACCAGCAGTGGCGGCTGTAGGCGCCTGAGCATCTGTTCGACCAAGCGTTCAATCTGTTCGTCGGTCATGGGGATCTCCGTTAGCCGAGCAGCCTGACCTGCGCGCCGTTTTTCAGTCCGGCGGCGTTGGCTTCTTCGGTATCGATGTGAAATTCCAGGGCGAAATCCTCGCGCACCCGCACCACCACCTCATCGAAGGTCAACTGGCGCTCGCCGTCGCTGCGCACGCTCACCTTCTGGCCATTGGTCACGTTCAGCTGGCGGGCGTCTTGTGGCGAGAGGTGGATATGCCGCCAGGCGCAGATCACCTGGGATCGCAACTCCACGTGGCCGGCGGGGCCGATGAGCAGCGCGCTGCCGGTATTTTCCAGCTGGCCGGACTCACGGACTGGTGCCTTGATACCGAGGGTGAAGCAGTCGGCGCGGGAGATCTCCAGCTGTGAAACCGGCCGGGTCGGGCCGAGCACCCGCACCCGGGTTAGCGAGCCTTTGGGGCCGACCACGGTGACGCACTCTTCGGCGGCAAATTGGCCCGGTTGGCGCAGCGGTTTGAGCGGTGTCAAGGTGTAGCCCTTGCCGAACAAGGCTTCCACATCCTGCTGTGCCAGGTGAACGTGGCGATTCGAGATACCGACCGGGATCGCCGGGCTGACCAGGCTCAGGCGGGCGGCGATCTTTTGATGCAACTGGGGATCGATCATACTTTCTTCCCTTTTCTTGCCGCGGCCTGTCTGTCTTCCGCCTGATCCCCAGCAGGCTGGCTGGCCGGTGGAGTGGCCGGTTCGGTATCGGCACCGCTTGGCAGTGGCAGGGCTGGGGCTGCACCTGTTGCGGCCGTCAGCTCGGTGCTGGTGCTGGCCGGTGCGCGCGGCGGGTAGCCCTTGAGGTTGCTAAGCGCCGCTACTGCGCTTGGCTCTGGGCGTGCAATCACCAGTGAATGGACCTGCTGGTCGATAGTGGCAGCCACTGCTACACCACGCTCGATAGCGGTGTGGATGGCGCTGATCTCCCCTTGGAAGCAGACACTCACTAGCCCAGAACCCACCTTGCGATAGCCGATGCAGGTGACGCTTGCGGCTTTGCAGGCAGCGTCCACGGCCTGAATGGCGGCGATCAATCCTCGCGTTTCAATTACGCCCAAACTTTTCATCGTCGACTCCTGTTAGTGGCGGACCAAGCGAATATCGAAATCAAATTGTGCAAAGAAGGTCTCCAGCCGTTCTAATTCATCCGGCGTGTAAGACGGGTCTTGCGTAATCGGGTAGGGCATATCCAGCCGCTCATATTTCTTGCGTCCCAGCTGGTGGTACGGCAGCATGTCGATCCGTAGGATATTTCCCCGCTTTGCCAGTTTCTGTACATATTCGATAGCGCCGGTGATGGCATCCCATGAATCGTTATATCCACGTATAAGGGGCATGCGCACAATGACCTTAGCACCATAATCGACTAGCCATTCCAGATTGCGGCGAATACCTTCATTGCCGATACCCAGCATCGCTTTATGCTGCTCGCTGTTGATTTGCTTGATATCGAACAAAAAGGTATCGGTGACGGGCGCCAGCTGCTGGTAATTGGCCAGCGAGGTGGTGCCCTGGGTCTCTATTGCGGTATTGATCATCATCTTTTTACATTCGCGAAACAGCGCGACAGCAAAGTCAGTCTGCAGGCTCATTTCGCCACCACCGATAGTGACACCACCGCCAGAGGAGATGTAAAAGTCATAGTCCTGCATGATGATGTCCATCAGCTCGCTGACGGTGACATCCTTGCCAATAATGTCCAAGGCATGCTGGGTGCAAACTTCTTCACATTTACGACAGCCGATGCAATCCTTATTGCGATTAATGAAGTGTTTCATACTGCCGTTCTCTTCGGCTCGGTAATGGATTCCGGCCGGGCAGACATTTACGCAGTCACCACAGTTAATGCATTTATCATGCGAGAACATCACCTGAAATTGGCTGCTCAGCCCTTCAGGGTTAGCGCACCAAGGGCAGCGAAGGTTACAGCCCTTGAAAAAAATCAGCGTGCGAATGCCATCGCCGTCGTATATTGAATATTTTTGGATATTGAATATGCGGCCGGTTAATTCATTATTCACGTTCACGCTTGCCTCCTCTCCGTATGTGGCAGGCCGCGGTTGCATTATTTGCGACCTGCCATTACGGAGTACTTCCGGTTATTTTTACGATTAAGAAATATCTGTTATCAATATGTCGGTCAGAACTTCTCAATCACGGTACGGCTGATGATTTCATCCTGTACTTCTTTGCACAGCTCGACGAAATAGGCACTGTAGCCCGCGACGCGTACGATGAGATCTCGGTACTTTTCCGGTTCCAGTTGTGCTTTTTTCAGTACTTCGTTGTCGACGTAGCTGAACTGCATCTGGCCGTTGCCGAGGATTGAGGCTGTACGCAGCAAGGTGATGAGACCATGCCGACCTTCTTGGGTATCCAGCAACCCCTTGAGGAACTTGAAGTTATGCACCATTCCGATGTTCATGGTCTCCACGTTCATTTTGCTCACAGACTTGATAACAGCGGTAGGACCTTGTTTATCTGCCCCTTGGGTAGGACTAATTCCGTCAGAAAGCGGCATCCATGCCAAGCGGCCGTTTGGCGTAGCGTTGGTCAGCTGACCAATTGGCGTGTTGTTGGAGATGGATAGGGTGCCGTGACTCATTCTGGAGTAGAGCATTTTGTACTTGCGACACTCCTTCTCCGTCCACTCGGTAATATCCAGCGCATACTGGTCGACGTAGTTGTCGTCATTGCCGTACTTGGGGGCATTAAGACAGTCGCGGAGCAATGCTTCATACCCTTCGAAGTTGGCTAGCAACGCATCGCGGATTTGTTCCAGAGTGTATTTCTTCTCCTCGAATACCAGCTTTCTGATGGCAGCCATGGAGTCGACATAAGTTGCAAGGCCAGAAAAGATGAGTCCGGGTCCATAGTTGACCATTGCACCACCAGCAGAGACATCTTTTCCGCTCTCCATACACCCCTCCACCATCAATGACATCAATGGTTTCGGCGCCACATCGCGGTGAACACGCTGACTTATCACAGTCCCGATCGCTGACATACGTACGATATGGGCAATCTGCTGTTTTACCGCAGCATCGAACTGCTCAAATGTCCTCAAATCACGCAGATCGCCAGTATCCAGCCCTTGTTCGCTGTCGAACAACACCATACGTCCACGGTTGAGTACGAACTCGATGGCGATCGGCCATTGGGTGTAACCTGTGGAGGTCCACTGGTAGATCCGGCCTGACTTTTGCGGTTCGACACAACCCATCAGGCAGTAATCGCGAGCATCCTCAAAATCGAATCCCTTACGTAACATCATCTTGATGTGGGAGTCATCGAAGTGGCAGGCAGGGAAACCCATCCCTGCTTTCACGACATCGACGATTTTCTCCATATATTTCTGCGGTGACTGGTTGTGAATGCGGCATGCCAGCGATGGTTGGTATACCTTCACGAACCGCACGGCATCCATGATGAGGTAGGTCAGATCGTTGCAGGCATCGCCACCGATGCGTTTCTGGCCACCTACGGTCAGGTTGATGAAGGGCTGATAGCCAGCGAAGTATTTCGCCCCTAGCTCACTCGACATCCACATCAGCTCGGCACACTTGATGATAAAGGCTTGTATCATCTCGAGCGCGCTTTCATGTGTTAGGCGTCCCTCGCGGATATCCGCTTCGAACATGGGGTAGCAGTACTGGTCGACCCGACCGAGCGACAGGCCTGTCTGGTTTTCTTCGATCTCGAACAGTGACTCCACCGTCCAGATGCTCTGCAGCGCTTCTTGCAGGGTCTTCGGTGGATTGGCTGGTACATTCTCGTTAACCTCGGCGATAGTCAGCAACTCTGCGCGGCGCTGGGCATTCTGCTCTTTGGCAGCCAGCTCACGGGCGTGAGCCGCGATGCGGCGGGCGTAGTTGATAACCCCTTCACAGGTTTCGACTGCTGCCTTGTAGAAATAGATGCGGTCGATATCTTCCGGGTTTTCCATGCTCAGCTGATCAAGATGAGCCAGTGCGTCAGCCTTGATGCCATTCATTCCCTTAGTAAACAACAGTACGTCATAGCCAGGGCAGGTATCGCCACCACCGTTGATCTGGTGGTAGGAGAGGTCGCTGACATAGGTTTCGCCACTAAATGCCCAGACGCCAGCCTCACGGTATTGGGCTTCCATGACCTCATCCAATGAGCGCCCCTGCCAGAACGGCACAATCTCTTCGCGGATAGTTTTCTTGTCCGCTTCGCTGATTTCAAAGGGATCTTGCGGGCGTGTGCTCATTGTATCGAGTTCGTCATGAACCCAGCGCCAGGCAATGTCCGGTGAAAAGGCGCCAGCACGTGGCTTACCACACGGATGGCCGACGATCAGTTCGTCATCCTGAATAAGGATGGGGCCTGTTTCACAGGCATGACGGAATGCCTTAGCACGCAGCAAGATGGTCGGCATCCCTGGGTTTGCTTTGACAACTTCGGTAACGGCGAGCGCACGGTAGATGGAGACGCTAGGACGCATCGTGAGATAGTTATTCCGTAGACGTTGCATTCGCGGCGTCAACCCCTCCATCACTGGCATATCGGCACTGGCGGCGAATGGGACTGCAGAGACGTGCTGCACTCCGCGAAAGAGGCGTACCGGCAGTTTGAGGGTGCTCAGGTTTTGTTGGGCGCAGAGGAACATCTCGGAGAGCGGGTTGATGCTCGCCTGCTCCAGGCTGGCGCCGTGTAGTAGGGCATCAAACATGGGGTAGCCGTCGAGGGCGCAGGTGGCGCGCACTTCACTCAGCTCTGCCAGCTTGAACCAGAGGCACTCGACGATTTCGTACGCCTGTTGTTCGGTGAGAGCGCCGTTGGTGATATCGCGCTGAAAGTAGGGCAACAGCGCTTTGTCGGCACCTTCCGGGTTAACCGCATAGCTGCCGTTATCGAGCTGGAGCGCCAGCTGGAACAGGTAGAAAGATTGACAAGCCTCTTTGAAGTTGCGTGCCGGGTGTGCCGGTACATGGTGCAAAATGGCGGCGCTGTCGCGCAGCTCGGCCTGGCGGAACGGGTTGGTTTCTGCGGCGGCCAAGGTTTCGGCGCTGTTGGCCAGGTTTTGTGCTAGTGCCATCAGGGCATCGCAGGCGTAGATGGCTGCTCGGCAGCCGTTGACTTCGTCCATGCCGCTGCGGCTGACGGCACTGCCCAGCGCGCGGGTTTTTTCTTCCAGCTGCAGCTTGATGGCGAGCACGCCCTTCTCCACTACCAGCTTGTAGTCGGGGGAGTCGATGGCGTTGTTCAGATTCAGAAACTGAAAGGTAGACGGACGCTGCCCAGCACTTTCATCGTGAAATATGGCGCCGTGGGGGGTACGGGTCTGGTTGCCGACAATCAGTTCGTCGGCACTGATAGTCAGCGGCAGTTGGCGCATCAGTTCGTAAAAACGGCGTGCCGGTTTGACTGCGGCGGGAATGCCCGCAATGTCACCGTCCAGCCTGCTCAGAATCGTTGCGTGTTCGCTGCACAAGGTGCTGCTGTGCGCTAATAAACGTTCAGCCAGCACGTTTACGCGCGGTGTTAAGCTGTAGTGTGCCATGAGGTAAGTTCTCCTGTTCTTGTTCTTAGTGGCTGGGGGCTGTGTTGCCACGCCATGCCTTACGATAGAGTTCGGTTAATGCCCACTCATCCGGTGTGCGCGGGTTGGTTGGGGTACAGTTGTCGCGCAGCGCCTGACTGACCATCTCCGACAGCCGCAAGTCGAAATCGGCAGCGAGGAGGCCGGTATCGCCAATGCTGGCTGGCATCTTCATCTCGTCTTTGAGTGCCTGGATGGCCACCAGCAGGCTGTTTACCCCCTCGCGCGGCGTATTGGCTGGCAGGTCCAGCAGGTGGGCCAGGCGAGCATATTTGTGGGCTGCCGGGGTATCACACTGCCCCTCATAGTCGGCGTTCCATGCCACGACCTGCGCCATCAGGAGCGCGTTGGCTCGTCCGTGCGGGACGCGGAACACGCCGCCGAGGGCATGAGCCAGGCTGTGGGTGATGCCGAGCGAGGCGTTAGTGAAGGCCATGCCAGCCATACATGAGGCGTTGTGCATCTTCTCCCGTGCCAGCAGATCGTGACCGTTGCGCCAGCAAGCGGGCAGGTAGCGAAAGACCTGTTGCACCACCTTCTCCGCCAATGCGTCGGAAAAATCGCTGGCCGCCCGGGAGACATAGGCCTCCAGCGCATGGCACAGCACGTCCATCCCGGTGTCGGCGGTGATGGCTGGCGGTACCGATGCAACCAGCGAGGGATCGAGAATGGCGATATCCGGCAGCAATGACGGGTCGACCAGCACCAGCTTCTCGCTGCGGGCCTTGACCACCGAGAAGCTGGTCACTTCCGAACCGGTGCCGCTGGTAGTCGGGATGGCCACGAAGCAGGGGCGCTCGCGCCCCAGATTCGGGCGAGTTTGCGCCAGAGCGAACATGACCGCTTTGGCTGCATCAATCACCGAACCGCCACCCAGGGCGATCACCAGATCCGGATAGCAGCTGTCCATGAGTTTCATGCCGCGCACGACCGTGGTGATGTCCGGATCAGCCACAACATCGTCCCAGAGCTGGAATGCGATGCCGCGTTGGCGCAGGATCTGCGTCACCCGGTCGGCCAGGCCAACTTGCACCATCACCTGATCGGTGACCAGCAGCGCCTGGCGGGCCGGCTGTTCGGCTAGGGCAGACAATGCATCCTGACCGAAGCGGATCCGGGGTTTCAGCAAAAATTCACTCATTGGGTCATTTACTCCTCAAGCGTCCCGAAACACCTTCTCGACAATGGCGACTACCGACATGGCCTTGTAGCGGTCTCTGTTGAGCGCGAGGTACTCCTCGGCCAGAACGATGTCGTGCATGCCTGCGCCGACACTATCGATGGCGACCCAAGAGCGGTCCTTCATCGGTTGTTGCTGATCGTCCAGCTGGGTGATCAACAGCAGGTTGCTGCCGCGCAGCTCATCGCACTTCTGCGTGGCGACGACATGTCCGGTTACCTTTGCGAGAATCATGGTTTTTATCGCCTTATCTCAATGGGTTACTTGCCAAGACGCTCAAGCACCTGACGGATGACCCGCTCCACGTTCTGCTCGCTGATCTCGCCGCCGACCTCGGCGGTGGCGCCGGCAAAGCGGTTGTCGGCGCTGTGGCAGGTTGGCGTCTGGGCACTGAAGCGAGCATCGTCTAGGATGCTGCAGTGCTGGGGCGCTGCCGGGGCGGAGCTTGCGGGCTGCACCGCAACCGGTTGGATGGGGGCGCGCAGCTCTTCGATGGTGCGTACGCCGTAACCCACCTTGCGGATGTTGAGCAGGTTCATCGGGCCGACGTTGTCGGAGCTGGAGCCTCCGCCAACGGCTCCGCAGCCGAGGGTCAGTGCTGGCGTGAGGTTGGTAGTGGCCCCAATGCCACCGAGGGCGGCTGGGGTGTTGATCAGGATTCGGTGAACCGGTTTTTCTAGGCTGAACTGGCGGATCACATCCTGGTTGCGGGTATGGATCACCAGGGTGTGGCCAAGGCCTTCGTTGGTCAGCAGCTCAACCACCCGATGACAGGCGGCTCTCCACTCCTCTTCCACGTAGAGGCCGAGCACCGGGCACAGCTTTTCACGGGAGTAGGGGTTACTGTGGGAGACGGTGGTCTGCTCGGCCACCAGCACGCGGGTGCTGGGGGGGACGCTGAAACCGGCCAGCTGGCTGAGATGGAGCGCCGTCTTACCCACTACTTTCGGGTTGATGGTGCCGTTCGGGCGCAGCAGCAGAGCGGCCATCTTGGCGGCTTCGTCTTCATTCATGAAGTAGGCGCCCTGGGCCACCAGCTCGCGATGAACCTCGTCGTAGATGCAGCGTTCGACGATGATCGACTGTTCGGAGGCACAGATCACGCCGTTGTCGAAGGTCTTGCTGGTGATGATGTCCTTCACCGCCTGGTGAATGTCGGCGCTGCGCTCGATAAAGGCCGGGCCGTTGCCCGGGCCGCCACTGATGGTCGGGGTGCCGGAGGCATAGGCTGCGCGCACCATGCCTTCGCCACCGGTTGCCAGGATCAGCGACACATCCTTGCTGTGCATCAACTCGGAGGTTGCCTCCAGGGTCAGCTGGGTGACACCATCCACGATGCCCGCCGGGGCACCGGCGGCTTCGGCGGCGCGCTTGACGATTTCAATGGCTTTCCAGCTGCACTGGCGTGCGCCCGGGTGCGGTGAGAAGATGATGGCATTGCCCGCCTTGAGGGCGATCAGAGTTTTGTAGAAGATGGTGGAAGTCGGGTTGGTGGAGGGTACCAGCGCACATATCACGCCCAGCGGCACGCCCACGTCCATCACTTTTTTCACCTGATCGTCATGAATGATCCCGACGGTCTTCATCTCTTTGATGGCATCGTAAACGTGTAGCGAAGCGAACCGGTTTTTCAACACCTTGTCCTGCCAGTTGCCAAAGCCTGTTTCTTCTGCGGCCATTTTTGCCAGCGTTTCGGCATGGCGCGCGGCTTCTTCGGCCACGTTCTTCACGATGGCGTCGATTTTCTGCTGCGAAAAGGTGGCCATAATCACCTGTGCCTGCTTGGCGTTGCGCACCAGTTCTCTCGCGTTCTGGCGGGAGAGCAAATCGGTATCGAGTTCAATCATGAATCTATCCTTCATCAGACTAAAAAAGTGCGGGCGGGGCGTGCCCTCTCAGGTTATGCCTTGTGCTGCGCCGCGATTTTTTCGATGTCGTTGTGCGGGCGGGCGATGACGCGAGAGGTAACCACTTCGCCAATGCGTTTCGCCGCTTCCACACCGGAATCAACCGCCGCATTAACCGCGCCGACGTCGCCTTTCACCATGGCGGTGACCAGGCCTGAGCCGACGTTCTCATAGCCGATCAGCTCGACGTTGGCGGCCTTGCACATGGCATCAGCCGCTTCAATGCAGGCCACCAGACCTTTGGTCTCAATCAGACCAAGTGCTTCTTTCATCATGTTCTCTCCCGTTATTCGGAAATTTTGTAGTGGGCGACAATCTTACTGATGTCGTTGTGCGGACGGGCGATGACCAGCGAGGTCACCACTTCACCGATGCGCTGTGCGGATTCCACGCCGGAGTCCACCGCGGCTTTCACGGCCCCCACGTCGCCTTTCACCATGGCGGTGACCAGACCAGAGCCGACGTTCTCATAGCCGATCAGCTCGACGTTGGCGGCTTTGCACATGGCATCCGCCGCTTCAATGCAGGCCACCAGGCCCTTGGTTTCAATCAAACCCAATGCATCACCCATTTGCGATCTCCCGGCCTCAAGCCTTGTGTTTAATGACGATTTTGTTGATGTCGTTGTGCGGACGGGCGATGACCAGCGAGGTCACCACTTCACCGATGCGCTGTGCCGACTCCACGCCGGAATCCACCGCCGCTTTCACTGCGCCGACATCCCCCTTCACCATGACAGTGACCAGGCCGGAGCCGATGTTTTCATAGCTGATCAGCTCCACGTTGGCGGATTTGCACATGGCATCCGCGGCTTCAATGCAAGCCACCAGACCTTTGGTTTCGATAAGCCCCAATGCATCACCCATGGTGATCTCCTCAGAACAGATATGTGTGGTGTGGTTAAGGAACTCCGTCCGTGTCACGGCGTTGAGCCACGGTTGCGGTGTTCAATCGCCACTATAGGTACTGGCGGTATTTGTGGAATTTGAATCTGTAAAAATGAAATATTTAGTTTGTTGTTCTGAATTTATTGTTTTTATAAGCCGCATTTATCTATTTATGCTGCGGCCACGAGACTGTTTTATGCCTTGCATAAGGCCGAATTCAGGCCCGGGAAAAGATCGTTGGCTGATGTTAATGGGTTGTTGTGTGATGGGGGCCGAGAGGTAATTTGGCCGGCAGCTAACTGTGGCGGAGCTCATGTTTTGCCGGCGACGCTAAATGTAAAAAGTGAGCCGGGTGTGACGGGAAGGAGAGATAAAGGTAGTGACGGCGGGCCAGACGGGGGAGGTTGCATTGAGAGCGGGCGCGAGTCATGTGGATGCCGGCGTGAGGGGGGATGGTACGGGCTGGAAAAGTAGCGGGAACCGGTCCTGCCTGGTGATGCGCAAGGGGCGTCTTGTCGGCACGGATGTGTAGTCGGGGGAAGGGGTGGCCGGCAGTCACCACGGCACTGCCTTTAGGGCAAACAGGCGGACAGGTCGCATTGGGGTGGCGTCATAGGGGCTTGCGCGGGTCAGCTTGTGGGGCAGGGCGATATGTGCGCGTCGTCGACGCTTGGGTCGGGATTGCCGCCGTATTGCCGGAACTAGTTCAGTTTGCTGCCGGATTTGAGGGTGCAGATCCAGAGCGGCGAGTTGATGGAGCTCAGCAGTATGGCCTGCTTATTGAGCCGCTGGGCACTCAGAAACAGCCCATCGTGACTGTCGGACATCTCGCGCATGAAGTAGTCGAAGATCACGTCCGGCGACTGATCGATGGAGGAGGCGCTCGCTTCCCATTTGTTGATGCGGTATTGACGCTCGGTGGAGGAGACCCGGTTGCTGCTGTAGGTAAACGTGACGTAGCGCTGGAGGTAGAGCCAGCCTGCGGCCGAATCGGTATAGCCTTCAACCACCATGGAGCCTTTCCCCTGGCGGCCGAAATTGAAGTGGATGTTGCCGTTGACGTTCTCTTTGTTCATGTCCTCAAAGCGCATGATGCCTTTGGTGGCGCAGCTCATGATGCCATCATTTTCGGTCGGCAGCTGGTAGCAGGCATAGAGTGCCGCAGCGAGGAACAGGGTGCAGGAGAAGAGAAAAAAGGGACGCGGCGCAAGTCTCATCACGGCTTCCAGGAGTAGTAGAAATAGTTGTCGCAGTAGCTGAACGGGTTGTCTTCGTGCATGGCGCAGTGGGCCAGAAATACCCGGCCCAGGCCGTTGGTTTCCAGTCTGTCCCCGTAGAAAAACAAAAAACGCTCGCCGGGTTTGCAACTGATGTTCAAACGCTGGCGCACCTGCTCGAAATGCTTACCGTAGGTCGTGGCGCTGACCGATCGCAGCATCTCGTCGCTGGCCAGCAATTCGCACTGGTTATTGGGGATCTGTGTCATTGAAAGGGGGCGGGGCTCACGGTCATTCAACAGACCGAATGCCACCAGTAGTAGGGCAAAAACGAGCATGCAGCCACCAGCGATATACCAGCATATTCCTCGTGAGTGTGGAGTGAGGGGAAGTTGCCACTCTGCAGGCTCAATTACCGGTTCGGCGGTTGCCACCATGGCTGGCGGGGTCGCTATTTCATTGGGTGGCGCGGGAGCATCATCGATAGGTTCAATTATGACGTCTGGATTCAGCTGCAAATAACCGCGCGATACCGTGATGATGATATTGTCTATATCGTACTGGCGAAAAGCCTTGCGCAATATGCTCAGGTATTGGTTGAGATTGCTGTTCGATGAAGTTAATCCGTTATCATCCCAGACTTTTTTAAGCACCTCGTCTCGGCTCACGATCCCTGTATTTCGTAAGAAAAAATAAAAAAGCGCATTGGCGGTAATGGATAATTGACTGTCCGGCTCAACACTTTCCCGCTGAGTCAAGGAACCATCTGTCGCATCATAAATGAAGCGGGCATTGATGAAGTAGCGCATCTCGGCCTCAATCCATGTGCTTTATATGGGGAGCGTCATATTATGCAAAGTTTCAACCAGCGCCTGACGGTGCGTTGCAATCATGGTGCGCCCTTCGGTTAACTCCGATAGCCAAATACCGTCCGCGGCATAACGTACCAGCGTACCAGTATGGCTATTGTCCAACTCATCACCTTGCTCTAGATGTGCCTGCATCCAGTCACGCCAACATTTTCGCAACACTGGTTCATCCGGCATGGCCAATGAAAGTACCATTAACTGGCGACTCTCCTGGGTGTCCGTTAATTCAGGGGCAGAAAGATAGTGCAGGTAAGCACGAGTAAAACGGCCATATTCAGTCTTGTCAGCAGCCATCAGTGCTGAGATAGCCTCTTCCATAATTGCCAGTAGACGAGCAAAGAGAGCAAAGATCAGTGATTGCTTATTAGGGAAATGGTGTAGTAATCCACCTTTGCTTACACCGGCTTCAGTGGCTACGGCATTCAAAGACAGAGCTGCGATGCCGTCTCGAGCAGCGATTGTGGCTGCTGACTCCAGCAGTTGTTCCTGCAAACGGACAGGATCTTTTTTACGGTGTGCTGTTTCCATGTTCATTACTGAATCATACCGACCAGACGGTATGATTTTGTTTGATCGCTATCAACTCAGAAGATGTGTTCCAAGACGAGATGCCATTCTTGTGTATTAGGTCACATTTACCCATGTGCCTTGAGGCCAGCTATCAGCTCACAAGTCCAGATAATGATTAGCGACTGCGGTAGGGCAGATTGCCAGGTAAGGGGAAGTCGATGAGGGCCTATGTGCTGGATGAAAGAGTATTGGGTGATGAAGGAGATGACGTAGGGGGTGAATAACCCCAGTGAGCAGGAACCAAGGGCCACGGGTATGCCATTTCGGCGTTGTTAATGAAAGAAGCAAAAATGGTGGCTACAGTGGCTACAAAAAGGGGCTGTAGCCACCCAGTAAGAGGCGTGTAGCCACCTGTAGCCACCACTTTTTTGAGTAGTGGCTACACGGCAAACACAGCAATGGCGTGGTCTAGAAGGGAGTTGTAGCCGCGTAGCCACTGTAGCCACCGATTTTTCATATATACAATGCAATCAGTCGATCGAGATCACACGTTTGTCGTTGGAGGCGCATTACTGGGCAAGAAGATGTGAGTCACTTTGATGACTGGGCCTGTATAGGATGATGAGTCAAATGACGACAACCAGTAAGCAATGGCCTAACGAGAGTTCCTCTTGTTTCCTGCTGCTTTTTAAGTGTGGTCTTTATCATTTGATTAATGTGGCAGGCCCCGAATCATGTAGTTCAACCGTGGTCAGCTTAACTCCGTGGGAGAGAAGGAGTTCTTCTGCTGCCAAGGGTAAATTCTTATCAGTGATAACTTGGTCGATCACCTCCCAGCTAGCTACATTAAATGTCCCCACTTTGCCATATTTTGATGAGTCGCAAACGAGAACCCTCTTGGCTGCAGCATCTATTACTGCACGCTTAACAGGCACTTTCTGTTCACTTGGTGTAGAGATGCCTGTTGCATCCCATGAGGAGGTTGAGAGGAAAGCAATATCAAGATGCAGGTTTCGCAAAAAATGAGCAGTGGCTTCACCGGCACAAGACTGATTGTCACGGACTACTAATCCACCTGTGTGATATAGACGATTGCACATTCCAAACTCAATCAGATAGCCGCATACCATGAAATCATTGGTCACAATCATCAGGTCATCACGCGAGGCCAGCAGACGAGCGAGCTCAAGGGAAGTGGTACCTGCATCGAGATAGACAGAACTTCCATGCTCGATAAGTTCAACAGCCGCGTGTGCTATCGCGACTTTAGCATCTTGCATTAACGTTCGTTTGTCCGCATGAGAGGGCTCGCTTCGAATACGCTGAGTCAGACTTACTCCACCAGAAACAGACAGAACCCTGCCTTGTTCCTCAAGCTTCTGAATATCCCGCCTTACGGTCATATGGGAGACCTGAAGCCACTCAGTGAGCTCCGTAATACTAACTGCCCCACGTTCTGCCAGTAGATGCAGAATTCGTTGCTGCCGCTCTATCGGGATCATGGATATCTCCAGTTCAAAATACTGGAGCCATCTTAGCCCAGGTGAATGGGAAAAAATGGTAAAAACTCTTAAAAAGCATCAGGAATCACATTTATTCACAATGAGAATCGATGTTTAGTGAGATGGAAATCCTACAAACTTGATTAATCACAAATATTAACATCAAAAAGTTAATTTATGTGATCGGTGGTTGATATTTGATCACCTCAAGCCCCTATCATGGCCTCATCCGTAGTTATTGAGGAACTAACAGATGAGCAAACCATATCACGTTGCCGTCATAGGCCTAGGTGCCATGGGTATGGGTGCAGCTCGCTCCTGCCTGCGGGCCGGGCTTGTCACCTATGGCATTGACCTTTGCGAGAACGCTCGAGAGCAACTGCAGGCCGCCGGGGCTGCTGCTGTTATGGCCGACGCCCGCCCCTTAGCAGAGACGTTGGACGCAGTCCTACTGCTAGTGGTCAACGCAACCCAAGTACGCAGAATCCTGTTTGGCGAGAACGGTTTGGCCGCTCATCTCAAACAGGGAACGGGCGTAATGATTTCCTCCACTATCTCAGCAGATGAGGCTGCCACTTTTGCTCGCGAGTTGGCAGGGTTCGGACTATTGATGCTGGACGCCCCAGTCTCAGGCGGTGCAATTAAAGCCGACGCGGGTGAGATGACAGTAATGGCTGCTGGTGCCGACGCTGCCTTTGCACACTTGCGGCCGGTTCTCGATGCTGTGGCTGGAAAGGTCTACCGGATCGGCAGCGAGCCAGGACAAGGCAGCACAGTCAAGATTATCCACCAGTTGCTGGCAGGTGTGCACATTGCGGTCGCCGCCGAGGCCATGGCACTCGCAAGCCGTGCCGGCGTTTCACTGGACCTTATGTATGACGTTGTGACCCATTCTGCCGGTAATTCCTGGATGTTCGAAAACCGCATGACCAGGGTACTGACCGGTGACTATCAGGCTCGCTCGGCAGTCGACATCTTCGTCAAGGACCTCAATCTGGTTGCTGATACAGCCAAGGCGCTGAACTTCCCGCTGCCGCTGGCTAGCACTGCTCTCAATATGTTCCTCACGGCTAGCAATGCCGGTCATGGAAAGGAAGACGACAGCGCTGTCATCAAGATCTTCAACGGGATAATCCTGCCGGAACAGGAGGGCGCAGCATGAAACTTGGTGTTATTGCAGACGATTTTACCGGCGCAACCGATATCGCAGGTTTTCTAGTGGAAAACGGCCTCGCCACAATCCAGTTCTCCGGTATCCCTGCAGCGGTGGACCTGACGGGAGTTGATGCTGTGGTGATAAGCCTCAAGAGCCGTTCCTGCCCGACTGACGAGGCGGTGCGCGATACCTTGGCTGCCCTAGACTGGCTCAAGGCACTCGGTTGTCCACGCATCTACCAGAAATATTGCTCTACCTTCGACAGCACGGCAGCCGGCAATATCGGTCCGGTCACTGACGCTCTGCTGGGGGCGTTGGAAAGCAGGTTCACGCTTATCTGCCCAGCGCTGCCGGTAAACGGGCGTACCGTCTATCAAGGAAATCTCTTTGTTGGTGCCCAGCCGCTCGCTGAGTCTGGTATGCGACACCACCCCATCACTCCTATGACAGACAGTAATTTGCTGCGACTGATGGAGGCACAGGCCGCGGGGCGTACCGGACTGGTGCCGTTCGCCATCATCGAGCGGGGCCCTCGTGCCATTACTGACGCTTTTGAACAACTTAAACAAGATGGTGTCCGTTACGCCGTGGTAGATACCCTTACCGAGCAGCATTTGTTGGACATTGCTGAGGCCGCTATCGATATGCCGTTGGTCACTGGTGGCTCCGGACTCGCCATCGGTTTGGCCCGGTTGCTCGGCAGCGGTAATCTGGCCGCTGCCCGTGAGGCAGGACGGCCAGTCGGTACCCGCGCAGTTGTGCTGTCGGGCTCCTGCTCCGAAATGACCAACCGCCAGGTCGCACACTATCGAGCTGTTGCGCCGGCACTGGCTCTTGATGTGGCTGCTTGCCTGACACAAGCAGACTATCCGGCCATGCTGGCCCGTTGGGTCCTGAACCAACCGGTTTCTCCTGCCCCTATGATCCACGCTACGACCAGTCCGAACGCGCTAGCTGTCATTCAGGAACGCCATGGCCGTGACGCGGCAAGTAAAGCGGTGGAGCAATGCTTTGCACAAGTGGCCGTGCTGCTGAAAGAGGCCGGCGTGGATAACTTCATCATCGCTGGCGGCGAAACCTCAAGCCGCATTACCCAGGCATTGGGCATCGCAGCTTTCCACATAGGCCCCCAGATTGCTCCCGGCGTGCCATGGGTTCGAGCTACCGACGCACCGCTTTCACTGGCGCTTAAATCGGGCAACTTTGGTGACGACACCTTCTTCAGCCGGGCACAGGAGTTTTTCCATGACTGAACAGGCTCTGCGCAACACCATGGTGATGCTGGGCGCATCTCTTTTCGAACGGGGTTATGCCACAGGCGGTGCTGGCAATCTCTCGGCCAAACTACCGGATGGCACGTTGCTTGCTACCCCAACCGGCTCCAGCCTTGGCAGGCTCGATCCGACTCGTCTCTCAACCGTGAGCATGAGCGGTGAACACCTCGGGGGGGACCGCCCTTCCAAGGAGGTGGCTTTCCACCTCGCTATCTACCACAACAATCCGGACTGTCAGGCAGTGGTACATCTGCACTGCACCCATCTAACCGCCCTCTCTTGTCTAGAGGGGTTGGATCCGACCAATGTGATACGTCCCTTTACCCCTTATTACGTGATGCGAGTTGGCCAGCTGCCGCTCATTCCCTACTACAAGCCTGGGGATGTACGCATAGCTGAGGAACTTGGTCGCCGTGCTCCTGATGGCAACGCCTTCCTGCTGGCTAACCATGGCCCCGTGGTCACTGGCAAGGATCTGGTCGAGGCGGTCAACAACATGGAGGAACTGGAAGAGACGGCTCGCCTGGCCCTGCTGCTGCAAGGCAGGCAGATCCGCTATCTGAACGAACCAGAAATCAAGGAATTAAGGAGTCTGAAACCATGAGCAAATTTGCCGCCAATCTCACCATGCTGTTTACCGAGTTACCGTTTCTGGAACGTTTCGCTGCGGCCCGTGAGGCTGGCTTCGAAGCGGTGGAGTTCCTGTTCCCCTACGAGTGGCCAGCCGTCGAGCTCGCCTGCCAGTTACAGCAGTTCGGCTTGACGCAAGCGCTGTTCAACATGCCGCCGGGAAACTGGGCGATGGGGGAGCGCGGCATGGCTGCCATCCCCGGCAGGGAAGCCGAGTTTCGCAGCCACCTATCAACAGTGCGTGACTACGCCCTGACGCTTGGATGTCGCAAGGTACACGCCATGAGCGGCATCGTAGATCCGGCCCACAGCTTTGCCGCCCATCGCCAGACCTTGGTAGAAAACATCCGCTTCGCCGCCGACTTTTTGGCAGAAGACGGCATCAAGGTGCTGCTGGAGCCGCTGAACGATCGCGACGTGCCAGGCTACTTTCTGGCTCACCAGCTCTATGCATTGGCGCTAGTAGAGGAGATAGACAGACCGAACGTAGGGGTACAGCTTGACCTCTATCACGCCCAGATCATGGACGGGGATCTGACCCGTCTCATCGGCAAGCTGGGCTCGGCTATTGGCCACGTCCAGATCGCCTCAGTGCCGGATCGCCACGAGCCGGACGAAGGGGAAATCGCCTACCCGCACCTGTTCAAGGTACTGGAGGCGGTGGGCTACCACGACTGGATCGGCTGTGAATACAACCCCAGAGGCAATACCCGGCAAGGACTGACCTGGCTGACAAAGCAATAACTACCCTACACACGAATGAGTCTGAGGATAACGATATGCAGATAATTATCACCGGAGGCGGCGGCTTTTTGGGACAAAAGCTGGCTCGTGCCCTGTTGCAGAGTACAGTCTCTTTCAGCGAGTTACTGTTGGTAGACATTCAGGAGCCACAGCGCCTGCCCGATCCACGCGTACGCTGCCTACAGGCAGACCTGACTACCCCAGGGGTGGCCGAATCTCTGATATGCGAACGCACTGCCATTGTCTATCACCTTGCCGCCATCGTTAGCAGCCACGCCGAGCAGGATTTTGATCTCGGCTGGAAGGTCAACTTGGACACCACCCGCAGCCTGCTGGAGGCATGCCGTCATGCCCATCCTAGCATCCGCTTTGTATTCACCAGCTCGCTGGCTGTCTATGGCGGTCCACTGCCTGAGATTGTGGACGACAGCACCGCGCTTACCCCGACTTCTTCTTATGGCGCGCAGAAGGCGATGGGGGAATTACTGGTCAACGATTACAGCCGCAAAGGTTATGTGGATGGGCTGGTTCTGCGGCTACCCACTATCTGCGTACGACCAGGCAAGCCGAATCGCGCCGCCTCATCATTTGTCAGCAGCATTATCCGCGAGCCTCTGCAAGGGGAGAGCGCCATCTGCCCGGTGAGCCCCGAGCTTCGTCTTTGGCTCTCAAGCCCCGCCACTGTAGTTGATAACTTCTTGCGGGCAGCCAGGCTTACCGCCACTGGCGATTTCCGCAGCATCAACTTGCCCGGCATCAGCGTTACCGTGGGCGAGATGATGGAAGCTCTCGCTCGAACGGGTGGTCAGGCTGCGCTGGAACGGGTGCAGTTTGCTGCCGATCCTGCCATCGAGCGCATCGTCGCCAGTTGGCCTGGACAGATTGACAACAGCCGGGCATTGGCATCCGGCTTCATGGCAGACAGGACGTTTGCTGAGATCATTGACAGCTTTATAGCCCATGACCTGCAGGAGGCATTATGAGCACCATTCCTACCCCTATCATTGGCCTTATCATTGCGGTTTTCGTATTGGTGTTTCTGGTTATCCGCACTCGGGTACATGCCCTGATTGCCATGTTGGCGGCGGCCTGTATCGCCGGGATCACCGGAGGCATGAGCATCGACAAGACCCTCACCGTCATCACCCAGGGCTTTGGCTCCACCCTTGGCAGCATTGGTATCGTCATTGGCCTCGGTGTCATGATGGGCCGCCTGTTGGAAGTGTCGGGAGCAGCAGAGCAGATCGCTTATAGCTTCATCAAATGGCTCGGCAAACGTCGCGAGGAGTGGGCACTAGCCATTACCGGTTACATAGTCAGCATTCCTATCTTTGTCGATTCCGCCTTCGTCATCCTATACCCGGTTGCCAAGGCGCTGGCGAAAAGCGGCAAGCGTTCCCTGCTCACCCTGGGAGTTGCACTTGCTGGTGGCCTGGTAGTGACCCACCACACCGTGCCGCCAACACCGGGCCCACTCGGTGTTGCCGGTCTGTTTGACGTGGATATTGGCGCCATGCTTTTGATGGGCATGGCCCTGGCCATCCCCTGCGTGATAGGCATCGTCTTCTACGCTCAGTGGCTAGACCGCAAGTACCCCGAGTTTTCTCAGCAGGCGGAAAAAACGCCGGATGAGTTGCAGGTCACCTACGAACAGTATCTCAAGGAGAAGGAGGGCAAGCCCTTGCCAAGCCTGACCTTGTCGCTGCTGCCGATCTTGGTGCCCATCGTGCTTATCTTCCTGAAGGCCATCTTCACCACGCTCGCCACCCTGGATGGAGTGAATGGTCTGATGGAGAACCCGTTGGTTCAGGGCGTCAACTTCATTGGCACACCGATAATCGCACTCGCTATCAGTGTGCTGCTGGCGGTCTATACCTTGGTGCCGCACATGGATAAGCACGCCACCGCTGAGCGCCTTGAAGAGGGGTTGCAATCGGCCGGTATCATCCTGCTGGTGACCGGTGCCGGGGGGGCGTTGGGGGCAGTTCTACGCGACAGCGGCGCTGGCCAGCAGCTTGCCGAGCAGATCGCTTTGCTGCCAATCTCCCCAATCCTGATCCCCTTCATCGTGGCAACCTTGGTCCGCATCATCCAAGGTTCTGGCACAGTCGCCATGGTGACGGCCGCCTCCATTTCGGCACCAATCTTGGCGCAGATCCCCGGGGTCAACATGTTGCTGGCTGCCCAAGCTGCAACCATGGGCTCACTGTTCTTCGGTTACTTCAACGACAGCTTGTTCTGGGTGGTTAACCGTATGATGGGGGTATCCGACGTGAAGCAGCAAATGGTGGTCTGGTCTATTCCTACCACTATCGCCTGGGCTATCGGCGGTACTTGCGTAGCCCTGCTCAACCTGCTGTTTGGTTCCGGTGGCACCTGGCTTGATCCTGTTCTGCCATTACTGGTACTGGCGCTTATTATCTGGATTGTTCGTCGTCAACCTGTTCCGGTTCTCAGTGACACTGTGACGGAAAATAAATAGCGACTAGCTCACATAGCTACACCGACGTTCACTGAGAGAGCCGCACTAACAGAGCGGCTCTCTTTCTGTTCCTGGCACTGAAAAACCAACCAGCTCTGACTCATTGATTAAAATCTCAACGTTCGGTAGTCGCTCGTGTACTTTTTGAGACCTTTTGAGTCCTAATTCAAACAAATTGGCACGGTTTTATGGGATTATTACATCCCATGTCGTGTCGAACCCTGCTAATTCTCCATGAGTGACTCCATACCAAGCTATGAGCGCATGATGCCTGTGGTGCTCTCTGTACTGCAAAATGGCGAAAGCTTCCCATTGCGTCAGGTCTATCAGGCCGTCTGCGATCATTACGCTTTCACCCCTGAGCAATTGGCTCACTCCCTGCCGAGCGGGCGGCAAACCACGGTTCGCTCCCGGGTCGGCTGGGCCAAGACCTATCTGGTCAAGGCAGGGCTCATCGAGCAACCCAAGCGGGGCGTCTGCCTTATTACCGAACGGGGTAAGGCTGCTTTGGCATCGGGTCAGAACATCGATAACCACTATCTGGCTCAGTTCAAGGAGTTCGTGACCTTTACTCTGGCGTCCAGTGAAAGCACAGGTAAGTTGACACAAGGCACAACCGATGCCGCGGACGAGCCACATAACGTGCAAGCCAGCACACCACAAGAGCAGATTGAGCAGGCTCTGGTTGCCATCAATCAGTCTCTTGCCGATGACCTGCTGACCGAAATCCTGGGCCTTTCCCCTCGTTTTTTTGAACAACTGGTGGTCGATCTGATGGTGGCCATGGGCTATGGCGGCAGCCAGCAGGATGCGGCCCGCACCACTCGCTACAGCAGCGATGGCGGGATCGACGGCATCATCAAGGAAGACCGGCTGGGGCTCGACTCCATCTACCTGCAGGCCAAGCGCTACACCGATAAAACAGTTGGGCGTCCCGAGATCCAGTCTTTCGCGGGGGCACTGGATCTGCACAAGGCCCGCAAGGGGGTCTTTATCACAACCTCCAGCTTTAGCCGTGAGGCACGGGAGTATGTCGGACTGATTGAGAAGCGCATCGTGCTGATCGACGGCGCCCGACTCGCAGCCCTGATGATCGAATACAGCGTCGGTGTCACCACTCGCCAAACCCTCACCATCAAGACCCTGGATTCGGATTACTTTCTGGAAGATTGACGACCATGCCAAACAAGTCACTGAACTTCGAAATGCTGCGCCGCAAATGGCCCGAAATAGCCGATCTGGGGGCGATGGCGGAGAGATATGTCTACAACGACCCGGAGACCTCACTGGTAAAACTGCGCAACATGGTCGAGTTGATCGTGCGTTGGATTTACCGGGAAGAGCGTTTGCCCCAAGGCTATCGACCCAACCTGTTCGATCTCATCAAGGACGATGTATTTGTCGACCTGATGCCAAAGCCCATTCACGGGAAACTCGATATCCTGCGCCAATACGGCAACAAAGCCGCTCACGGCGAGAAGTGCGAGCAGAAGCACTCGGTCTGGCTGCTCAAAGAGGGGTGGCTGATCGCCGCCTGGCTCTATATCCGCTACGACAACGGCAATCAGCAGGAATGTGGCAGTTTCACCCAGCCAGCGCAGCAACCCGTTGAAATTACAACGGATGCGTTGAAGAAAAAGGCGCATGAGCTAGAAAAAGCCTGTGCCGCCCTCAAGGCTGCCGAAGAGCGTGAGATCGCTATTCTGCGTGACCTGCAGCAAGCCAAAGAGCAGGCCGACGAGCTCAAAGCTCGCCTAGAACAATCCCGTCTGAAGAACCAGCAAGCGGTCAGCCTGCTCGACATGAACGAGGCCGAGACTCGCCGCCGCCTTATCGATGCCCGCCTGCTCGATGCCAACTGGGATATCTCGGATGATGGCAGCGATACCGAACAAGTCAGTCAGGAAGAAGCCACCCTCAAGCAGCCCACCAAGACAGGTAAGGGGCGCGCTGACTATGTGTTGTGGGATGACAACCACCAGCCGCTGGCGGTGATTGAAGCGAAAAGCACTCAGGTCGATGCCGAAGCAGGACGCCAACAAGCCAAGCTCTATGCCGACTGGCTGGAGGAGAAATACGGTCAGCGCCCGGTCATCTTCTACACCAATGGCTACGACATCTTTATCTGGGATGATCATCCCTCTCATGGCTATCCACCACGCCGCCTGTTCGGCTTCTACAGCAAGGCGAGCCTGCAACACCTGATCCAGCAGCGCACCAGCAAAAAGGATCTGTTGCAAACCCCCATCGACACCAATATTGCCGGGGGCGGGACTCGCCTCTATCAGTTGGAATCCATTCGCCGCGTGGCGGAATCGTTCAGCAATAAAAAGCGCAGCGCCCTGATCGTGCAGGCCACCGGCACCGGCAAGACCCGCGTCTCCATCGCCCTGACCAAGTTGCTGCTCGATGCCCGCTGGGTGAAACGGGTGCTCTTTCTGTGCGACCGCAAGGAGCTGCGCAAACAGGCCCGCAACGCCTTCAACGAATTTATCAGCGACCCTCTCTGCGTAGTCGGTTCCAGTGACAAGGCGACCCAGCAGACCGCCCGCATCTTTATCGCCACCTATCCCGGCATGCTCAATATCATGGAGCAGTTCGATGTGGGCTATTTCGATCTCATCGTGGCCGATGAATCCCACCGCTCCATCTACAACGTCTACGGGGATCTGTTCAAATACTTCGACTGCCTGCAAGTGGGCCTGACCGCGACGCCAGTCGAGATGGTTAGCCGTTCCACCTGCCAGCTATTCGGTTGTGACTACAAGATGCCCACCGCCGAATACTCGCTGGAAAAGGCCATCGAAGATGATCATCTGGTGCCCTACGAGGTGGTGACTCACACCACCAAATTCCTGCGCGAGGGGATCAAACGCGACAACCTGACCGATGAGCAGATCGCTCAACTGGAAGATGACGGCATCGACCCCAACGAGCTCGATTTCGATGCCCAGAGTATCGACAAGGCCATCTACAACAAGCCGACCAATGCCGCCATCATGCGCAACTTGATGGAGAACGGCATCAAGGACAAGGATGGCCAGTTGCCGGGCAAGACCATCATCTTCGCCCGCAACCACCAGCACGCCCTCTTGCTGCAAGCCGTGTTCGATGAGCAATACCCCCAGTTTGCGGGTAAGTTCTGCCAGGTGATCGACAACTACGACCCCCGTGCCGAGCAGTTGATCGACGACTTCAAGGGCGATGGCAAAAACCACGACCTTACCATCGCCATCTCGGTGGATATGCTTGATACAGGCATAGACGTACCCGAAGTGGTCAATCTGGTCTTTGCCAAGCCGCTGCGATCCAAGGTGAAGTTCTGGCAGATGATCGGGCGCGGCACCCGCCTGTGCAAAGATCTGTTCGGGCCGGGCAAGCACAAGGAGAAGTTCCGCATCTTCGATCACTGGGGCGTGTTCGACTACTTCGAGCAGGAGCCCGAAGAGGTGGAGCCTGCGGTCAGCAAATCCCTCGCTCAGCAACGCTTCGAGGCCTGGTTGCAACTAGGGCGCAGCGCCTTGAAGAAATTTGACCGGGATGCGCTCGACAAGGTGACCCTGCTACTGCGCTCCCAACTCGATGCGCTGGATGACAGATCCATCTCGGTACAAGAGCACTGGAAAGAGAAGGCACGCTTGAGCGATCCCAAGGTGCTGCGGCAATTTTCACCGGCTACCCAGCAGGCGCTGCTCACCGAAATGGCCCCCTTGATGCAGTGGCTCGATGTACGCGGCCAAGGTGATGCTCTGCGCTTTGATATGGACATGATCGCCGCCCAGCAGGCGCTCTATGACAACCCGGAGCAGTTGATGCAGAGCTACCACAAGGTGGCGGAAAAGGTGGAACTGCTGCCGCCCCATTTGGCGCAGGTACAGCAACACGGCGAACTGATCAATCAGTTGCGCGAGCTGCTCTGGTGGCAGCAGGCTGATTTCGATCAGCTGGAACACGCTCGCATCACCCTGCGCGACATCATGCACTTGATGGAGAAAAACCCCACTCCTTCAAGCCCGCCGCTGGTCACCAACATCAAGGAAGACGAGGGGGAGTATCAGACCGGCCAGCGTAAGACCAATATCAAATCAGTGGATTTCAAACTCTACCGCAAGCAGGTACAGGGTGTGCTGGAACCCCTGTTTGACAGCAACCGGGTGCTGCAAAAGATCCGTCGTGGTCAGCCGGTTACCGACCAGGAACTGGACGAACTGCGCAAACTGGTGCTGGTGCAAAACCCCAACGTCGATATCAAGGTACTGACCGACTTCTATCCCGAAGCCAGTGCAGGGCTCGACAAGATCCTGCGTACCCTGGTGGGGATGGATGGAGAGGCGGTGGCCGCGCGTTTCACCGCCTTCGCCGCCGAACATCACCTCAGTGCGGTTCAGATGCGCTTCCTCGATCTGCTGAAAAACCATATCCGCACCTTTGGCACCATCGAGATGAAACAACTATTCGAGCAACCTTTCACCTCGGTCAACAGTCAGGGGGTGGCCGGGGTTTTCCCCGATATGGCACAAGTCATGGCCCTCAAGGCCATCGTCGACGGGTTTGCCGTCGAAACCGGAAAGGCGGTGCCCTAAAAAGCGGAAGGGGCATCAATGCCCATCCAGCCAAAAATCGCGGTACAATCGCGGCCATTCCAATCTGGCACTGATGGCCCGCCCTGTGCGGGCCGCTTATTCTAGTCTGTTGGCCGCCCACTGACGCGCCAGCAGCCTCTCAATCTTGTATGGAACAATCATGATCACCGGCGAACTGAAAAGTAATATCGACAAGTTGTGGGAAGCCTTCTGGGTCGGCGGCATCACCAACCCGCTGACCGTGATCGAGCAGATCACCTTCCTGATGTACTCCCGCATGCTCGACATGCAGGAGAGCAAGGACGAGCAGCGGGAGGTGCTGGCGGGCATTCCTTTCAAACACCGCTTTGCCGAGTTCGAGCAGGACTATCGCTTCTCCCGCTACGCCAATCTGGGGGCGGACGAGATGCTGGAGACGGTGCGTGACGGCGTCTTCGATCACTTCCGCAGCCTCAACCACGAGGGCTCCATCCTCAGCCACTTTATGAAGAATGCCCGGCTGGAGATCGTCAAACCGAGCCTGCTGGTCAGCGCGGTGGAGATGATCAAATCCCTCCCCATCGATCAGGGCGATACCAAGGGCGATCTCTACGAATACCTGCTCTCCAAGCTCACCACCGCCGGGATCAACGGCCAGTTCCGTACCCCGCGCCACCTCATTCGCGCCATGGTCGAGATGATGGAACCCAACCCCGCCCGCCATGAACGCATCTGCGATCCTGCCTGCGGCACGGCGGGTTTCCTCTCCAACAGCTACGAATACATCGTCGAGCGCTACACCAGTGCCGACAACGTCCACAGCCAGCTGGTGGCCAACGAACGCGGCGAGCTGGAAGAACAACAAGTCTTCGCCGGCGATCTGCTCGCCGACTATCGCCACCACGTCGATACCGACATGTTCCACGGCTACGACTTCGACGCCACCATGCTGCGTATCGCTGCCATGAACCTCATCATGCACGGAGTCGAACAACCCGACATCCACTATCAGGACACCCTCAGCCAGGGCTTTCGCGATCACTTCCCGGACGCCAGCAACGAAGGCTTTCACCTGATCCTCGCCAACCCGCCCTTTACCGGCACCCTGGACGAGGAGGACATCGACCCCAAGCTGCTCGGCAAGGTCAAGACCAAGAAGACCGAGCTGCTGTTTATCGCCCGCATCCTGCAAATGCTCAAAATCGGCGGGCGCAGCGCCACCGTCGTGCCGCAGGGGGTACTGTTCGGCTCATCCAGGGCCCATGTGCAACTGCGCGAGCTGCTGGTGGAGCACAACCAGTTGGAGGCGGTGATCAACCTCCCCTCCGGCGTGTTCAAGCCCTACGCCGGGGTCGCCACCGCAATCCTCATCTTCACCAAGGGCGGCGCCACCAGCAATGTCTGGTTCTATGACCTGCAAAACGACGGCTACAGCCTCGATGACAAGCGGAGCCCAATAAGCCAGAACGATCTGCCCCATCTGGTCTCAAGCTGGCAGCACTACCGCAAGCAGGCTCATATGCCGGTCGGCAACTTTATCGGCAACCAGCTCAGCCGCCAGCTCGCCGAGCAGTTCCCCAATAACGAGCATCTGAAAGACGAGGCGGGTGTTGAGCGGGATTATCAGGATCGCACCCAGAAAGCCTTTATCGTGCCCAAGGCCGAGATAGCCGCCCAAAAATACGATCTCTCCATCAACCGCTATAAAGAGGTTGTCTATCAGGAGGAGAGCTATGAAAACCCCAAGGTCATTTTGGGGAAATTAAAGGCATTGGAAGCGGAAATTCTGGCCGATCTGGCAGAGCTGGAGAAAATGTTATGATGTTGCGAGCCTGCGATTTCGATAAGTCATGGCCAATCGTTTCTTTAGATAAAGCTGTAGATTTTCTTGATAACTTAAGGAAACCAATAAAAGCATCGGAGCGAACTGAAGGCGACTTCATTTATTACGGTGCAAATGGACCACAGGGAACCATTGATGATTACATCTTTGACGAGCCATTAATTTTGCTTGCTGAAGATGGAGGTCATTTTGGAAATCCGAATAGAGACATTGCTTATATCGCAAATGGGAAATATTGGGTTAACAACCATGCTCACGTTCTAAAGCCAAAAGATGGGGTTGATATTAACTTCCTGTATAGAGTATTACAACGATACGATGTAACCCCATATATAAAGGGTGCAACCAGAGCGAAATTAACCAAAGGGGACGCATCCAAGATACTTATTCCTGTTCCTTCACCTGAAGTGCAGAAACGCATTGCCGCGATTCTGGATAAGGCCGACGCCATCCGCCAGAAGCGCCAGCAAGCCATCGCCCTCGCCGATGATTTCCTGCGCAGCGTCTTCCTCGATATGTTCGGCGATCCCGTCACCAACCCGCTTGGTTGGAAAACAGGCTCCTTAATAGATTTTGGTGATTTTAAAAATGGACTGAACTATACCAGTAGTGAAGTTGGTGAAGAGGTGTTCTGTATCGGTGTTGGTGATTTTAAATCCCTAGACCGAATAGAGGGTGTGAGTTCACTATCTAAAATAAATCTATCCTCCTTACCTAAGAACGATTATTTTGTTGATGAGGGCGATATTCTCTTCGTTCGCTCTAATGGAAATAAAGAGCTTGTTGGCCGGAATGTTATTGTTTATCCAGAAGGCAGCAAGGTGACATTTAGTGGATTTTGCATTAGATATCGAATCAATGATAAAGATTCATTAAGTAATTTATACTTAAGTCATTGTTTGAAAATACCATCAATGAGAAAACTATTACTTAGCGGTGGTCAAGGTGCTAATATTCAGAATATTAGCCAAAAAACCTTGTCTGAGTTGATAATTCCTATTCCATCAATAGATATGCAAAATACATACAATGAGATTGTAAATGGACATCAACGGCTCATAAAAAAAAGCAACTATGATTTTTTGAAAAGTTATGAGCTTTTTAATTCTATATCTAAAAAAGCCTTCTCCGGCCAATTATAAAAAATCAGGGAGGTCATTAACCTCCCTATTAAGCCATGCCTAATACCGCTTTCACTTTATCCCTGAATTGGCGACTAAACAGGGTGTGGTCGCCAGTTTCATGCCGTATCCGCCCGGCGACGATGCAGGGTGAAATCGACAGCGTTTTCGCCAGGGCGGTAACGGCGGCCGGAGTCGTTAAGGTCACCGCAGACCAGTTGCTCGCCGGGATCAGGCTCTCTTGGGCCAGCGCATCGGCCTGCTGTTCAATCTCATCACCGCCCTCTGCATCCAGATCATCCAGATACCAGGTCTGATTGCCGTCCATATGCAATGCGATATGCGCCAGTTCATGGAGCAGGGTGAACCAGAAGTTATCCAGCCTGTCATAGCGCAGGGTTAACGCCACTACGGGGGCGCCGTTATGCCCTATGCAAACCGCGCCATCCAGATAGGTTTTGGCCAGATGGGGTTCAAACACCAGATGAATACCCGCCCGGTTCAGGTACTCCTTGGCGAGGTGTGGTCCCTGTTCTGACCACGAAAGCTGCGCCAGTTGGCGCATCCAATCCGCGGTTACCGTTCCAGGCTGATAGGGAGTAGTAAGTGGTTCAGCTTGAGCTTTACGCAACACCTGAGCTTGCCACGCCCACACGGCATAGCTGTCAGTCTGCTTATCGTTCGAACGCAGATGTGCCGTGGTGCGGAGCATGGCCGGTTTCAGTGTAAAGCCGTTAATAGGGGCCATAAAACGGTTGATATGCTCGGCCGCATACTCTTTAAGCTCGGCCAAAGAGCCCGTGAAATCAGGGAAGTACCCTCGTTGGCGCATCTGTGTCAGCGGAAATGCCAGCCAGTCGATCTCCATATCGCTCACCTGCTGCTGAACTGGCTCCCGGATCAACACGTCGGCAGGAATACCCAGCTCTTGGCTCAGTTGCCGGATCATATTCAGGCTCAGTGGCCGTTTGCGATTGAGCACTTCAGAGACCTTGGAGGGAGCGCCGATATAGGGCACCAGATCCTTATTCTTTAGACCCATCTGCTCCATGCGAAAACAGATGGCATCAATGGGATCTGGCGGGTCGATCGGGTAGTGTTCGGCCTCAAACTGTTCGATAAGCAGCGCCAGCACTTCCAGTTCATCCGCTTCAAGAGATCCCTCCTGCGGATTGGCATCCATCAAAGCCATCAGTCGAGCCAAAGCCTGCTCGTGCTCATGTTCAGATTTAATCACTTTGACAGTGTACATAGCGTCACCTTAGAAAGACTGCTTGTCATATTCGGCATGGGTTCCAACCCACTCGATCACCACTAGCCCGTTCTGATAACGAACCTTGACCACCAGGCGGTAGCTGTTCCCTTTGATATTGAAAATCACCCGATTATCCGCAAGAAAACTTGCCGATGCGTATCGCTGCTTGATGTCTTGAGGGGTTTGCCAGAGGCAGCTTTTGCTGGAAACTTCGCTAAACCAGGCATCCAGAGAGGGTTTGGCGTCCGCATGTTTGGTGCTGAATTTTTCCAGCTTATCTCGTCCTAAGACCTGCATAGCCGCTCCAAGTTCCCAATATGGGAATATTAGATGCGTTACACAAAAAAGGGAATCTAATTTTCCAACCCTCAGATCGAGCCTTCGGTAGTGATGATGAGAGCCACACTCAAGGGCAAGAGCGTAGGTGCGCCTAGCGAAGCGTTACCGGACGCACTACAAGCTGCGGCCAGCTTGCCTTGTGATACTGGTGTCGACTCTTTTAAAACGGTATGAAATCAACCTTATGGCCAGATAGATTGGCCGAAAATCTTCGTCGCCAATTCTCCGAAAGACAGAGTATCGAGCCCTAGATAGACTCAAGGCTCCACTGAAACAAGCAGGAGCATCTTATTATGTCAAAGTCTGGAAAAGGCGTTCAAAATCAACACAATGCCAACCATCACGCCAATCAGCTTAACCCCAACAAAGGTAGCAATGGCACCAATCAGGCCAATGCCAAGGTACATGGCCATCGCGGTAAACAACTGAACCCCAACCAGAAATAAAAGGAGCGCCTGGCAAGCCAGGCGCTTATCAGGAGATTCAATATGACGGCCGGTTTTCCAACCCTGGGTGAAGTTGTCAAGTATTCCTTCAGGGCTACAGGGATCATTCCAAGCAAGTATGAACATGCCCACTCATTAAGTGATAAAGAGAAAAAGAAATATCAGAAAGCGTTGGAAAGGCTTGCAGCAGAAGAGGGGAATATCAATAAGAGCTTTCAAGAGCTGGGCGATGTATTTATTAAAATCCTCTCTGCCAGCATAAAAAATCGCAAGGTATTGCAGGTTATTTCAGATGTTATCGGAGACCTTGTTCTGGTTTATGGTAATGTTATTACCGATGATGGCACCTATCAGGACACAAAAGGAAGCCTGCGCTGGATATTGTCTTCATATTTTATTCCCAGATTGGTAGTCTCCCTTCACAAACATCCGGCACGCATCAATCTTGCCAGTGAGGCTCTTATTTCCCCTACAGAGCCATACTGGTTTTTGCCTACGATTGACGATAACTCGGTCACTTGGCCGCTAGGCAAGGCGATGACATGGGTATATCAGCTAAGTGGCGTGAATCAGAGCCAGTTTCACTATCCCTCCGAGGGGGCTAAGAGTAATGATCACTTGAAGGCTAATCAACTGGATAGTGCCCAGAACTGGCTCACCGGCAAACATATTCCCAGCTGGGAGGCATTGCAGCGCAATTTCATGCAAGCGCTGGAAGCTTATCCTCATCTGGCTGAGCAGAAAGAGAGCATATTGTTGACCCTGTTTGTGGCAAGGGTCGCCACCATCATTAGTCAGGACATTGATGAGCTCTATGGCCGCGACTATCTGAATGAGTTGCTGGCACAATTCAAGCGTCATACCGACTGGCTAAAAGGTCCAATGGAGACGCTTTCTCGTTTTTTTGACGAGATGGCACATCACCCCCAAATCCCGTCTGAAATGCTGGACAGTATCCATGCTGACTACACAGAGCGTTTCTGGCGTGAAAGAGCCGATATCATGGTTGATGCCGCCAATCACATTCAGTCCATTGTTATGGAAGCCCCCCATAACTTGTCCGCTGAACAACAGGCGTGGTTTTTGAGCCACTATGGTGAAGATGTAGTGGGGCCTGTCTTCGATTTTTTTGATAGGCAACAAGAGCAAAGAAAACATATCCCGGAAGGATTCATCGAGTGCCTTGCCGAATTTCTTGAGCTTAAAAAAACCAACTGCGAGCCATCCGAGGTGGACAGGTTTATCGCAAAGCTAGAGAGCTACCAGTTATCATCTGTCTGTGCCTGGATGGTGCCTTGGTTGCGAGCCGAGACCCTTTTTCATGCTAACGATTGGCCTGGCATTTATCGGGAACTGTCGATCGCATTTGATGCAGCGAAATATGCAGCAGGCCAAAATCAGCGCCCTCTGCTCAATCACTATCTGGAGGCATGTGCCAAAAATAATAAATGGCGTGAATTTAAAAAGGGGGTCGCCTGGGCTCAATATCTGGGTATCAAGGTGCGCTTTCTGGGGCAGGATGAACCTAGCGATGACAATATGCGTTATGTGTTCGACATGATGCAGCGAGCTTATATTGCCTGGTAAGGTCTAACTGGTTGCCAATTAGGCTCACTTGACCTCTAATGGCGGGCATCGTCGATGAGGCGACCTTTGTGCAGTCCAAGACAGTGAACAACGAGAAATACAGAGGTTAGTGGCCATGAAATGGATAGTCCTTGCTGGGTTGCTTGGCGCAGCACCGGCTTATAGCAGCGAACAGCTATACAAGGCATTGTGGCTTGATACCCAGGGCAAGCATGAGGTCACTCTGTCGGTCGATGAGATCCCGGCTACGGAGGAAGACAGTCGCTCTCTGGCTATTACCGGTTTGGGCACCCTGAACGGTGAGCAGGAGTGGGGCCTGTATGACAGTGTCACGAACTGCAACCTCGATATGTTCATCAATATCAACCCTGCCGGATTTGAGGTCGTCGAGCTCACCGGCAAGGGGGATTATTATCTGCTGCTCTCTTATTCAATGGCCTGTCGCGGAGGGCTCGATCCCGGTGATGTGAAATATTTTGCTTACAGAAATGGCAAAAAGTTTGCTCTGCGTGGTGTTGAACATTTTGTCGCTGATGGCAAACCCATTTACCCAGAGGAAAAGCCTGAGCCTGTTGCTGGAGAAAATCTTAAAAAGCACCCAGAACTCTACCGTTACATGATGAAGAAATGGCCTCATCTTTCCACCGTTGTGATCAAGTAAGAGGCATCATCAATACTCAGCCCCCATAACAGCTTTAGAACAAGGCTGATAAGTTGTGGCACCGGATCGCCCGACGCCAGATACATCTCTATTTTTAAGGTCAGCCACGAGCAGGCTTGGTGGGAAAATCCCTAATGTTTTCAACCAAAGTCAGTTATGCTTCCTGCCGCCATCTGGTGGACCCTGTTCATGCGGCGCCATTCCCTGGCCATTAGCTGTGTTCATCAGGTGGCTCCCTGCAAGTGATCGTGTCGACTACCCCCTGACACAAACCTGTAAATCCAAAAACGGTTATTCGGTATCTACTGTGACTGCTTTGCGTTGCAGCTTCTGGATGAACCTGTTTACTCGGTTGCCCCCTCTGAGCATCTGCGCAATTCTCATTGAGATGCGCACTACAAACTGCGCAAATTGCGCACTTATTTGCGCATTGGAACTGCGCATAATCGAAATACAAAGGACTGCGCAATTCTCATCAATCCCTTATGTGGCAAGCCTTTGGAGGGAAATCTAGGGCGCGGGAGAATGCGCAATTGCGCAGAAGTGCGCAAAACGAAATACAACGGTGCGAAAAACAACTCGGTGGGTGTGAAGCTAGGAAAGTGGGGACAATAGGGAGCTGCTTGCCAGCTGTTTTTGGTGACGCTGGTGACCTGACCCGATATTTCGCAGGGTTAGCTCGGTACGCCGGTGTTGGTCGATAGGGAGCTGACCGGCTCGACACTTTACTTTCCCTCCAACAAGACAATTTCCTCGAGATAGAGCTGGGGTTTAATCTTGAAATATCCCCTCATGCTCCAGAGGTACAGATGCCACCGCCACTGTGGTGGGGGTACTTTTGGGGGTATAAGCAACATTCACATTATAAATTTATATTTAAAATCATGTAGATAGGTTAATGTTTCGAGAGAGGCCTCGGCACCATTAAAATCAAAGAGTTACGAAAGGCCACTAGAAATAGTGGCCTTTTTCTTTTTCCTCCGAATCCACATTTGATCCAAACAGGTGTTGTCCGGTAGAGCCTCCGGCGTTTAATTGCCAGTTCAAGCTCACTATCAGGCTTGCCACCCCCTGACTCGGTGGGGAATACAGATCGAGAACAAGGGATACAGCGGCCAGTCTGAATATTTCCTTGTCACGTAGCGGCTTGCTCATAAGACCTGCTGAATGACGTCAGTTTTAGACTCTTGAGGTGTCAGAGAACGCGGGGCGATTAGCGTTGATATATTGGGTGTTTTTATACCGTTAGTGACAGATGGATGCGGTCTGTAAAAAGGGCGAGATCGTTCAGATTTCGCCCTTTTGTATCAATAAACCCGTCATCTCTGTCTTATCAGGTCAGGCTCCCTGCTCCGGGCGGGCGTCCGGGATCAGCGGATCGGCTTTGCGGCGGCGCAGCAGGCGTACCAGCGGGGGTAGGGTGATTACTACGATGGCCAGTACCAGCAGGGTCTGGCTGATGCCGCTGCTCCACAGGATGGCGGTGTCGCCATTGCTGATGGAGAGGGCGCGGCGCAGGTTCTGCTCCAGCATTTCACCCAGCACGAAGCCCAGAATGAGCGGTGACATGGGGAAGTGCATCTTGCGCAGCAGGTAGCCAAAGACCCCGAGGGCCACCATCAGCAACAGGTCGAAGGTGGTGCTGTGCACCGCATAGACTCCCACCGCCGAGACGCTGGCGATGGCGGGCACCAAAAACCAGAGCGGGATGGAGAGCATGCGGGTAAAGAGCCCCACCATGGGGATGTTCATCACCAGCAGCATGACGTTGGCCAGCAAGAGGGCGGCGATCAGTCCCCACACCACATCAGGCTGTTCGGTGAACATGGTGGGGCCCGGGGTGATGTTATAGAGGGTCAGCGCCCCCATCATCACTGCTGTGGTACCCGACCCCGGCACCCCTAGGGTCAGCATGGGGATAAAGGAGCCACAGGCCGACGCGTTGTTGGCCGCCTCCGGCGCGGCCACACCGCGAATGTCCCCTTCGCCGAATTTGGCATTGGGCCCCGCCAGTCGCTTCTCGCTCATATAGGTGATGGCGCTGGCAATGGTGGCACCGGCGCCGGGCAGAATGCCGACGAAGAAGCCGATGGTGGAGGAGCGCAACATGGTGCCGGTGCAATGGACCAGCTCCTTGAAGTTGAACAGCATCCGTCCGGTGGTGCGCACCAGCTTGCCGCCGCCACTGGTGTGCTCCAGCATCAGCAGGATTTCGCTCACCGAGAAGAGGCCGATCACCACCACGATAAACTGCACCCCATCCGAGAGGTGAACGCTGTCGAAGGTGAAGCGATAGACGCCGGTGTTGGCATCTACCCCGACGGTGGCGAGCCCCAGTCCGATCAGCGCCGCCATAAAGGACTTGAGCGGGTTCTGGCTCATCATGCTGCCGAGGCAGGCGATGGCGAACACCATCAGGGCGAAATACTCCGCCGGGCCGAAGGCCAGTGACCAGCGCGCCAGCGCCGGAGCGAACAGGATGATCCCGCCGATGGCGAGCATGGAGCCGACAAAGGAGCTGACCGCCGAGATGGAGAGGGCAACTCCCGCCTTGCCCTGCTGGGCCATGGGGTAGCCATCCAGCGCGGTCATGATGGCGGCGGCATCCCCCGGCACGTTGAGCAGGATCGAGGAGATCCGCCCGCCATACTCGCAACCGATATAGACGGTGGCGAGCAGAATAAGCGCCGATTCGGGGGGCAGTTTCAGGGCAAAAGCCAGCGGCAACAGGATGGCGACCCCGTTGATGGGGCCAAGGCCCGGCAGCAGGCCGACCACGGTGCCGACAAAGCAGCCGATCAGGGCGATCACCAGATTTTCCGGGGTGAGTGCCACCGCAAAGCCCTGGGAGAGGTACATCCAGGTATCCATATTGACTCCTTAAGAGAACCAGACGCCGAGGGGCAGGGTGACATCCAGCAGCCGGTCAAAGGCGAGATAGAGCACCAGACCGCTGACAACGCCGGAGAGCAGGGCGGCTTTGGCAGAGGCGCCAAACAGGCGCCCCAGCACAAAGGTGAGCAGGGTGGTGGCCAGCGGAAAGCCCAGCCACTCGAAGCTGGCACCGTACCCGGCCAGCGCCACCACCATGATGGCGAGGTGGCGCAGGGTACGCAGCGGCGGCCAGCTGACGGTGTCCGGCTGGCGGCGCAGCAGCAACAGGGCGCAGAGCGCCATCAGGCCAATGATGCCGAGCGGGAAGGGGCGTGGCCCCAGCGGCTCATAGCTGTATTCGCTCTGGATCTGCCAGGCGATGGCGGCGCCTGCCAGACAGAGCAGCAGCCAGATGGCGGCGAAGATGCGATCGCTCATGGCTGCGGCTCCTATTTGGCCAGACCGAAGGCTTTGGCCTGTTCGCGATATTGCGCCACCTGCTCCTTGACGTAGCTGTCGAGCGCCTCGCCGGTGAGGTCAAACTCGAACAGGCCGCGCAGATCCCGCTGCGCTTTGAAGGTGTCGGTCTTCACCAACTGATCGAAGGTCTGCTTCCACCACTGGTATTCGCTGTCGCTTACCTTGGGGCCGACATAGAAGCCGCGGATCACCGGCCACACCAGGTCATAACCCTGCTCCTTGGCTGTGGGGATGGTGGCCAGCTTGCCGGGCAGCCGCTCGGCAGAGAACACCGCCAGCACCCGCAGCTTGTCGCCGCCGATATAGGGCACCATCTCGCTCAAATCGCCGGAGACCGCCTGCACATGGTTGCCAAGCAGCGCGGTGACCGGCTCGCCACCCCCTTCAAAGGCGACGTAGCGCATCTTGTGGGGGTCAACCCCGGCCTGTTTGGCCAGCAGCGCCGTCTTCATCCAGTCCTGACTGCCGATGGAGGCGCCTGCCCCGATCACCACGCTATTGGGATCGCGTTCCATGGCGCTCACCAGCTCCTTGAGGTTCTGATAGGGGGCATCGTGGCGCACCGCGATCATGCCGTAATCGGTGCCCACCGCCGCCAGCCAGCGCACATCATCCACCCCGTAACGGCCAAATTTCCCCTGTGAGAGGTTGAGCAGGGAGCCACCGGAGAAGGCGACCACGGTCCCCGCCTCGGCGGGGCGCTGGGCCACGATGGCGTTGTAGGCCACGGCGCCGACCCCGCCCGGCATGTAGGTGACCCGCATCGGCTTGTCGATGGTGCCGGTCTCCTGCAGGCTCACCTGCAGCAGCTTGCAGGTGAGATCGAAACCACCGCCCGGTTTGGCCGGTGCGATACATTCGGTACGGCTCGGGGTCGTGGCACTTTCGGCCGCCTGCAGTGGCAGGGCGCCGAGCAGGGTCAGCAGGGCGAGGGCATGACGTGTGCGTTGCTTCATGGTTGTGTGCTCCATCTTGTCGTTGTTTTTCCTGGGTGTGACTCCGTCGATAGACGAAGTGATGCGAAATTGTTAAAACAACAACCTTTCATTCACCTTTCAATCGCTGACCAAGAGCCGGGAGTGTGACCCTGATCGCACCTTCTCCCGCAATAGCAGTGACGAAGGGATGCAGTTGAAGCAGTGCGGCTGAATGCCGTGGTTAGGAACAAGGGGAGAGGGATGCGCTTGCTGTTGGCGGAAGATAATCACGAACTGGCCCACTGGCTGTCGCGGGCACTCACCAGCGCCGGTTTCGCGGTGGATTGGGTGGCTGACGGGGCTCAGGCTGACCACCTGCTGCGCCACGAACAGTACGCGCTGGCGGTGCTCGATATCGAGATGCCCAAGCTCGACGGGCTGGCGGTACTCGGCCGATTGCGCAGTCGGGGGCAGGGAGTGCCGGTGCTGCTGCTCACCGCCCGCGGCGCGGTGGAGGAGCGGATCTGCGGTCTCAATGCCGGAGCCGATGACTATCTGGCCAAGCCGTTCGATCTGGGGGAGCTGGATGCCCGGTTGCGAGCCCTGCTGCGGCGCAGCGAAAGCGGTGGTGCCGAGCTGCGGCTGGGGCGCCTGACCCTGCATCCCGATGGCTATTTTCTGCTGGCCGATGCCCGCCTTGCCCTGACTCCGCGCGAACTGGCGCTGCTGACAGCGCTGATGTACCGCCACGGGCGGCCCGTCGCCAAGGGGCAGCTGTTCGAGCAGGTGTTCAACCTCGATGACGAGGTGGGGCTCGACAGCATCGATCTCTATATCCACCGGCTGCGCAAAAAACTGGTGGGCAGCGGGGTGGTGATCACCACACTGCGCGGGCTGGGCTATCTGCTGGAAGCGGCGCCGGAGGCCTCCCATTAGCCGCTCCCTGCTCCATCAACTGCTGCTGTTTCTGGGCGGCCCACTGCTGATCCTTTGGGCTGCCTCGGCCTGGTACAGCTACTACGGCGCGTTGGCGGCGGCTACCTCGGCCTATGATCGCACCCTGCTCGCCTCGGCCCGCACCGTCGCCGAGCGGCTGACGGCAGCCGAGGGCAGCCTCAGGGTGGATGTGCCCTATGTGGTGCTCGACAGCTTCGAGCGCAACATGCGCGATCGCCTCTTCTATCAGGTGCGCGGCATCGACGATAGGGTCATCTCCGGCTTTGACGATCTGCCTCCCATGCCGGACGGCACGCCGCTGACCGACCGCTATCCGGCGCTCGCCTACTTCTACGACGGGCTCTATCAGGAGGCGCCAATCCGCGCCGTGATGCTGCTGCAACCGGTGGGTGAGGGGGGCATCAACGGCATGGCCCGCATCACTGTGGCGGAAACCCTGCTCGGCCGCCAGCAGTTGGCGGAGCAGTTGCTCTGGTCGGCCCTGCTGACCCAGGGGGCGCTGGTGGTGCTCACCCTGCTGCTCGCTTATCTGTTGCTCAAACGGCTGCTCACTCCGATGCGCCGTTTGTCGCGGGAGATCTTGCGCCGCGATGCCGCCAATCTTGCACCCTTGCCTGACCTGCTCCCCTGGCAGGAGACCCGGCCGTTGGTGCAGGCGTTCAACCGCCAGCTGGCTCGATTGCGCCAGCTGGTGGCCCGGCAGGAGCGCTTTAGCGCCGATGCCGCCCATCAGCTGCGCACGCCGCTCACCATTTTGAAAACCCAGGTGGAGGTGGCGTGCGGCAGTGGCGATCCGGCCCTGATGAGCGAAAGCCTCGATGCCATGGCCGTGCGGCTCGATCACACCATCGCCCTGACCGAGCGGCTCCTGCTGCTGGCCAGACTCAAATCAGACGAGTGCTCCGGGCTGCGCCAGCGGGAGCCCATGGAGTTGACGGCGCTGGTGCAGCAGGCCTGTTTGTCACGGCTGGCGCAGGCCCGCAGCAAGGGGATCGATCTCGGTTACGAGGGGGAGGAGTCCGCCATCATGGTGGCGGGGGAGCCGCTGCTGCTCGGGGAGCTGTGCGCCAACCTGCTCGACAACGCCATCAAATACACCCCACCCCACGGCACCGTGACGGCGCGGGTGGTGCGAAGCAACGGGCAGATCTGGCTGGAGGTGGAGGATAGTGGCCCCGGCATCGCCCCCGAGCTGGCGGAGCGAGTCTGGCAGCCGTTCCAGCGCCTCGAGCAGGGCAGCGAACAGCCGGGAGCGGGGCTGGGTCTGGCGCTGGTGCGCGATATCGCCCACTACCACCACGGCGAAGTGGTGTTGCTGCCGGCGAACCAGCTGGGGGGCTTGCTGGTGAGGCTGATCTTGCCGCTGGCAACATCGTGAGGGCGATAAAAAAGAGAGGGCACCTCGCGGTGCCCTGTTTATCTACACATAGATGGCGTTGGGGGTCAGCTGCGGATCTTGTTGAAGACAAACAGGACGATAAGGGCGCCCACGGTCGCCAGCGCGATGCTCGGGATATTGAAACCGGTCACTGAGCCCAGCCCCAGCAGGGTACCCACATAGCCGCCAACCATGGCACCGACAATCCCCAGCAGGGCGGTCATGAAGAAACCACCGCCATCGCGGCCCGGCATGATCCACTTCGCCAGAATACCCACCAACAGTCCCAATACGATCCAGGTGATAAAGCCCATGGATTAATCCTCTCTGTGTGTTTGAGCCCGCATTATAGGCAGGGATGCCGGGATGCGAAGGGCCAGACGGTGCTGGCTGGTCACAAGCTGTCGGACGGCGGCCAGTGCAGGTCGGGCTGTACAGTCCGCTTATGAGCGGCTGAATGGCGGTATGTGCGCCGCCAAACAGGGGCGGGGACGGGCCCACGTAAAGGCCAAGATGAGAAAAGCCCCGCGAGCGGGGCCGGGTTTGTGACGGGGTTGCACCCTCACTTCTTGAGGTATTTTCTGATCGCCTTGCCTGAGGTGCCGACTGCCTTGACCGCCCGTTTCAGCTGGACTTCGGTGCACTCGAACATTTTGATCCACTGCTTCATCTCATAGGGATCGTTGACATTGATCTTCTTGGCATCGAACGGGTGAGCGACCGCATTGCTGTCAGGCATATAAACCTCAACTTGTTGAAATAGCTGGCGAGAAAGACATTTCTGCCTGAGCGCCATCATCCTCTCAATTGGCAAGGAGCAAGGTGACGGAGTTCACACAACCCGGGGCCTGAAGGAGGAGTGCAGGTTTGCTTTGCTGATCTGTGAGCGATCACCACTTATTCCACCCTCTTCACATCATCAACAACGGAGCCAGAGGCCGGATAAACAATAAGCGCCCTGTCGGGCGCTTGTTGTGGTTATCGCGATGATCCTATTCAGGGTGTTGGGCAGGCGCTTGGCGAGCCGCTGTTGCGGGGCCAGAGGGTGGATCCGTCGCTTTCGGAGAGCGGCAGGAATGTGACGCCTTCGCTCATGTTGGCTGGGGGCATGTCATCCTCCAGCACATACATCCCCATCGGCAGGCTGCCATAACGCTGGTTGGCCTGCACCTGAGCGACCGCGAGGCTGGAGTAACGCAGGCCAAGCAGATCGAACTGATTGCGCCAGTCCCAGCCGGTGAGCCGACTGAGTGCAACCAGCATAAAGTCATTGCCCGGTATGTCGCGCACCCGTTTGCCGCCATAGACCGCATGCCCCGAGTAGGGGAACAGGCTAAAGCCGAGCCTATCCTTGTTGGCATTCCACTGCGCTTCACTGTCGGCTGCCGCGCCGAAGATCCGTGAATGCTGATAGAGCAGGGTGAAGATAGTGAAGCCATCGTTCAGCCGGGTGCCATCAGTCAGGAGCATACGGTGGGCGCGTAATGCCATCTGGATATAAAACGCCATGCGATAGCCGTTGTGGACGGCGTAGGCATTGCTCTTCCAGGGGGCTTCGTAGCGACTCTCGCCGGTATCGAGCACCTGGCAGTTGGCCCCGAGCACGACGCGGTTGCCACTCCTGTCCCTTACCTGCGCCGCATCAGACATGAACACATAGAAGAGATCCTTGTGATTCATGTGCCCATCCTTGATGGGTGCCGTGTTGCCATCCCTCAGATAATGGGCGCGCCACTTCACCACATAAGGGAAGATGTTGTTGGAGTTTTCCCCCGCCCGGCTGCCGTAGCCACTCCAGTTATTGGCATCATCTGCCGCAGCGTACTGCACGTTCAACCGGTTGGTCTGCAGGTTGTGGCCCAGCTCGTGATTGTCGAGCCAGCCGGTCGGGCTGATGCTGCCGGAAGAGTCCCACGGGTTGCCACTGCAACCACTGCCGCAATGGGCATTCTGGTCATAGTTGGCATGCTGGATGATGGTGCGGGTATGAATCGACTCATCGAGACAACCCTCCCCCAGCAGTGCCACGCAGGCGTTTTTAACATCTGCCGGCAGCGACTCATCGAGCCCCTTGCCCTGAATTTTCAGGCCCGCCAGGGTGTAGACACCATTGATGTGATCCCGGGCGATGCTGTCGAGCAGGGCATTGGTGTCGGGGATGACGCCACCCACCGCCTTGGTGAAGCGATCCCGGCGCAGATGCTGTTCGGCGCCATCGGCCCGCAGATCGATATGGGGCAGCTCGGTTTGTTCCAGCCGCTCGTTGAACTCGCGTATCTGCTGCTCATCACTGAAATCCATGATGGCCGGATGACGGGTGACGCCCGTGGCGCTTACCTGGACGGCCAGCGATGCTGCCCCCCCTTCCAGATAGAGATAGATAGGGCCGCCATAAGGAGAGGTGAAGGTGACACTGCCCCCCTTGGCCAAGATCAGCCGCCCGGTGGTCAGCTCCAGCGGTGCTCGATAGATCTTCTGCTCATAGGCGCGATTGGTGTTGGGCCTGTGGTAGTTGAGTCGGACGGTAGCGGATACATCGGCGTTATCGGTGCGTCTCAGGGTGATGGTCTGTCCCGGCAGGGCATACCAGCCGGTGGTGGTCCACTGCCCGCTGTAGGGAACCGCAATGCGCCGACTGTCGGTGAGCGTCGCGGGATAGGCGTAGTGGGCTGCTTGTCCCTTCACCACCTTGTTGCGATCGGTGACGTACTCCCCCAGATCGGGCTGGGCCGGGGTACGGGTGCGGGCATAGCTCACCAGCCAGTCGGCAAACATCGCCTGCTGCCAGGATTGATGTTCATCCCAGGCAATCGGGTAGTCGATGGCGGCCCTGTATTTGTCGGCCAGCAGCAGGGTAGCGGGCAACAGTGTCACGCCGTCACGAGCAAAGGGACTGATCCCGGCCTTGTCGAGGGTGATGGCCGCATTTCTCAGCCAGTCGGCACCCAGCTTGAACTGCTGGTTGAAGCTCTCCGAGCCACCGCAATTGATAAAGTTGCCGCCGCAGCTATCGAGCCACTGGGTTGTGAAGTTGCGATCCTGAAGGTTGCCAAGCAGGGTATCGACCGCCATCAGCTGGGCGTCGGGTGCCATGATGGTGTTCACTGCCAGATCGCTGGCTCTGAGTTTTGACCAGTAGTTGCCCCAGGTGACCAGCCCCATATCGAGATAGAGGGGGCTTAGCAGCGGGCTGGCATCGCGCCGATAGTTGGAGAGCAGCAGCGGGATCCCGGCCGCTTTGGCCTTGGCGATCCCCTGTGCGATCCCCTGATACCCCAGCCCCTGGCGGTCGATATCGCTGATCACGATAAGCTCCGGCGCCATGGTGTCGATACAGTCGCTCAGCGCCTGATAATCGCAGGTATTGGCCGGGTTGATGTTGTGCTTGTCGGGATAGATCGCCTTGAGCCAGTCACGCACGCCTTCGTTATGGGGAAAATAGACGCTATCGGCGCGACTAGGCATCTGGGTGGTGAGGATGCGCAGGCCATCGCTATCCTTGCCCCGGGTCAGCCAGCCAATCAGCCCCTTGAGCAGCGCCTCGCTCTGCGCTGTGCGGTCAACGGAAAACAGGTTCGCCCCCATGGCGGCCTGACGGTAATCGGCTTGCTCGGAGACCATCACCAGACCCCGGATCTCGCTCTCCCCCTTGCCATTGATGTTGGAGGGGAGCAGGGTCACCGTGCTCTCCGGCTGGAAGCTGGAAAAGGTGATGGAGTCGTGGCTCGGGTTCCAGCTGATCTGTGCCATTCCCTGATAGAGGCTGCGAACCAGTTCGGTGCGGTGCGCCTCACTGTCGGCAATCGTCGCACGGGCATGGGCGATCAGGGATTGCTCGCTGGCAAGGGTATGATCTTCCCGGGCAATCGCATTGGCGGCATCGCTGATAAAGCGGGCCGAGATCTGACAATCGGCGCGCATGGGTGCTGTGGTGTAGGTATTACCCGTCAGGGTGCCCTCACATCCTGCGATCTGTGTCAGTACGAAGCCACTCTCGGGCTGCACGGTGAAACGGCCCTGTTCACCGGCGTTCAGACGCAGAGCGTCGGGGCTGAGTGCGCCCCCCTGAGAAGCTTGGGTGGTGGCGTTGAAATAGACGGCGGCACTCTCCTGCGTGAAGCTGGCCGAGATCTGGCAATCGCTGCTCATGGGGCCAGTGGTATAGGTGAGGCCGTCCAGGGTGCCATCACATCCGCTTATCTCGGTCAGGAGGTAACCGCTGTCAGCCTGTACCGAGAAGCGCCCCTGCTCTCCCGCCGCCAACCGCAGGCTGGTGGGGTTCAACTGTCCGCCCGCGCTGCTCTGGCTGGATGCCTCGAAATAGTTGGGGGTGACAGGGGGGCGGATAGGGGTCTCTTCCTGTTCGCCATCACCGCCGCCACAGCCTGTGATCAACAGCGCCAGTAAGGGGGTGAGAACCGTCTTTTTCATTGTTTGATACGTTCCTTGTGTTACGACGGGTAGGGGAGTCGGTAGTCTAATGAGCTGCCTTGCTTATTTCAACGCTGATTGAATGGTCATTTTGCTTTATTTTCAGCATCTTGGATGTTTTTTTGGCCGGCTTTTGCCGTATCTGGTGTTGCTGGCGCAGCAGAACCGATAGGGATGGGGCGAGCACCCCATCAGCACAGGCCATACCAGCCTGAGCTCACCGTAATGAGTCGCTTCACCGGGTTAACAGGGGATGCTGGGCCGCAGGTTTTGCCTGCAACCCGCACAGGGGGGATGTCAGACGGATGGCTGAGCGGCGGGGTCGATCGTTGCCAGCGCCCGCATTTCCAGCCGCTGCTTGCCGGGGCGGCAGATCAGCACCGAGCCTTGCTCGAACCAGTCTCCCAGCACAATGCGGCGGGCGGGCTGGCCATCGAGGGTGAAGTCGTGGATGGCGGGTCTGTGGGTGTGGCCATGGATCATCATCCGGCAGTCGTGGGCGCGCAGGGTGTCGTCCACCGCCGCGGGCGTTACATCCATGATGATCTGGCTCTTGTGGGCATTTTCCATCTGGCTTTGGCCGCGCATCTTGCAGGCGATGGCCTGACGGCGGGCGAGCGGCAGCCGCAAAAAGAGCCAGCGCAGCCATTTGAGCTGGGTGATGCGGCGAAACTTCTGATACCCCTCATCCAGGGTGCAGAGCAGATCGCCGTGGCTGAGCAGCACCCGCTCCCCATAGAGGTCGATAACGCAAGGGTCACCCAGCAGGGTCATCCCCGCGCGCTTGGCAAACTGCTGGCCCAGCAGAAAGTCGCGGTTGCCGTGGATAAAGTAAATAGGCACGTTCTGCTGGCTCAGGGCCAGAAAGGCGTCGGCCATCTGTTGATGGAGCGGATTGGGGTCATCGTCGCCAATCCAGAATTCGAAGAGATCCCCCAGCACATAGAGGGCATCGGCGCCGGGGGCGTCGTGCTCGAGAAAGCGCACCAGTGCCGCGGTCATATCGGGCCGCTGGGCAGAGAGGTGAATGTCACTGATAAAGAGGGTGCTCATGATGTGGGGGTCGGGCTCTCGGTCGAAACAGGGCAAACAGGGGTGGCAGAGGTAGTAGAAACAACAGGGGATGAATAGTGCGCTGCGGGCGCCATCGCGCCAGTTGAGGTATGGATATCGTCACGGGATGGCGGCTGCCATGACAGCTCGGCCAGATTGCGCCCCTCCAGCGTCAGCAGGGCGGCGTAAGGATCGCCCGCCAGCCCCAGCAACCGGCACATGGCCGCTTCCCCTTTCAATCCATTTTCAAGGCGCAGGTGCAGCACTTCGCGGTAGAAGGCCTCACCAAACCGCTCGAGCAACGCGGCCATCAGGGCGAGGTGGCGCCAGCCATTCAACGTCTCGATAGGGGCGGGGGTGACATAGAGCTCCAGCGGCCAGCTGGCTTCGCTTTGGTCGCTATCGGCACAGTGCTGGTCGAGACAGGAAAAGGTGCGCTCCAGCAGCCAGACATTGTCGCCCTTGTCGCTCGCCTGCCAGCCTTGCTCTGCAAAAGTAGCGGCAAACTCGGCGGGATCTGGATGCTGGCAGAGGATATCGAGATCGCTGCCGGGCCGATCGAGGCCGATGGCGAGCGTGCTCACCAGCGCCAGATCGGCGCACTGCGCGGCCAGCTCATCCCACACACCGGCGGTGAGCAGGGCATGGGCCGATCGCTGGCGCAGGTTGCCGTGGGCCAGATAGTCGAGGCGGCGCCAGTTCGGACTGGCAGTGGAGGAGGCAGATGGAAAAACTGCGGCCGGGGCCGCAGTTTTGTCAGTGCCGAGTCGGCAGAGATCAGTCAGCAAGGGTCACCTTGGTGATCACCACGTCTTCTACCGGCACGTCCTGGTGGATGCGGCCGTAGTTACCGGTCTTGACGCCCTTGATCTTGTTGACCACGTCCATACCGGCAGTCACTTCACCGAATACGCAGTAGCCAAAGCCCTGGGTGGTAGCGGATTTGAAGTCGAGGAAGTCGTTGTTGTTCACGTTGATGAAGAACTGGGCGCTGGCAGAGTGCGGCTCCATGGTGCGGGCCATGGCGATGGTGCCAATCTTGTTGGACAGACCATTGGCCGCTTCGTTCTTGATGGGAGCGCGGGTGTCTTTCTCTTCAAAGCCCGGGGCATAGCCGCCGCCCTGGATCATGAAGCCGTCGATGACGCGGTGGAAAATGGTGTTGTCGTAGTGACCGTCACGGCAGTATTGCAGGAAGTTGGCCACGGTTTCCGGGGCTTTTTCAGCGTTCAGGGTGAGGGTGATGTCGCCGTGATTGGTGTGCAGAGTGACCATGATATGTCCTTTCATTTGATGCGGGCGACGAAGTGCCCGCAGGTGTATGGCATAAAGTGGTGGCAATTCTAGCCCATCAGGGGCTGGCGGCATAGTCTCTCAGGCGCCGTAACCGTGCTGGCAGGCGGGATTGGCCCGCTTTTCTGCCTCGTTTTCTGCACCTGAACGGGGTATTATGACCAACCATTTTACTCACAGGCAGTGGTTAGAAGATGCTGAAGATATACAACACACTCACTCGTCAAAAAGAAGAATTCAAACCTATCCACCCGGGCAAGGTGGGCATGTATGTGTGTGGTGTCACCATCTACGATCACTGTCATATCGGCCACGGCCGCACCTTCGTCGCCTTTGATGTGGTCGCTCGCTACCTGCGTTACGCCGGTTATGACCTCACCTACGTGCGCAACATCACCGACGTGGATGACAAGATCATCAAGCGTGCCGCCGAGACCCAAGTGACCTGCGACGAGCTGACCGAGCGTCTGATTGGCGACATGCACGCCGACTTCGACGCCCTCGGCATGGTGCGCCCGGATATCGAACCGCGCGCCACCCAGCACATCGAAGAGATCATCGAGCTGGTGCAATCCCTGCTGGAAAAAGAGCACGCCTACGTGGCGGATAACGGCGATGTGATGTTTATCGTCGAATCCTACGCCGACTACGGCAAGCTCTCCGGTCAGGATCTTGAGCAGCTGCAAGCCGGTGCCCGCGTTGACGTGGTTGATGCCAAGCGCAACCCGCTCGACTTCGTGCTGTGGAAGATGTCCAAGCCGGGCGAGCCGACCTGGGAAAGCCCCTGGGGCCCGGGCCGTCCTGGCTGGCACATCGAGTGCTCCGCCATGAACTCCAAGCACCTTGGCAACCACTTCGACATCCACGGCGGCGGCTCCGATCTGCAGTTCCCGCACCACGAGAACGAGATCGCCCAGTCCTGCTGCGCCCACGGTGGCGACTACGTCAACACCTGGATGCACAGCGGCATGGTGATGGTGGATAAAGAGAAGATGTCCAAATCCCTTGGCAACTTCTTCACCATCCGCGATGTGCTGGCTCACTACGACGCCGAAACCGTCCGTTACTTCCTGATGTCTGGCCACTACCGCAGCCAGCTCAACTACTCGGAAGATAACCTCAAGCAAGCCCGCGCCGCGCTGGAGCGCATGTACACCGCCCTGCGCGATCTGCCAGTAGCCGCTGCTGCCGGTGGCGACGAGCAGGTGGCTCGCTTCAAGGACGCGATGGACGACGACTTCAACACCCCAGAAGCCTACTCCGCCCTGTTCGATCTGGTGCGCGAGATCAACCGCCAGAAGGGTGAAGACATGGCCGTTGCCGCCGCGCTGGGCGCCCGTCTGCGCGAGCTGGGCGCCGTGCTCGGTATCCTGCAGCAAGACCCCGAGGCTTTCCTCAAGGGTGATGAGGCGGACGAAGAGGTTGCCGAAATCGAGCGCCTGATCGCCGAGCGCAATCAGGCCCGTGCCGACAAGAACTGGGCCGCGGCGGATGCCGCCCGCAACCGTCTCACCGAGATGGGTATCGTGCTGGAAGACAGCGCCGGCAAGACCAGCTGGCGCCGTGCCTAAGGCCGGTTGGCCTTGTTGGCGTTTGGTGCCAACAGGTTGAGCCAATAAAGAAACCGCAGCCCTAGGGCTGCGGTTTTTTATTTGTGGTCTGTAATATACTGGGTACTTTTCTTCATATTGAATAGTTGCAAGGGATGGTCACGGCCCTAATTTTTGAAAGATTATTGAAAGATCTAAATATCTATCTCCAAAGAGCTGAAATATCAATATCATCGCTGTCGGGTTTACATCCTTCGGCCATCTCGTAGAACTGAACAACCATTGGAATATCGAAGGATGTCCCAGTTATGACAGCACATCCTTTTGCTAGATTAGGGATCATCTGCCTTGATAAGTCATCGAGCGAGCTTATAGTGTTTTCAAGTAACTTGAGATCTCGATCATTAACTAATCTGTGGATAAATAAGTTATGTAATTGAGACATTATTGTAGGAGATATATCGGCTGGCCTCTGACTTGATAAGGTTAGGAAGAAGCCAAATTTCCGACCTTCTTTTATTATTTCCTCAAACAGTTCTAGTCGGTAGTCCTTCCAGCTTTCACTTTCCCTATTTGATTGTATGGAAAGAATATTGTGAGCTTCATCAATAATCATGTGAAAGGTGTGTTTAGGAGGGCTTTGGTTTATAACTTTTTGTTTATGCATGCCGTAGTAATATTTGGCAATTAATAGAGGCAATACCTTCTTGATTTCTTGATTTGTTTTTCGGAGAGATATTACTGACAATAGTTTATTTGACGGTAACTCATCACCAACATCAAACACTCGTTCAAGGGATGCCAGTGATGCCTCAACTCTTTTCAAGAGAGGCTGAATATGATCAAATTGTACGTAGCCACTGATGAGGTCAGAAAGTAATTGGGTGTTGATTCTTAATCTCAGCTCTCCAAATGATGATAATTTATTGATGTTAATTATATCGATTTTTTGTTTGCAACGATGATTGTAAGTAGCATCATTATCTCCACCATTGAGATACTCTTGAGTGTTAGGGAAATAGAGTTTTTCATAAACCCCATGCCATCCCATTTGCGTTATTACTTGCTCTAACTCTTGAGCGTTAGTGATCTTTGCTATTTCTGATATTATATCTACGAACTCTTTCTTCGGCGCTGTGCTCGTCAAGGCTCTATGTAGAGTTGATTTAACGTAGATGGTCAAGCTATTAGCATTTTCTTTAAATTTATTTCGGCTAAAAACAATCCTCTTTAGGAATGGTTTTTGAGTGTTCTCGGTTGCTTTAAATAATATTCCAAATAACTCCTCATCCCAAAATACATCCTCCATTAATGGAAATTTCTTACCATTATTGTTGCTAGTATCTAGTAGGTATACTTCTTTGAATTGGTTGTCTGGAATTAATTGGTTCCGTGTGTACTCTCCATTAAAGTCGATAACAACAAAATGGCTACTATTATTTAGCCTACCTAGCTTGTTATTAAATAACGTAGTGTATAAGTTAGTTAGTGTGTTTGATTTTCCACTACCAGTGTTTCCAAACACCCCAATATGGGTGTTGAATAGCTTAGCCCAAGGAAGTGATATCGGAACTTCTTCCGTGAGAGTTTCGCCGACGATAAAATTATCATCTGGTTTACCAAAGAGTGATTTAACTTGATTGTCACTCATTAAGTAAGCAATATCTCGGATCATTGGTAAATGCTTGATCCCTTCATGAAAAATTTCGAAATGAAAATACCCGATAGGCACTAACTCAACTTTACGAATGTAACAATTGTTTGCATCATCCCTTACTCTTTCATCCAGATACTCACCTTTAACTCTGGCAACAATATCTCTAAATCCTCGACGAATTAATATAAACTCTTGGATTGATACACCATTAAACTTCTCGCCGTTGTAGAAAAGGGTTTCTTTATTGGATTCTTCGTAAAGTGCTATGATGATATTCGTGCCTCTCACAGAAATAACTTCACCTATAGCGATACTCATAGTTCACCACCCAATACTGCTTCAGCTTCGCTGGGGAGGGTAACTTCGTCCTTCTCATGTTCTTCTTTTTTTGGGAATAGAGTGAAAATCGAACTATTAAACTTTCTGAAATCTAGTAAACCATTCTCAGAATAAATAAATTTTACATTCTGGTAACCATTGAATTTATCTATCATCCACCTTAATTCGAACTCATTAAAGCATGAAATGAACACTGTCAGTGATGGATTAGACAAAGAACGTTGCACCAAGGTTAGGATATGTTCATCTGCAAAAGAGAAACCAAATGTAACAAGAACTGTATTTTCTCTCTCTAATTCATAGCTTAAATGTCGTAGAATCTGATAATAGGCTTCTTCAAAAACAGTTTGATGGAATTTCCACTTTGTTGGATTGACAATAGGCATTTCATTGTATTTTTTCCAAAAGTCATCGATCTTTAAAAGTTTTAAATTTTCAGAATCATAAAATCTGTCTATATCAGTATTTGTTTTGTCCGCATCATACAAAATAGTTTTAAATCTCTCGATTATTTTTTCTTCATTTTCATCAAATGTAATGCTGTAATTACTTGTACCATAATTGAGTTCAATTTCACCATCTCTATACCCCTTTTCCCAATGAATGGAGCCATGAGCATGTAGAATATTTATTTGGGGGATGGTTTGATCATATCGTCCAAAGGCACCTTTATTGATGACTCTGTTATTGAAATTTTTTGTGTGAAAGATCCGCTTTTGGAATCCACTGCTTCCATCATTAACATAAAATGGAGATACACGTTGAGTTAGTAACTCTTCGCAGGCAGTCTCAATGCAATTATCATAATTTGTAGTAAATATATTTGCTTTTTTTGCAGAATCTTTTTGCCTATCTAAAACATGAACTAAGGTATTAATGAAGTTTTTGTATTCGCTAATAACTGCTTCTTTTACAGGAACTCTAGGTGGAGCTGGTACTCCTTTAGGCCATGCATATGGCAGTCCGGGTTTTATACATTCCCGGTAGTACAGCATGAATAATAAACATTGCATGTCGGGGTTATTTTCAAATATCTTTGCTAATATTTCAAATGTATACTTTTTACCGCTTTCATCTTTAATTTCTAGTGCTAAGGTCGGTAAAAAACCATGTGATGCTCCAGCACCAATCAAAAAATTTAAATTTTGTTCATATATGTCTTTAAGATTAAATTGGTCAGGCATTTGAAAGTCCACATAAAATGACAAGGGCCGTAGGTTCGATTAGCGAAGCGTAATCGGACGTTCGAGAAATAAGTCCCGTAGGGTGCAATGAACGAAGTGAATTGCACCGCTATTCGACGTAGGTTTGTACAGATCTAGTTATCACCTGACACCGGCCTCAAACCGGTGTCTTGTTTACGCTACTTTAGTGCTCACTTCCTTCGGTATCAATTTCAGACCCTTCTTGAACATGCTGTAGGGGGTCTGACCCTCCATCATCCTGCCTTGATGTGGCCGCTGGGTGTTGTAGTGCTCCAGGTAGCTATCCAGGTCTGTCTGCATCTGCTCTACCGACTCATACCAGGTCGTTCTCCCCTTGATACGGAAGTGTTCATCCAGCAGTGTGCGATGCAGCCGCTCGATAAAGCCGTTGCTCTGCGGCCTGCGCATCTTGGTGGTTCGGTGCTCAATCCCCTCCAGTTGCAGGAACAGCTCGTAGGGATGGTGGTCAGGGCGCCCACAGAACTCGCGCCCGTTATCCGACAGGATGGTATAGACCCGTGCCTCGTGGGTTTCAAAGAATGGCAGCACCGTTTCGTTAAGCACATGGACCGAGGTGATGGGCAGTTTGCTGGTGTAGAGCCGCCCCCAGGCGTGGCGGCTATAGCAGTCCAGCACGGTTTGCAGATACACCTTACCGACCCCCTTGAGCGCGCCGACGAAGAAGGTGTCGACCGCCACCAGTTCTCCGGTGTAGTGAACCTCAATCTGGCGTTCGCGAAACTCGGGGCTGAAGCGCTCTAACAGGCGAATCTGCTCGTCATTGAGCTCAATGGTCTGCTCCCGGTGCGTTTTCTCGAGGCGCAACAAGCGGTCGTGTTTGGAGAGCAAGTCGTGACGTTGCCACACGCCACGCACGCCGCCGGCACTGACATTGATGCCTTGCAGAGCCAGTTCTTGGGCGACCCGCAGCGGGCCATGAGTTGGTCTGGTGAGGGAGTAATCGAGTATGGCCTGTTCAATCTCGGGAGCGACCCGATTGGGATGAGCCCCTTTACAGCCGGGCAATTTGTCGAGCAATCCCTCGGCGCCATAGGTCTGGTAATTACGGCGAATTTCGTAGAACTGCTGACGGCTGTAGCCGATGAGCTTGCAGGCTTTGCTGACATTATTGAGCTCTTTGGCAAGCTCTAGCAGGCTGAGTTTGCGACGTGCTACTTTCTCGTTGGTGGTCATACGGTGACTCCAGATAACACGGTAGGGGTACCGTTTTGTTATCCG
>NZ_JBFODO010000041.1:0-56658 GCF_040908365.1 Aeromonas sp. R2-4
CTGATCCCATGCCGAACTCAGAAGTGAAACGCGGTAGCGCCGATGGTAGTGTGGCATTCGCCATGCGAGAGTAGGACACTGCCAGGCACCCAATTTCAAGATTACGCCCAGCGTGGTCTTTACCGGTTAGTGTGCTGATATGGCTCAGTCGGTAGAGCGCATCCTTGGTAAGGATGAGGTCCCCAGTTCGATTCTGGGTATCAGCACCATTAAATAGAAAGCCTCCCTGAAAAGGGAGGCTTTTTTGCATCTGTCATTTTTTGATATCCCCTTACATTCCCCATTCCCGCAACCCCCCTCTGCTTGCAGTCGACACTGTTTATCTGCTGGTTTGAGTCCTAATGTGTTACTCATTTGACTGCTATTGATGGTTTTATCCAGAGATTTAACCATGATTGATTGACGTAAAACGTTTTACATGTAAAATCCGGCGCGTTTTGCCTATTACGTGGAGAGAGAGCATGGCGCAGGATAACGAATACTGTTTGGGGGCGGTACCCGCCAAAGGGCGCAAAGGTGTGCTGTCGCTGATGCTGGTGATGCTCGGCCTGACCTTCTTCTCTGCCAGCATGTGGACCGGTGGTGCGCTTGGTACCGGGCTGGTATTCGATGACTTCATCAAGGCGGTACTTATTGGCAACTTGTTGCTGGGTATCTACACCGCTTGTCTCGGTTATATCGGTGCCTCAACCGGCCTCTCTACCCATCTGCTGGCTCGTTACTCCTTTGGGGTGAAAGGTTCCTGGCTACCATCCCTGCTGCTCGGCGGTACTCAGGTCGGCTGGTTTGGCGTTGGCGTGGCGATGTTTGCCCTGCCGGTGCAGAAGGCGACCGGCATAGATGTGAACTGGCTGATCGCCATTTCGGGCATGTTGATGACGGTGACCGTCTACTTCGGCATCTCCGCCCTGATGGTGCTGAGCTTTGTGGCCGTACCGGCCATTGCACTGCTTGGCGGCTACTCGGTCTGGCTGGCGGTGACCTCGACCGGTGGCATGGCTGCACTGCAGCAGGTGCAACCAAGCAATCCCATCGAGTTCACCACGGCGCTGACCATGGTGGTCGGTTCCTTTATCAGTGCAGGAACCCTGACCGCCGACTTTGTCCGCTTTGGTCGCAAACCCTGGGGCGCCGTCATGATTACCATGGTGGCGTTTTTTTTGGGCAACACGCTAATGTTCGTCTTCGGTGCAGCTGGTGCGGCGGTAACGGGGCAGGCCGATATCTCGGAAGTGATGCTGATGCAGGGGCTGTTGATCCCCGCCATTCTGGTGCTGGGCCTCAATATCTGGACCACCAACGACAACGCTCTCTACGCCTCCGGCCTCGGTTTTGCCAATATTACCGGTCTCAAGAGCAAGCCCCTCAGCGTGATCAACGGCCTCATCGGTACGGCTTGCGCCCTCTGGCTTTACAACAACTTTGTCGGCTGGCTGGCCTTTTTGAGTACGGCAATTCCGCCGATCGGTGGCATTATCATCATGGATTTCCTGCTCAATCGTGAGCGTTACCGTCAATTTGCCGATCAGCAGTTCGAGACGGTGCGCTGGCAGGCGCTGGTCGCCACGGCAGTCGGGGTGGCTGTCGGCAAGTGGCTGCCGGGCATAGTGCCACTCAATGCGGTATTGGGCGCCGCCTTCACCTATTTCATTCTGGTTCGCCTCACCCAGCGGCCGGTTCTGGTACAGGAAGCTAACAAATGCTGATTCAACATATTCGTTTGGCCGATCGGGAAGGGTTGTGGCAGATCCGTTGTCAGGATGGGGTCATCACCGCCATCGAACCCCATGACGAGCATGCCGTCGCCGGTCGGGTGCTGGACGGGGAGGGCGGTCTGGCGATTGCCCCCTTTATCGAACCCCACATTCACCTCGATACCACCCAGACGGCGGGCGAGCCGAGCTGGAACCTCTCCGGCACCCTGTTCGAGGGGATCGAGCGCTGGGCCGAGCGCAAGGCGTTGCTGACCCATGAGGATGTGAAACAGCGCGCCATCCAGACGCTGAAGTGGCAGATCGCCAACGGCATCCAGTTTGTCCGTACTCACGTCGATGTCTCCGATCCCAATCTGGTGGCGCTCAAGGCGATGCTGGAGGTGCGGGAAGAGATGAAGGAGTGGGTGGAGCTGCAGATCGTTGCCTTCCCGCAGGAGGGGATTCTCTCCTACCCCAACGGCAAGGCACTGCTGGAGGAGGCGCTCAAGCTGGGGGCCGACGTGATTGGCGCGATCCCCCACTTCGAGTTTACCCGGGAATATGGGGTCGAAAGTCTGCACTACATCTTCGATCTTGCCGAGAAGTATCAGGTTCTGGTCGATGTGCACTGCGACGAGATCGATGACGAGCAGTCCCGTTTCATCGAGACGCTGGCAACTCTCGCCTACGAGCGGGGTATCGGCCATCGGGTGACGGCCAGTCACACCACCGCCATGCACTCCTACAACGGCGCTTATGCTTCCCGCCTGTTTCGGCTGCTGAAGATGGCAGATATCAACTTCGTGGCCAATCCGCTGGTGAACATTCACCTGCAGGGGCGGTTCGATACCTATCCCAAACGCCGCGGCATTACCCGGGTGAAGGAGATGCTGGAGGCGAACATCAACGTCTGCTTCGGTCACGATGACGTGTTCGATCCCTGGTACCCCATGGGCACCGCCAACATGTTGCAGGTGCTGCACATGGGGCTGCATGTCTGCCAGATCATGGGTTACGAGCAGATCAACGACGGTCTGAAGCTGATCAGCAGCCACAGCGCCCGCACCCTGAATGTGCAGGATCGCTATGGTATCGAGGTGGGCAAACCGGCCAACCTGTTGATCCTGCCTGCCGACAACGGCTTCGATGCGGTGCGCCGTCAGGTGCCGGTGCGTTACTCGATCCGCCACGGCAAGGTGATTGCCCAGACCCGCCCGGCCCAGACCGAGATCGTGCTGGGTCAGCCAGAGCCCATCGATTTTCGCCGCTGAGATTTCAATCAGGCTGGATGACGATTAGTTCCGCCTCTGGGCACAAGGGCCGCCATTGCGACATAATGGCGGCCTGACCCTGAGGGAGTGACACCATGCAAACCTGGTTCTATGTTGCTGCAGGGGGCGCCATCGGCGCCTGCCTTCGTTTTGGGATTGCCGAACTGATGGCCTTGCTGCTGGGGCGCCACTTTCCTTACGGGACTCTGGTGGTCAACGTGGTGGGCTCTTTCATCATGGGGGTGGCATTCGCCCTCATCAGTCATGGTCATGTGGTAGAACACCCGATGAAGCCGCTGCTGATGGTGGGGATCCTCGGTGCCCTGACCACGTTTTCTTCCTTTGCCCTCGATACGGTAGTGCTGGCTCAACATGGAGCCTATCTGAAAGCGCTGCTCAATATCGGTCTCAATCTCTTCCTCTGTCTGGCCATGGTGGTACTGGGCATGCAGTTGGTTGCGAGCCGGGTTTAAGGTGTCCGGACGCCAGTGGCTCTGGTAAACTGGCGGCCATTCTTTGCTCTATGGGTGTTTAAGGGATGTCAGAACAAGCAACGACAACGCATTTTGGCTTTAAAACCGTGGCCGCGACCGAGAAGGAAACTCTGGTAGCAGGTGTCTTCCATTCGGTGGCAGCCAAGTATGATCTGATGAACGATCTGATGTCGTTCGGCATCCACCGCCTGTGGAAGCGCTTCACCATCGACTGTTCCGGTGTGCGCAAGGGCCAGAAGGTGCTGGATCTGGCCGGTGGTACCGGTGACTTGACCGCCAAGTTCTCGCGCATCGTCGGCGAGACTGGTCAGGTGGTGCTGGCGGATATCAACGACTCCATGCTGAAAGTGGGCCGCGACAAGCTGCGCAATCTGGGGGTCGCCAACAACGTCTCCTACGTGCAGGCCAATGCCGAGGCGCTCCCCTTCCCGGATAACCACTTCGACGTCATCACCATCGGCTTCGGCCTGCGCAACGTCACCGACAAGGACAAGGCGCTCGCCTCCATGTTCCGGGTGCTCAAGCCGGGTGGCCGTCTGCTGGTGCTGGAGTTCTCCAAGCCGGTCAGTGAAGTGATCGCCAAGCTCTATGACCTCTACTCCTTCAAACTGCTGCCGAAAATGGGCGAAATCGTCGCGAACGACAGTGAAAGCTACAAATATCTGGCAGAGTCCATCCGCATGCACCCGGATCAGCAGACCCTGGCTGGCATGATGGAAAATGTCGGTTTCGAGCAGGTGGAGTACTTCAATCTGACCCAGGGTGTGGTCGCCCTGCACCGCGGTTACAAGTTTTAAGGTTGCCTATGCCGATGGATGCCATGGTCACCGCGGTGATCGAAACCAGCCTCAACCAGTTGCTGGCGCTGGACAAACAGAGCCCGGAGCGGCTGCGCAAACTGGTGGGCAAGGTGCTCAAGCTGGAGCTGCGTGAACTCAAGCCGCTCTGGTTTGTCTTCTCCGAGCGTCGGCTGGATGTGCTGGCCCAGCATGAAGGGGATGCCGATGCGGTGCTCAGCCTGTCGCTGACCGCCCTTGGTCTGCTGAAAGACCCGTCCGCCCTGACCCGTTATATCCGCGAGGAGAAGCTGGATCTGAGCGGTGATCCCCAGCTGGTGCAGGCATTCAGCGTGCTGCTGGGTGAGCTGGATATCGACTGGGAGGAGGAGCTGTCGCGCTATACCGGCGACGTGCTGGCCCACACCCTTTTCAGTGGTGCCCGTCAAGCGCGTCGCCTGGTCGGTCGCGAGCTGTGCCGCACCCGCAGCCAGCTGGCAGAATATCTGACCGAAGAGGCCCGCCTCGCCCCCGGCCCGCTGGAAGTGGCGAGTTTCAACGATGACGTCGAGGTGCTGGCCCAGCAGCTCAAGGCCATCGAACTGCGGCTGGCCCGCTTCGAACAGCAGGTGACCTGATGACCCCGAAGGAGTTCAAACGCCTCTATCGCATCATCACCATCCTGCTGGAGCAGGGCATCGACGAACTGGTGCCCGCCCGCTATCAACCCTGGCCGGGTCGTCTGGCCCGTCGCTCCCTTTTCTGGCTCAAGAACAAGCAACCGGATCTCAGCCGCGGTGCCCGCATCCGCCTCGCCTTCGAGGCTCTTGGCCCCATCTTCATCAAGTTTGGCCAGATGCTCTCGACCCGCCGCGACCTGTTGCCGCCGGATATCGCCGAAGAGCTGGCCCTGCTGCAGGACAGGGTGCCCCCCTTCTGTGGTCAGGCGGCGCGCCAGCAGATCGAGCTGAGCCTGGGTTGTCCCATCGAGACCCTGTTTGACGACTTCGACGAGACGCCGCTGGCGTCGGCCTCCATCGCGCAGGTGCACACCGCCCGCCTGAAGGAGAGTGGCCGCGAGATCGTCATCAAGGTGATCCGTCCCGACATCGAGCCGGTCATCGAGGCTGACTTGCGGCTGATGCAGGCGCTGGCCCGTCTGGTGGCCCGCTTCGTGCCCCAGAGTGCGCGACTGCGCCCCATCGAGGTGGTGGAGGAGTATCGCAAGACCATCCTCGACGAGCTGAATTTGATGCGCGAAGCGGCCAACGCCATCCAGCTGCGCCGCAACTTCACCGGCTCCGAGGCGCTCTATGTGCCTGAAATCATCACCGACCTCTGCCGCGAGCAGGTGCTGGTGATGGAGCGGATCTACGGTATTCCGGTCTCCGACATTCCAGCGCTGGAAGCCAACGGCACCAACATGAAGCTGCTGGCCGAGCGCGGGGTAGAGGTCTTCTTCACCCAGGTGTTCCGCGACAGCTTCTTCCATGCCGACATGCACCCGGGGAACATCTTCGTCTCTTACGAACATCCGGAGAACCCGCTCTGGATCGGCATCGACTGTGGCATCGTCGGTACCCTCAATCGGGAAGACAAACGCTATCTGGCGGAGAACTTCCTCGCCTTCTTCAATCGCGACTATCGTCGGGTGGCGGAGCTGCACGTGGAGTCGGGTTGGGTACCGGCAGACACCAAGGTGGACGAGTTCGAGTTCGCCATCCGCACCGTGCTGGAACCCATCTTCGAGAAGCCGCTCTCCGAGATCTCGTTCGGTCACGTGCTGCTCAACCTGTTCAACACCGCGCGTCGCTTCCATATGACGGTGCAGCCGCAGCTGGTGCTGCTGCAAAAGACCCTGCTCTATGTGGAAGGGTTGGGGCGTCAGCTCTACCCGCAGCTCGATTTGTGGCAGACCGCCAAGCCGTTCCTCGAAAACTGGATGCACGAACAGGTCGGGCCCAAGTCGGTATTGAACGCTATCAAGGAGAAGGCGCCATTCTGGGCGGAGAAGCTGCCGGAGCTGCCGGAGCTGGTCTATGAGACCCTGCGCCAGACCCGTCATCAGCAGCGTCATTTCGACCAGATGTTTGCCGAGTTCCGCCGTCACAGCCGTCGGCAGGGGCAGGCCCGCTACCTCTTAGGGGTTGGAGCCAGCCTGCTATTGGCGGGTGTATTCTTGCTGACCCAAAAACAACACATTGAGTGGGGACAAGCCAGTCTCGCCGGTGCAGCCCTCTGCTGGCTGGTCGGCTGGTTGCGAACCCGTTCCCATTAATCAACAACCGCGCCGTCAGGCGCCTGTTCTGGAGAGAAAATCATGGGTGGTATCAGTATTTGGCAATTGTTGATCATCGCAGTCATCGTCGTGCTGCTGTTCGGTACCAAGAAACTGCGCGGCATTGGCGGTGATCTGGGCGCGGCGGTCAAAGGGTTCAAGAAAGCCCTCTCCGACGAGCCGGCTGATGCCAAGGCCGAGCAGAAAGATGCCGAGTTTCCCCCGAAACAGCTGAACGAAGCGGCCACTCAGAGCAGTGAGCCCGCCAAGCAGAAAGACAAAGACCAGGCCTAAGCCATGTTCGATATCGGTTTTTGGGAGCTGGTCGTTATCGGTGTGGTTGCACTGGTGGTACTGGGGCCCGAGCGGCTGCCGGTTGCCATCCGCACGGCTACCCACTGGATCCGCCTCATTCGTTCGACCGCGAACTCGGTCAAGTCCGAGCTGGAGCAGGAGCTCAAGTTGCAAGAGCTGCATAACGACCTCAAGAAGGCGGAACAGTTGCAGATGAGCAACCTGAGCCCCGAGCTGCAGGAGTCCATCGAACAGCTCAAGGCGGCGGCCCAGTCGGTCAATCGCCCCTATCAGGTGGAGAACGAGATCCGTCCGCCGCGCCCTGAACCGGTCGCCCAGGCTGAGCCTGTCACGCCGGTGGAGCCTGCGGTGCAGCTGAGCCACGACGTGCCACCGGTCAACAGCCAGCGGGAGAGCGAGCCGGTGCCGGTCAGCGACTCCGCAGTAAAAGGGGAGGTGAAGCCATGAGTCAGGCCGAACAACCCCTGATCAGCCATCTGGTTGAGCTGAGAACCCGTTTGCTGCGCTCCATTACCGCCATCCTCGTGGTGTTTCTGGCGCTGATCTACTTCTCCAACAACATCTACGACTTTGTGGCCCAGCCCCTGCTCAGCCAGTTGCCGGAAGGGACCAGCATGATCGCGACGGATGTGGCGACCCCCTTCCTGACGCCGATCAAGCTGACGCTGGTGGTCTCCTTCTTCGTGGCGATCCCCTATCTGCTCTATCAGGCCTGGGCCTTTATCGCCCCCGGTCTGTACCAGCATGAGCGGCGCCTGATCATGCCGTTGGTGGTCTCCAGTGCCCTGCTGTTCTATGCGGGGATGGCGTTTGCCTACTACGTGGTGTTCCCGCTGGTGTTCGGTTTCTTCACCAGTACCGCCCCTGCCGGGGTGACGGTGGCGACCGACATCGCCAGCTATCTGGACTTCGTACTGACCCTGTTCTTCGCGTTCGGGGTGGCGTTCGAAATTCCGGTGGCGACCATACTGCTCTGCTGGACCGGCGTGACCACACCGCAAAACCTGAAGGAGAAACGTCCCTACGTCGTTGTCGGGGTGTTTGTGGTCGGCATGCTGCTGACGCCGCCTGATGTCTTCTCCCAGACCCTGCTCGCCATTCCGATGTGGGCGCTGTGGGAGATAGGTCTGTTCTTCGCCCGCTTCTACGTGAAGAAAGAGGATGAAGAGCAACAGGAACAACCGGATGTGGAGAGCTGAGGCTCTGTTCGTCACCTGTTTGCCGGACGGCGAGAGGATGACGAAGTCCGCAGGAATAGCAGAACGAGGGGAGCTAAGGCTCCCTTCCTCTTTTCATGCTCCCGTTCGAGGCGTATGGTAAGACCCCATTCGGTAGATGGTTTTCAAATACCTGATATGTATTCCTTTTGTTCGGAACGTCTCATTCCATGATCGATATCGGTTTAAACCTGACCAGCAGCCAGTTCGCCGGTGAACAGCCTGAGCTGGTGGCCCGTGCCCGCGCCGCCGGAGTGGAAGCGCTGATCCTCACCGGTACCGATCTGGCTGGCAGCCGCGAGAGCGCTGAGTTGGCCGCCCAATGGCCGGGCTACTGCTTCTCCACCGCCGGGGTACATCCCCACGATGCCAAGAGTGTCGATGAGGCGACCCTGCCCGCCTTGCGCGAGCTGGCGGCGCTGCCGCAGGTGGTGGCTATTGGCGAGTGCGGCCTCGACTACAACCGCGACTTCTCCCCCCGCCCGGTGCAGGATGCGGTATTCGACGCCCAGCTGGCACTGGCTGCCGAACTCGGGATGCCGGTTTTTCTCCACTGCCGCGATGCGCACGCCCGTTTTATCGAGATCCTCCGTCCCTGGTTGCCGAAACTACCGGGAGCCGTGCTGCACTGCTTCACAGGCTGCGATGAGGAGCTGGACGAGTGTCTGGCGTTGGGGCTGCATATCGGGGTGACCGGCTGGCTCTGCGACGAGCGCCGCGGCCAGCTGCTGCGCGAGCAGGTGGCCCGCATTCCGGCCGGCCGCCTGATGATCGAGACCGACGCCCCCTATCTGGTGCCGCGGGATCTGAAACCGCGCCCGAAACGCAACGAACCCGCTTTTTTGCCGCACATCGCCCAGGTGGTGGCGGCCTGTCGTGGTGAAGCGCCCGAGGCCTTGCTGGCCCACACCCGGGCCACCTCCGCCGCGTTCTTCCAACTTCCTCTCCAGGAGTGATTCATGGCTACAACTCTTCCGGGCGCCTTTCCGGGCCGCCGCCTGCGCCGTCTGCGCAAACATGATTTCAGCCGTCGTCTGGTGCGCGAGAACGTACTGACCGTCAACGATCTCATCTATCCGGTGTTCGTGCTGGAGGGGGAGAACCGTCGGGAAGCCGTTCCCTCCATGCCGGGGGTGGAGCGTCTCTCCATCGATCTGCTGCTGGAGGAAGCCGCTGAACTGGTGGAGCTGGGCGTACCTGCTATTGCCCTGTTCCCGGTCACCCCGCTGGAGAGCAAGAGCCTGATGGCGGAAGAGGCCTACAACCCGAACGGGCTGGCCCAGCGCACCGTGCGTGCCCTCAAGGCCCGCTTCCCGGAGCTGGGGGTGATCACCGACGTGGCACTCGATCCGTTCACCACCCACGGGCAGGACGGCATCATCGATGACGAAGGCTATGTACTGAACGACATCACCACCGAGATCCTGATCAAGCAGGCACTCTCCCACGCCGAAGCCGGGGTCGATATAGTCGCGCCGTCCGACATGATGGATGGCCGCATCGGCGCCATCCGCGCGGCGCTGGAAGAGAATGGCTTCATCAACACCCAGATCATGGCCTACTCCGCCAAGTACGCTTCCTGCTACTACGGCCCATTCCGTGATGCGGTTGGCTCTGCCGGCAACCTCGGCAAGAGCAACAAGGCCACCTATCAGATGGATCCGGCCAACAGTAACGAAGCCCTGCACGAAGTGGCGCTGGATATTCAGGAAGGGGCCGACAGCGTGATGGTCAAGCCGGGCATGCCCTATCTGGACGTGGTTCGTCAGGTGAAGGATCAGTTCGGCGTGCCGACCTTCGCCTATCAGGTCAGCGGCGAGTACGCCATGCACATGGCGGCGATCCAGAACGGCTGGCTGAAAGAGAAGGAGACCATCATGGAGTCTCTGCTTTGCTTCAAGCGGGCCGGGGCCGATGGCATCCTCACCTACTTCGCCAAGCGCGTAGCGCAGTGGTTGAAGGAAGATGCCCGTTAAGCCGGGTTGAAGAGAAAAATGAGAGGGGGAGCCGATGGCTCCCCCTCTGTCGTTATGGCTCTCTTTTGGTAACGAGCGGCTGATTACAGCTTGATCCAGGCATCGCTCCAGGCGCTGCCGGTACCCGGCGCATAGTGGCTGGTCGAGCCGCCACACCAGCCGCTGTATGGCCAGGGTTTGCACTCGTAGTTGCCACCGGCATTACTGACCCGATCACCGGCCTGATAGCTGGTGTTGGGGGCGTAGGCCGGGTAGTCACCCTCGCCACCGCTGCTGCTCTCTTCGGTCAGCGCAACCGGGAAGCGCTGTACCACCGGCTGCTGGCCGTCAGCCAGGCCGGTGATGACCACGTCGTAACTGCCATCGGTGACATTGCTGCCCTGCAAAACCAGCGAGCTGGTGCCGTTAACCAGACTGGTGGTGTTGCCATAGCTGCGGCCGTTCTGTTCCAGCGTGGCAGAGATCTGCACCGGGTTGGCGGTGGTCAGGTTGAAACGGATGCTGACCTGACCGTTGACAATGGTGTAGTCGGAGCCCATGGCGCTGACGGTGAAGTCGCTGCTGCCTTCGGCGGGTGGCGTTGTGCCGCCGCAGTCGCTGTCGCCCTGTACGCGCCAGACGCCCCAGTCACCCGTGGTGCCCGGCTCTTCGTTCTGGGTCCACCAGCCTGCCAGCCAGTTCTTGCCGTTGTGGCTGACGATGTCGCCGCCCACGTAGACCTTCTTGGCATCCCAGCTGTTTTCACAGACGGCACCTTGCTCCCTGACGGTCACGTTGCGCTGCTGGGTTACCTGCTGACCGGCGCTGTCGCTCACCTGATAGGTGAGGGTGTAGCGGCCGACCTTGCTGCTGTCGACGTTGCCGCTGACCTTGATTTGGGCGGTCAGGTCGCCATCTTCTTCATCATGGGCGCTGACGCCGGTCATCGGATCGAAAGCGGTACCCAGTTCCAGCGTGGTGTCGGTGACACCGCTGAACACCGGCTTCATGCTGTAGACCTCGATGGTACGTACCTGCTCGGTGACGTTGTTGTCGCGATCGCTCACCTTGTAGGTGAGGGGGTAGAGGCCGATGCGCTGGCTGTCTACCGAGCCTTCTACCTGGATCTGGCCAGTCAGGTCACCATCTTCCTTGTCGTTGGCGCTGACACCGGCCAGCGGATCAAAGGCGGTACCCTGCTTGATGCGGGTATCGCTCAGGCCGCTGAACACCGGCTTGCCGTTGTCGACCGGGGGCGTGATCTCCTGATCGTGGATGAAGGGGCCGTAGCTCTTGATGAAGGATTCGTTGTAGGACTGACCGGCGGCGTTGCGGCCCATGTCCCAGTTGATGGACCAAGTCATCACGCCACGCAGCGGTTGCCCCTCGCTCTTCAGGCGGTTGAAGGCGTTGTAGAGCTTCTGCGGATCCAGCACATAGCCGGTGGCGGCGGCGTCGATGTTGGTCGGAATGCCGAACACCAGCTTGTCATGGGGGATTTTGTAGAAGCCGCGGGTTCCGTTGCTCAGCGAATCCGCCATGTAGTAGATGAACTCTTCTTTCAGGGCATCGTTGTTCTGGGCAATCCAGCCGATCCCATCGATGTAGATACCGTCACCACCCTGGTTGTAGAACTGGGGGTTGATCCAGTCGTAGTAGCCTTCCAGATTGCGGATATAGGGGATGTAGGCGCCAGTCTGGGTCAGATAGGGGAACTCCGGCGCCATGGTGATGAGGAAGTTTTTCCCCTGGGCGCGGTAGTGATCCTTGACCAGACGCAGGGCTGCCGGGATCACGGTCTGGTTGTCGGCGGCGGTGATGGCGGCCTGCTCCAGATCGATATCCAGCCCGTCGAAGCCATAGGTCTCCACCAGACGGATGATCTCGTCGGCAAAGGCCTGCTCCTGACCTTTGCGCAGCTCGATGTGCGCATCGGCACCGCCCAGCGCCAGCAGCACGGAACGGCCCTGACGGTTCAGCTCGGCAATCTGCTCGATAAACTGGCTTTCGCTCATGCCGATAGCCGGGTCGAGTTTGAAGGTGGGGATGGGATCGCTGCCATACACCTTCATGAAGGAGACATCGACCACGTTGTATTGCGGGTTGACCTGGTCGAGCTTGACGCAGGGGGCGATACCGCCCTTGTAGCCCGAACCGTCACACCAGTTGTGCCAGTAGCCGACCACTACGCCGGACTGGGGGTTAACCATCGCCTGACCGGCACTGGCGGCATATGCCATAGGGGCGCCCATGCCGAGCAGACAGCCCAGCAGGGATAACTTCAATTTGTTCATCTTGATATCTCCATACAGTACAAACGGAGCGTACAGCTATGGCCGAACGCTCCCGGGGGCAGCCCCGCTGTCATAGGTGTTTTCCCTTAGACCGGTGGCTTTGCGTCGCGCCCTTTCGGGTCACTTTGCCTTTTTCACCCGATTTCTGTGCAGCACAGAGAATCAAGTGACCTGAGTAACAGGCTGCTTATGATATGCACTTAAAAATAAATTAATCAACGTATGTGCATGATTTGTTTTGGTTATTAACTTGTTGATTGGTTATTTTCCAAGCATGGAAAGGGCCGGTGATAGGCCGCTGTAACCTACTCTTTTGTCGAGTGGATTTGGTCTGCTCCCTTGTGGTTCGAGAGTTGAAAAAGCCGCAAAAAGAGCAAAAAAGTACCGATTATTCATGCTGTTGCCGTCCAGTATCTGGCAGAGAGGTGTTTGAGCTCACAAAGAGGGGAAAACAGTGCCGAGAGGTGGATTCCCGCTTGATTATTGCGTGGCTTGGCCACATGTTAGAAAGCCATACAGAGCTGCTAAAGCGGTCTGTTCAAGACCAAACAAGAGGTAACCGGGATGAATAACCCTTTGCTGACAATGGATTCTCTGCCCCCTTTCAGCCAGATCAAGCCGGAGCAGGTTCAGCCTGCCGTGATTCAGGCGATTGCTGACTGCAAGCAGAAGATCAGCGATGTGCTGGCCCAGCGTGATCCCCATACCTGGGATAGCCTGATTGCCCCGCTGGAAGAGGTAAATGACCGCCTGTCACGGATCTGGTCACCGGTCAGCCACCTCAACTCCGTACTCAATAGCGAAGCGCTACGCGAGGCCCATGACGCCTGCCTGCCGCTGCTCTCCGAATTCCAGACCTATGTCGGTCAGCATGAAGGGCTCTATCAGGCCTATCTGGCCCTCTCCCAGAGCGATGATTTCCCGCTGCTCAGCGGCGCCCAGCGCAAGGAGATCCAGAATACCCTGCGTGACTTCCGCCTCTCCGGCATCGGTCTGCCTGCCGAGGCGCAGCAGCGTTACGGCGAGATTCAGGCCCGCCTCTCCGAGCTGGCCTCCCGTTTCAGCAACAACGTGCTGGACGCAACCCAGGGCTGGCACAAGCTGGTGGCCGATGAAGCCGCGCTGGCCGGTCTGCCCGACAGTGTGCGTGCCGCTGCCCGTCAGATGGCTGAACTTAAAGGCAAAGAGGGGTGGCTGTTCACTCTGGATATCCCTTCCTACCTGCCGGTGATGATGTATGCCGACAACCGCGAGCTGCGCGCCGAGATGTACGAAGCCTTCACCACTCGCGCCTCCGATCAGGGCCCCAATGCGGGCAAGTGGGACAACTCCGCCATCATGAGCGAGCTGCTCACCCTGCGCCGCGAACTGGCCCAACTGCTGGGCTTTGCCAACTATGCCGAGCTCTCCCTGGCCACCAAGATGGCGGACAAGACCGAACAGGTGGTGAGCTTCCTCACCGATCTGGCGGCCAAATCCCTGCCGCAAGGCAAGGCCGAGCTGGAGGAGATCCGCGCCTTCGCCGCCGAGCAGCATAGTCAGAGCGAGCTGGCCGCCTGGGATCTCGCCTACTACGCCGAGAAGCTCAAACAGCACAAGTTCTCCATCTCCGACGAGCAGCTGCGCCCCTACTTCCCCGCCAGCAAGGTGGTGAAGGGGTTGTTCGAAGTGGTGAAGCGGGTGTTCGGCATGAAGGTGCGCGAGCGCCTCGGCATCGACACCTGGCACCCTGACGTGCGCTTCTACGACATCTTCGATGCCGACGACGAGCTGCGCGGCAGCTTCTACCTCGACCTCTATGCCCGCGAGCACAAGCAGGGCGGCGCCTGGATGGATGTCTGCCTAGGTCGTCGCTACCGTCAGGATGGCTCGCTGCAAAAACCGGTGGCCTACCTGACCTGCAACTTCAACGGCCCGGTGGATGGCAAACCGGCGCTGTTCACCCACAACGAAGTGGTCACCCTGTTCCATGAGTTTGGCCACGGCATCCACCACATGCTGACCCGCATCGACGTGGCCGGCGTGGCCGGTATCAACGGCGTGGCCTGGGATGCGGTGGAGCTGCCGAGCCAGTTCCTCGAGAACTGGTGCTGGGAGTCCGAGGCGCTGGCCTTTATCTCCGGCCACTACGAGACCGGCGAGCCGCTGCCTGCCGATCTGCTGGAGAAGATGCTGACCGCCCGCAACTTCCAGGCGGCGATGCAGATGCTGCGCCAGCTGGAGTTCGCCCTGTTCGATTTCCGTCTCCATCAGGAGTTTGACCCGGCCAATCCGGCACAGCTCCCGGCGCTGCTGGATGAGGTGCGTAGTCAGGTCGCAGTGATGACACCTCCGGCGTTCAACCGCTTCCAGCACAGCTTCTCCCACATCTTCGCTGGCGGCTATGCGGCGGGCTACTACAGCTACAAGTGGGCCGAGGTGCTCTCTGCCGATGCCTTCTCCCGCTTCGAGGAGGAGGGGATCTTCAACCCGGCCACCGGCCAATCCTTCCTGAAGAATATTCTGGAGAAGGGGGGCTCGAAGGAGCCGATGGAGCTGTTCCGAGCCTTCCGAGGCCGTGAGCCCAAGGTGGATGCACTGCTGCGACACAGCGGGATCGCCGCCTGAGATTCCTGACCCGCCGCCTGTGTGAGCTTCAACCAGGTACACTGTTTTGCGGCATAGTGGGATCGAGTCGTGATTTCTGCGACAAAAAGGGACCTTTTGGTCCCTTTTTTCAAGGCTTTTTAATATCTTGCTGATTGCATATTTGCACTGCTCACAGCTCTTCAGTAGAGTCGTGTTCTAACCTTCAAGGAGAGAAAGCCACTTGCCATGAGGCGAGCACTCGATTCCGTCTATCAAATCATCTCCAGTCTGGCTCATTCGAGCGGCCAGGGATATTTCGATACCTTTGTGAGTGAAATCGCCGCTGCTGTGATGGCTGATGTCGTCCTGATCGCCAGCAGGGAATCAAATGCTTCCCATCTTACGGTTCAGGCTGCCCATCCCTCCTCTCTTGACCCCGATACCCTGACGCTGCCAATCACTGACTCTCCCGATGCCATTACTTGGCAGGAGGGGGAAGCATGGTTCAGCGATCGCCTATTGCAGCTGTTCCCCGCGATGCCGCTTGCCGATGCGTGGCAAGCCCAGGCCTACGCCGGGATCGCCCTCAAGGATGCGGATGGCGAGACCATAGGCATCTGCTGCCTGGTCTATCGTCAGCCGCAGGCCAATATGACCAAGGTGATGGGGCTGCTCCGGTTGCTGGGGCCGCTGGCCGGTCGCGAACTGGCGCTGATGCTGCAACGCCAGCTGCCACAGCTCTTGCCTGATACCCCTCATGTGCTGCAGAGCATGCTGTTTCAGGCCCCGGTGGGGATCGGCAAGCTCGATCTCACTGGCCACATTCTCTGGGCCAATCCGGCTATCGAGAAGATGCTGGGTTATCCTCTCGATGAGCTGCTTCATCGCTCCATCTCCGACATCAATCACCCGGAGGATTGGCAGCGCAGCCTTGAGTGCTACGAAGAGATCCGGCGCGGCGAGCGCAGCAGTTTCACCCAGGAGAAGCGCTACTTCTGCAAGGGGGGCGAGATCCTGTGGGGGCGGGTGACTGTCACCCTGATCCGCGACGAGCAGCAGCAGCCGGACTACCTGATGGTGCTGCTGGAGAATATCGATCCTCTCAAGCGTCATGCGGAGCAGCTCAAGCTCTCTCACCGGGTCTACGACAATCTCTCCGAAGCGATTCTGGTATGCGATGCCGACAGCCGCATCATCTCGGTCAATCCGGCCTTCGAGCAGATCACCGGCTACAGCAGCGACGAGGTGCGGGGCCAGCGTCCCAGCATGCTCAAGTCCGGGCTGCACGATCAGACCTTCTATGCCGACATGTACCACGCGCTGGAGCGGGTGGGGGTGTGGCGTGGCGAGGTGTGGAACAAGCGCAAGAACGGCAAGCTCTATCCGCAGCAGCTGATGATCAGCACCCTGCGTGAAGCAGGCAAAATACAGCAATATATCGCCATTTTCAGCGATCTTTCCCAGACCAAGGTGGCAGAGCAGAAGATCGCGACCCAGGCCAACTACGACAACCTCACCAGCCTGCCCAACCGCTGGCTGTTTGGCCGCTGCCTCACACGCTTCTGCGAGCGGGGCGAGCGCTTCGCGCTCATGGTGCTCGACCTCAACAACTTCAAGGCGGTCAACAACAGCATGGATCACCATGCTGGCGATGCCCTGTTGCGGGAGGTGTCGGATCGACTGGTGAGCCGGGTGCGCACCGAAGATTTGGTGGCCCGCATCGGCGGTGACGAGTTCGCGTTCCTGGTGCCCGGCATCGTCACCCGCCGTCAGGCCGAGGTGTTTGCCAAGCAGGTGATCGGCAGCTTCGCCCGCCCCTTTATGCTGGCCAACCAGCATCTCTATGTGACCGCGACCATCGGCATGACTCTCTGTCCGGTCGATGGCAGCGAGAGCGACGAGCTGCTGCGCAATGCCGAACAGGCGCTGTTTGCGGCCAAGCGGCAGGGACGGTTGCTCGGTGCCTACTGCTCATCCATGCGAGAAGAGGTGCGCCAGCGCCACCAGATGCAGCAGGATTTGGCCGAAGCGATCAAGCTGGAGCAGCTGACCATGGCCTACCAGCCGATCTGGGACAATCGCAGCGGGCGGGTCGCCAAGCTGGAGGCGCTGGTGCGCTGGTATCACCCCCACTGGGGGCAGGTCTCCCCTGCCGAGTTTATTCCGCTGGCGGAAGAGGCGGGGTTGATTCAGGGGCTGGGTGCGCTGGTATTGTGGCAGTCTTGCCGGGATCTGGCGCGATTGCAGCAGTCCGGCTTCCCTGATCTGCAGATGTCGATCAACCGTTCCACCATGGAGTTCCAGACCATCGACCCCGAGGCGAGTGAGTGGCTCAAGGTGATCCAGCACTTCGGGCTCGATCCTGCCGACATCGTCATCGAAATCACCGAATCTCTGCTGATGGAGAGCAGCGATCAGCACAGGGTGCGGATCGATGCCCTGCGCGAGGCGGGCTGCAAGCTGGCCATCGACGATTTCGGTACCGGCTACTCGGCCCTCAACTATCTGCGTACTTTCCCGGTCGATCTGGTCAAGATCGACCGCTCCTTCGTGCGCCATATCCCCTTCAACGAGCAGGATAGGATGCTGCTCGACGGCATCATCAACATAGTGCACAACCTCGGCATGCAGGTGGTGATCGAGGGGGTTGAGACCCGCGAGCAGCTCAACTTCCTCTGCCAGAAAGGGTGCGCCTTCACCCAGGGTTATCTGCTCAGCCGCCCGCTGGCCTATGACGATCTTATTGATTACCTCGCTCTCAACCGTCAGGGGATGAACCTCACTGTCGTGAGCTGATCCACCGCTTCTGTTATCATGGCCGCTTCTGTACGTGCCATGAGTCTGTCTCCTATGCCCCATATTCAGGTTTTCAGTGAAGTCCCCGCCCGTGATGGCGAGCTCGACGCCCTGCGTTTACGCCTTGCCGACGTGGAGTTTCCGGCTCCGTTTGCGCTGGTACTGACTGAAGAGAGACTGGAGCTGCGCAAGCTGGATGAGCCCAAGCTGGGTGCTGTCTATGTGGACTTCGTGGAAGGGGCGGTGGCACATCGCCGCAAATTTGGCGGTGGTCGCGGCCAGTCCATCGCCAAGGCGGTGGGGCTCAAGGCCGGTGCCACTCCGACCGTGGTGGATGCCACCGCCGGGCTGGGACGCGATGCCTTCGTGCTCGCCTCCCTCGGTTGCAAGGTGACCCTCATCGAACGCAGCCCTGTGGTGGCCGCTCTGTTGCAGGACGGGCTGGCGCGGGCGGCACAGGATCCCGAGATTGGCCCCTGGGTCAGCGAGCGGATGCACCTGCTGCAAGGCCCGGCGGTGGACAACTTGCTGGCGCTGCCGGAGCGGCCAGAGGTGATCTATCTCGACCCCATGTTCCCCCACAAGCAGAAGTCGGCGCTGGTGAAAAAAGAGATGCGGGTATTCCAGTCGCTGGTGGGGCCGGATCTCGATGCGGATGCCTTGTTGCCGGCTGCCCTCAAGATGGCGAACAAGCGGGTGGTGGTGAAGCGGCCGGACTACGCCAGCTGGCTCAACGAACAGAAGCCCAGCATGGCCATTGAGACCAAGAGCAACCGCTTCGATGTCTATGTGATGGCGGCGCTGGCGGCGAGTTAACGGCCGGTGTGAGGCGCAGATGCAAAAAGGAGGGCCAACGTCATGTTGGCCCTCCTTTTTCGTATTGGATTCAGTTGGTTGGCGCGAAGCGGATCAGCTTCTCTTCCCCTTGCCAGTTCAGGCGCAGGGTCGCCAGTTCTGCCAGACTGAGCCGCTCGCCACTGTGCAGCAGCAGATACTCGACTCCTTCGCTGGCTTCGATGGTGCGGATCTTGTCATCCCGCTGGCGACCATCGCGGCTGGTGAGGGTCACCGGCAGTTGCCAGCTGGCAGCAATTTCGAGCCAGTCGTAGAGATCGCAGCTGATGGGTTGATAATCCGGCATGATCGGCTCCAAAACAGGCAGGTTGCTGAGTCAGGCTTCCTGTACGCGGGTCGGCCAGCCCATCTTCTGCTGGCGTTCCACTTCAAAGCGCAGCTCGCTGGCGCGCAGGTAGTGTTCATCCATCCAGCCCTTGGGCAGGGTCAGGGTCAGTGACTCCTCTTCTGCCTGCAGGGTGAAGCTGGGCACTGTGCCCTGGGTACGGCGCATGCAGAGGATCAGCGCGATGCGCAGGATACGGGCCAGCCGGATCGCCTGACGACCGGTGACTGCACCCTGTTTCTCCAGCGGTTCCAGCTTGAATTCGTCCCGCTGGTTGAACAGCAGGGCCGACAACAGCTTCTTTTGCGCAGGGGTAAAGCCCGGCATGTCTATGTTGTCGATGATGTAGGCGGCGTGTTGCGGCGCCTTCTTGTATTCGATACAGAGGCCGATCTCGTGCAGCAGGGCGGCATAACGCAAGATCGGGCGACCGTAGCGTTTGGAGAGTCGCCAGGCCGGTTGCAGCTGGTTGAACGCCTCGACGGCGGTATCACGCACCCGTTCGGCGTGCTCTTTATCCAGCTGATAGCGGCTGATCAGGCTGTCGGCGGTGCGATCCCGGGCATCACAGTCGTGATTGTTGCCAAGCAGACCGTAGATCAGTCCTTCACGCAGGGCGCCACCCGCGAGGGTCATGCTCTCGATATCGAGGGTTTCGAAGATGGCAATCAGGATGGCGAGGCCGGAGGGGAACACGGTCAGCCGCTCGGCCGCCAGCCCTTCCAGTTGCAGCCGGTCGAGCTTGCCGCAGGCGATGGCCTGACCCATCAGCTCCTGCAGTTTCGGCAGGGTGACCCGCTCGCTCTTCCCTTGCGCCAGCATGATCTCTTGCAGCGCCTGTACCGTGCCGGAGGCGCCAACGCAGGTGCGCCAGCCGAGGGCGCGGTAATCTTCCGCCACCTTCTCCAGCACCGCCTTGGCGGCAGCAATCGCCTGCTCGAAACGGGCTTCAGAGAGCTCGCCATCACCAAAGTGATTGTTGAGCCAGGTGACGCAGCCCATGTGCAGGCTGTTGAGCAGTTTTGCTTCGCTATGTTCGCCGATCACCAGTTCGGTGCTGGCACCGCCGATGTCGATCACCAGCCGGTTGCCTTCCCCGGCAGAGGTCCAGGAGACCCCTTCATAGATGGTCTTGGCCTCTTCCTCGCCCGAGATGATCTCGATGCTGTGGTTGAGTACCCGTTCCGCTTCGCTGAGGAACTCATCGACGTTGGTAGCCAACCGCAGGGTGGCGGTACCCACCACCCGGATGTTGTCTGCCGGAATGTCCTGCAACTGTTCGGAGAAGAGACGCAAACAGTCCCAGCCCCGCTCCATGGCGGCACGGCTGAGACGAAATTCCGGATCGAGCCCGGCTGCGAGGCGAACCTTGCGCTTGACCTTGGCGACGGTGCGCAGGGCACCGGCGACCTCGCGCACCACCAGCATATGAAAGCTGTTGGAGCCGAGGTCGATAGCGGCATAGAGAGGCGAGTTGTGCAACGGGCCTGTCCTTAGCTCTTGCGCGGCGGACGACGACGGTTGTTGCTGTTGCCACCGCCCTGACGATCCCGCATGTTGCGGTTCACTGGCTGACGGTTGCGGAACACCCGTTTCGGCGGGGTCACATCATCCAGCAGCGCTTCGCGATCATATTTGCTGACCGGAATGGCGTGGTGGATGTACTCCTCGATGGCCGGCAGGTTGAAGGCATAGTCTTCACAGGCCAGGCTGATGGAGTGACCGCTCTTGCCGGCACGACCGGTACGACCGATGCGGTGTACATAGTCTTCGGCGTCGTCGGGCAGGTCATAGTTGAAGACGTGGGTCACGTCAGGGATGTGTAGACCACGGGCGGCCACGTCGGTGGCGACCAGAATATCGAGCGCACCCTTGGTGAAATCCTCGAGGATCTTCATCCGCTTCTTCTGTGGCACGTCACCGGTCAGCAGACCAACGCGGTGGCCGTCATTCTCCAGCCAGGCATGGACGTCTTCACAGACATGCTTGGTGTTGGCGAAGACGATCGCTTTTTCCGGCCACTCCTCTTCCATCAGGGAGAGCAGCAGCAACATCTTGTCTTCATTGGAGGGGTAAAACAGCTCCTCCTTGATCCGCACGCCGGTCATCTGCTCCGGCTCTACCTGCACATGTTCCGGATGGTTCATGTGTTCGTAGGCCAGCTCCTGCACGCGCAGGGAGAGGGTGGCTGAGAACAGCATGCTCAGACGCTCGGTCGCGGGCGGCATGCGGCGGAACAGGAAGCGGATGTCCTTGATGAAGCCCAGATCGAACATGCGATCCGCTTCGTCCAGTACCACGACCTGAATATTGCTCAGATCGATCACCTTGGACTTGAAGTAGTCGATGATGCGGCCAGTAGTGCCGATCAGGATGTCGACGCCCTGCTCCAGCACGGCCAGCTGCTTGTCGTAACCTTCGCCACCGTAGGCGAGGCCGAGTTTCAGGCCGGTAGAAGCAGCGATGCTGTCGGCATCGTTATAGATCTGTACTGCCAGTTCCCGGGTGGGTGCCATGATGATGGCTCTGGGTTGGTTAACCAGACGGGGCTTGGTCAGCGGGTGAGTCAGCAAATAGTTGAATGTCGCGGCCAGGAAGGCAATGGTCTTGCCGGTTCCTGTCTGGGCCTGACCGGCGAGGTCATGACCTTCTACCAGCAGTGGCAGAGACAGTGCCTGGATGGGCGTGCAATAGTGAAATCCCTTTGATTCCAGACCAGCCAGAACTTCGGGTTCGAGGCCCATTTGGGCGAATTTGTCGGTCGTTAAGTGTGTTTTGCTCATGGCGGTAGGTTATCAGGTTAGGCTTGCAATAATAAACAGGATCATTTCAAATAGGGCAACTATTGCCTTTGTTGATATGTCAATAAAGCCTTAATTACTGACTGGAGTTGGAGATGAGTGACAAGATTGTTCAGCTGAGCGATGCCAGCTTCGAGGCAGATGTAATCAAAGCCGATGGCGCCGTTCTGGTCGACTTCTGGGCCGAGTGGTGTGGTCCGTGCAAGATGATTGCCCCGATCCTGGAAGAAGTTGCCCAAGAGTACGAAGGTCGCGTGACCGTAGCCAAACTGAACATCGACCATAACTCTGATACTCCGCCCAAGTACGGCATTCGTGGTATCCCGACCCTCTTGCTGTTCAAGAATGGCGAAGTGGCAGCGACCAAGGTCGGTGCACTGTCCAAGACTCAGCTGAAAGAGTTCCTGGACGGCAACCTGTAATAATTAAAGAGGAGCGCATTGCAATAATGCGCTCCTTGTGTTTTATCACCTAGACGCTCATCCCGATTGGTGCTAGTTTATCGCTCGTTTGCTAACCTTTTTGCCTGACTCTTTGCTAACCACAGCCTGGCAATCAAATCCGATCAGCATCAATCCAGCAGACTGTCTCCTCATTTCAATCCTTGCTTACAGACTTTCACCACTATGAATCTGACTGAATTAAAGAACACTCCTGTGTCCGAGCTGGTCAAGCTTGGCGAATCCATGGGGTTGGAAAATCTGGCTCGGGCGCACAAGAAAGATATTATTTTTGCAATCCTCAAGGCGCACGCCAAGGGTGGTGAAGATATCTTTGGCGACGGTGTGCTGGAAATCCTGACCGATGGTTTCGGCTTCCTGCGCAGTGCAGACGGCTCCTATCTGGCAGGCCCTGACGATATCTACGTCTCCCCGAGCCAGATCCGCCGCTTCAACCTGCGTACCGGCGATACCATCTCCGGCAAGATCCGGCCACCGAAAGAGGGCGAACGCTACTTCGCACTGCTCAAGGTCAATGAGGTCAACTACGACCGTCCGGAAAACTCCCGCAACAAGATCCTGTTTGAAAACCTTACCCCCCTGCATGCCAACGAACGTCTGCGTATGGAACGGGGTAATGGCTCTACCGAAGATATCACCGCCCGTGTACTGGACCTGGCTTCCCCCATCGGTAAAGGTCAGCGTGGCCTGATCGTGGCGCCGCCCAAGGCCGGTAAGACCATGCTGCTGCAGAACATCGCCCAGAGCATCGCCTACAACCACCCGGACTGTGAACTGATCGTTCTGCTGATCGATGAGCGTCCGGAAGAAGTGACCGAGATGCAGCGGATGGTGAAAGGTGAAGTGATCGCTTCCACCTTTGACGAACCTGCTTCCCGTCACGTTCAGGTTGCCGAGATGGTGATCGAGAAGGCCAAACGCCTGGTCGAGCACAAGAAAGATGTGGTGATCCTGCTGGACTCCATCACCCGTCTTGCTCGCGCCTACAACACCGTTATCCCGTCATCCGGCAAGGTACTGACCGGTGGTGTGGACGCCAACGCCCTGCACCGTCCGAAGCGCTTCTTCGGCGCCGCGCGTAATGTTGAGGAGGGCGGCAGCCTGACCATCATCGCCACCGCGCTGATCGATACCGGTTCCAAAATGGACGAGGTTATCTACGAAGAGTTCAAGGGTACCGGCAACATGGAACTGCACCTCTCGCGCAAGATTGCCGAGAAGCGTGTCTACCCGGCTATCGACATCACCCGCTCAGGCACCCGTAAAGAAGAGCTGCTCACCTCCGGTGACGAGCTGCAGAAGATGTGGATCCTGCGCAAGATTGTCCACCCGATGGGCGAGATCGACGGTATCGAATTCCTCATCGACAAGCTGGCGATGACCAAGACCAACGACGAGTTCTTCGACGCCATGCGGCGCCAGCAGAAGTAAGTCCGGTCAGAAAATGACGAAACCGCGGCCATGGTCGCGGTTTTTGTTTATCTGTTTTCCGGTCGCCCTAGTAGTATGAGATCCCGATGTCACATGGATGGAGACGTCATGAAGCCTGTTTTCTGGTTATTGCTGGGGTTGCTGAGTGCAATGCCAGTCTGTGCGCAGAGTGCTCCGGTCGCGGTGACAGCCGAGACGTTGCAGACGCACCAGCGCTATCTGGCGGGCCGTCTGCAGGAGGGGCAATTTGCAGCCATCGACTCTCTGCTGGCGACCCTGAGCCGCGAGCGGCGGGAGTTCCTGCTGTTGCAGCTGCTGCGGGATATTCCCGCTACCACCCCTGCCTCCCCTGCGTTGCAACAGTGGGTCGAGGCTCAGGCCGACAAGGCCCCCGAGTGGCTCATGGAGCAGCAGGTCGACGGTTTTCTGGTGCAGCAACCAGTCTATGATTTTGCCGCGCAGGCCCGTCAGTTGCTGGGGGAGTGGCAGCTGCAATCACTGATGCAGCGCTATCGGCAGCAGCTTGCCCAGGGCAGCTTCCAGCTAAAGTCCATCTACTACAGCAGTAACCCAGATCTCGCCATGCAGCAGCAAGCCCTGTTGCTGGCCCTCGATACCTTGCCGCAACCGATCTGGATGCGGGAGGCGCAAGTGCTGGCCAGCCAGAATATCTATCTGCCGGACAATCATCTGTTGTTCCATCTGTTGCAGCGCACCGGGGAACCTGCGCTCTATAGCATGTTGTGGCGGCGGCCGGCAGATCAGGATGCGCTGCGTGCACTCTCTACCATCAACCGCTTCCATCACGGCAGCGCTGCCAGCGATCTGCTGATTGCCGCCAGTGGCAACGAAGGGTTGAAGGGGGCCGCCCTGCGTCAGCTGAGCGCGCTCTCGCCCTTGCCACCGCAAGCCCAGAAATACCTGCTGGCGGAACTCTCCAACCGCCAATACGGAGCGCTGGTGGCCGGTCTGTTGATGGAGGTGGACGAGCCCCAGCTGCTCTCTGCGCTGGCCAGGCGCCTTGGCCAGCGTGACATGCCACCCATTGCACCGAGTCTGCTGTCCGATTCGGGTACACCCGATGGGCAGCCAGGGTTATAATGCGTGACCTCCTGAACCCGGTTGGGAACTTGCATGAAATACAAGGATTTGCGTGATTTCATCGCGCAGCTGGAACAAAACGGACAACTCAAGCGCATTACCCGCGAGATAGATCCCTATCTGGAGATGACCGAGATCAGCGACCGCACCCTGCGTGCGGGTGGCCCGGCTCTGCTGTTCGAAAATCCCAAAGGCTACACCATGCCGGTGCTGACCAACCTGTTCGGTACCCCGGATCGGGTTGCCATGGGCATGGGGCAGCCCGATGTGGGCGCCCTGCGTCAGGTCGGGGTCTGGCTCTCCTATCTCAAGGAGCCCGAGCCGCCCAAGGGATTCAAGGAGCTGATGGAGAAGCTGCCGATCTTCAAGCAGGTGCTCAACATGCCGACCAAGCGCCTCTCTTCTGCCCCCTGCCAGCAGGTGGTACAGGAGGGCGATGCGGTCGATCTCGACCAGATCCCGATCCAGCACTGCTGGCCCGGCGATGTGGCGCCGCTGGTCACCTGGGGCCTCACCATCACCCGCGGCCCCTACAAGAAGCGGCAGAACCTCGGCATCTATCGCCAGCAGAAGATCGCCAAAAACAAGCTGATCATGCGCTGGCTGGATCACCGTGGCGGTGCCATCGATTTTCGCGAGTGGCAGGAGGCCCATCCCGGTGAGCGATTCCCGGTGGTGGTGGCGCTCGGTGCCGATCCGGCGACCATTCTCGGCGCGGTGACGCCGGTGCCGGATACTCTCTCCGAATATGCCTTTGCCGGTCTGCTGCGCGGCAGCCGTACCGAGGTGATCAAGGCCATCAGCTGCGATTTGGAGGTGCCCGCCAGCGCCGAGATTGTGCTGGAAGGCTATCTTGCGCCGGGCGAGATGGCGCCGGAAGGGCCCTATGGCGATCACACCGGTTACTACAACGAGGTGGACGAGTTCCCGGTCTTCACCATCACCCATATCACCAAGCGGCGCGATGCCATCTATCACAGCACCTACACCGGCCGTCCGCCCGATGAACCTGCGGTGCTGGGTCTGGCGCTGAACGAGGTGTTCGTGCCGCTGCTGCAGAAGCAGTTCCCCGAGATTGTGGACTTCTATCTGCCGCCGGAGGGGTGCTCCTACCGGATGGCGGTGGTGACCATCAAGAAGCGTTACCCGGGCCACGCCAAGCGGGTGATGCTGGGGGTCTGGTCCTTCCTGCGCCAGTTCATGTACACCAAGTTCGTGGTGGTGTGTGACGATGATGTCAACGCCCGCGACTGGAAGGATGTGATCTGGGCCATCACCACCCGGATGGACCCGGCACGGGACACCACCTTGATCGAGCACACCCCGATCGACTATCTGGACTTCGCCTCGCCGGTCTCCGGCCTCGGCTCCAAGATGGGGCTGGATGCCACCAACAAGTGGCTGGGCGAGACCAATCGGGAGTGGGGTCAGCCCATAGTGCAGGATGAGGCGGTGAAGCAGAAGGTCGATGCCATCTGGGATGAGCTCAATATCCTCGGATGAGGCAAACATGACAGCTTTGCTGCAAAAAGTGATGCGATCCGCACTGATTTGAGTATTCTCGACTGACGGGGCCAGGGCTGCTGGTCGTCACTCCATAGTGAAACAATGAGCGAAGCGGGCCGAGCGAGCCCGCCACAAGGACAAGAATGCAACGTATCAAATGCCGCGTAGAGGAACTGCGCGAATATGTCGACACCATCTGGCATGTGGCCCTGACGCCGCAGCAAGCGATCAGCTTCAAGCCGGGCCAGTATCTGCTGGTGGTGATGAGCGATTCGGACAAGCGCCCCTTCTCCATCGCCAACTCGCCGACCCGCCCGGGCGTGCTGGAGCTGCAAATCGGTGCTACTCCCGAGAACGCCTACGCCGGTCAGGTGCTGGCCCGCATGCGCGAGCAGGGGGAGATCGAGGTCGAATTGCCGGCTGGCAAGGCGTTCCTGCGCGATGAATCCCCCCGTCCGCTGATCCTGATGGCGGGCGGCACCGGTTTCTCTTACGCCCGCTCCATTCTGGAGTACCTGATCGACACGGGCAGCAAGCGTCCGGTGTTCTTCTACTGGGGTGTGCGTCAGGCTCACTGGCTCTATGAGTTGGAGCAGATGCAGCAGTGGGAGCGTGACTATGCGCCGCTCACCTTCATTCCGGTGGTGCAGGAGCCGGAGGCTGACTGGACCGGCAAGAGCGGGCTGGTGCACAAGGCGATCATGGATGACTTCGTCAGTCTCCACGACTACGACATCTATGTCGCCGGCCGTTTCGAGATGGCGGGGGCCGCGCGGGAGGAGTTCAAGATCCTCGGCGCCGAGCCTGAGCGCATCTTCGGTGACGCCTACGAATTTATCTGACGGGATCCCCGTCTGGATGACGCAGCCCCCGGTTTTGCCGGGGGCTTTTGTTTTTAGGGCTGCCGCAGTACCGGATCATCCCGAATGAGCGGATTATCGCGGCGTTATCCCATTATTTTTCAATATTTTGGCTATGAGTGGCTACTAATCGAGCCTAGCTGATGGCATCTTTGTGGGGGATTGACAAGAGCATCCATAGAGCAAGCACAAGGAGGCGCCGTGTTGAGTGAAGAGGGCAGGGCATCTGCGGAGGATGACAGGGGAGAGACCGGCTCTGTCGAGCGGGTCGCAACGCTGAGCCCGTCCCCTCATGGCGGTGAAATGGCCCGTTTGCAGGCAGAGATCGCCGCTTTGCAGCATGAAAATGGCCTGTTGCAGGAGAAGCTCAATGCCGCCCTCGATGGCACCGGCATCTGTCTCTGGCAGGGCACTATTCCCACTGGCGAGCTGCGGGTCTTCAATCTGCAGAACTTTCAGGCCGGTGATATGGCCCCTCATTTCGATCAGTGGAGCGCCAAGCTCCATCCCGACGATCGCGCCCATGCCATGGGCAGCTACTTTGCCCACCTTGAGGGTAAAACCCCCTTCTATGAAGCCGAATATCGCACCATCAATCCGCAAGGCGAGGTCACCTGGCTGTGGGATCGGGGCCGGGTCGTCGATCGGGATGGCGATGGCAAGCCGCTGCGGATCATGGGCTCCCATATCGATATCACCCAGCGCAAGGCTTATGAGCAGCGACTGGCGGAGCGTGCCAACAGCGACGCGCTGACCGGCTTGCTCAACCGGCAGGGGTTTGGCAAGGCGTTCGCCCAGCTGCAGCCGCAAGGAGCGGGGGCGCTGCTCTTTATCGATCTGGATGATTTCAAGGGGATCAACGACCAGCTGGGGCACGCCTGCGGCGATCTGGTGTTGCAGCAGATGGCGGACTGGCTGCGCCTTATTATGCCTGGCTCGGCGCTATGTGGCCGTTACGGCGGCGACGAGTTTGTGGTGCATCTGCACCGAGATGTGTCGAGCCATGGCCTGGCGCAACTGGCTGACGCCCTGATCAGCCGGATGCACGGCTATGTGCCCAAACCCGGTTGCCCACAACGGGTGGGGCTGAGTATCGGCATCGCCCTGTGGGAGAAGGAGCCATTGAGCTTCCGGCAGGCATTGGAGGTGGCCGACCGTGCCATGTATGAGGCCAAGGCCCGCGGCAAGCGAGCCTGGTATCTGCTTCAGGTGTGATGGTTTTTACAGGTTCAATACAAAGCAAAAACCCCAGCCGAGCTGGGGTTTTCGTTATTCGCCTTTGGCGCCGAGCTGCTGCTCGAGCTGAGCCAGCTTGCTTTCGAGGGTGGCCAGTTTTTCACGGGTACGCAGCAGCACCTTGGTCTGTACGTCGAACTCTTCGCGGCTGACCAGATCCAGCTTGCCCAGCTGGGCTTGCAGTACCTGACGCATCTTCTTCTCGGCCTCTTCACCCATGCTGCGAATGCCGGGCGGCAGGGAGTTGTGCACCTGCTTGGCGATCTCTTCCAGTTTCTTCGGGTCGATCATGATGTCCTCCTTAAGCGTTGGCGGACATTCTACCGACAATTCCCTCACTTTGCCGAGATCGCGGCGGCTTTTTAGTCGTGATGGTGCCCGCTGGCTGGTCGGGTCTGGTGATGGGGCTACAACTGCTACCCTTGCGCCCCTTTGTTAACCTGAAACCATGACATACACCACAAAGCTGAGCCAGAACTGTCCGGCATGAGTCTTATTTGGTGTTGGTTTTATGTTAACGTTTTGCAGTCGAGGTCGTGATGACCCCGTTGGCTTGTGATGGATAACAACCTTATAAAAAGAGAATAAAAAATGAAGAAGAAGCTAATTTATGCAGCTGTTGTCAGCGCCCTGCTGGCCGGATGTGGTGGAGATGACAACAAGGGAGACACCACCAGCTCCCTCGACTACGTCCTGAGTGGCGCCAACGGGGTGCGCCCGAGCGTGCTGGCCCCCCGAGCCAGCGACGGTACCCTGAAGTTTTCGACAGAAACTGCTGATCTGTCGAACCCGGTATCTGCCCTCTCCACCCTGGATGGCTGGTCAACCACTCAACCTGTCCAGCTGGTACCAGCGACCGTGACCGGTGTCTCTGTGCCGGCACCGGCGGCCAGCGAGTATGCCTCTGCCGTTGCGCCCCTCTACCTGCTCGAGCTCACGCTGGATCCAGTCACTCTGCAACCCAACGGAGTTAAGGGCGGCAAGCCACTGGTTTATGGGACCGACTTTGTGGTCACCGGTGGGGACGGCAAGCTCAATCTGGTTCCGCTCAAGCCGCTCAATCCCTCTTCTTACTACATGATCGTGGCGACCGATGCCCTCAAGGACAGTCGCGGCACACCGCTCAAGGCGGGCGGCGATTACAGCAGCTTCAAATCGACAGCTGGCGCAACCACTCAGGAGCAGACCATCAATGGCCTGATCTCGCTGCAGGAAGGTCTGTTCAAAGCGGCCACCGGGATAACCAGCGATCGGGTGATCTTCTCCGACTGGTTTGCCACCCAATCTGGTGCCGATGTGCTGCTGGCGGTGAAGAGTGCCGCCGCTTCCGTGCTGAAGAGCCCGAGCCTGGACGCCGCGGCGCTGTGGAAACAGGATGCCAAGGGCAACACCAGCCTGCCTGCAACCTATACCATCAACGGTCTTAATGGCGGGGTGGATTTTCTGACCCAGCTGGCGAATGAGCCATTCTTGCCGCAGAAAGATCGTGATGCGATTGCTGCCGCTGTGGCGGCTAATGCCACCCTAAACGGAGTTGCAGCGGTGACCAAGGTGTATACCGGCACCGTCAAGCTCCCTTACTTCCTCTCTACACCCGCGCTGGCTGGTTCTTGGGACAAGGCCAAGACCCAATCCTGGCACGGCGCCATTCCCAGCCTCTATGCCATCGCCAACGCGCTGAAAGCGGGCGATACCGAGGTGATCGGTGGACTGGTCGGGGCGGGCGTGGACCCGGCATTGCTGGGTGAGCTAATCGCCGACCCGAGCCGTCAGAGTGAACTGCTGACCGAGGCAAGCAAGCTGATCGGGGTGACCCTCACCTCCGGTGGCAAGCCGCTGGATGCCGAGCGCAATATCGGCCGTTTCAACCCGTTGCCGACCCTGAGCGAAGTACAATCGGTACCGCTGCGGATCTTCGCCGCTGCACCGCTCAATACCATTACCGATGTGATCATCTATCAACACGGGGTTACCTCCATCAAGGAGAACGCCTATGCGCTGGCGCTGGGCCAGATTGGTGCTGGTCTGCAAGTCACACCAACAGCCAAAAATGTCGCTGTGGTAGTGATCGATCATCCGCTGCACGGCGAGCGTGGTTATGCCCTGAGCAACAGCATGGCGACGGTGACAACATCGGAGAACCCGCTCCCCTATCTGAACCTCAACTATCTGACGGTGGCGCGGGACAACCTGAAACAGAGCGTGGCGGATCTGCTGGGGCTGCGACTGGCTGTCGGTCTGGCCAACACCCAGGGATTGGGTGGCCAATTGGGTGGTGCCGGTCTGAAAGTTCACTTCCTCGGTCACTCACTCGGTGCCATTACCGGGGCCAATCTGCTGGCTGTCGCCAACCAGACCACCGGCAGTGCTCAGGCTGATGCCCTGTTCAAGTTCGATACCGGTGGTCTGGCGATGCCGGGTGGCGGCATCGCGCCGTTGTTGCTCAACTCGCCGAGCTTCGGGCCGACCATCAAGATGAGCGTGCTTACCTCGGGCAGTCCGGCGCTGAAAGCGGGTTTTACCGCCTATGCACCGAATTGCAAAACGGCTGCCGCCACTTGCTTCGTCAACGAGTTCCTGCCCAGTCTGGATGCGGCCACGCAGGCGGGTGCAGCGAGCACCTTGCAGAGCTATACCTTTGCCGCCCAGTCAGTGCTGGACTCTGCGGACCCGATCAATCTGGGCAGTGGCGTCGCCAAGAGCTTCCCGCTGTTCGCCACCGAAATTGTTGGCGATGGTGCGCTCAGCTTGCCGGATCAGGTGATCCCCAACAGCATCGCCTCTGCGCCGCTGGGTGGCACCGAGCCGCTGTTCCGGGTGCTGGGTTTGCAAGAGCTGAAGGGTTCCGGCGTGCTCCCGGCGGGTCACCATGCTGCGCGCTTCCTGAAAGGGGGCCATAGCTCGCTGCTGGCTCCTGACGAGAACTTCGATCAGGCTGGTGCGGTCACCACCGAGATCCAGACCCAGTTCGCCAGCTTCTTTATGAGTGGCGGTGCGGCGGTCAAGGTAACTGACGACACCCTGATCAAGCAGTAACTGCCTATAGCGTAAAAAAACGCCGCCCTTCGGGGCGGCGTTCTCGTTTCTGCGGCTGCTGAAAAATCAGGTCGGCTGGTGGTTGCGATCCAGCCAGCCTTGCAGCAGGCCGACCAGCAGGCCGGTCAGGTGGGCGATATTGGCGGTGCTGGTGCCGAGCATGTCGAAGAAGCCGAGCACCATCCAGAACAGCATAAAGCCCATCAGCGCCGGTGGCAGAGTGAGGCCACAGGCGGGTTGCAGCTTGCTGCGCAGCCAGCAGTAGCCGAGCAGGGCATAGACCACGCCGGAGAGGCCGCCAAACAGCGGGCCGCTGGCAAAAAACTCGGCGATATTGGGCAGGGCGGCGCCCACCAGCAGCAGGATCAGCAACTTGCCGCTGCCGAGGCGCTGTTCGATCTGGCCGCCGAGATACCACCACCACAGCAAGTTGAACACCAGATGGAGCACGGAGAAGTGGATCAGGGCGGGGGTGAAATAGCGCCACGCCTGCCAGTCGGTGAACTGGGCAAGCGTCGGGTGGAATGCCAGTTCATCGTAGATGGGCAGGCCGATGGCCTCGATCCCGTAGATGGCGAGACAGGCGATGATGACCACCAGCGTCAGTGGCCCCGCCTGATGAAGGAAATCGGTGATGGGATCCGTCATCCCCTTGCTGTAGTCGATGCGGGCATCGGCGCTACCAGATTGCCAGGAGGCTTCCATATAGCGCGGGTGGCCAGGCTCGGCCAGAAAGCGCTTCACCTCCAGCTGGGCCTGCGCGAGGCGTTGCTCGTCCGCCAGCCAGATGGTGACCCCTAGCTCGGACTGGGTCAGCTCGCAGGAGATGCCCAGGGTCGCCAGATAGTCCACCAGCGCCTGCGCCATGCGGGCGTTGTCGAGCACCAGCAGCTGGATCATGCCTCGCATGCCTCGATGGGAAACTCCCGGCGCCACGCCTCGAAGCCGCCATCCAGACTGTAGACCTCGTCATAACCCTGTTGCAGCAGGTATTGGGCCGCCCCCTGGCTGCTGTTGCCGTGATAGCACATCACGATGACAGGGGTATCGAAATCCACTTCGTTCATAAAGCGCACCAGGGTGCCGTTGGTGAGGTGGAAGGCGCCGACCGCGTGGGCCGCTTCAAAGGATTGCGGGTCGCGAATATCCACCAGACGGGCTTCACCCGCGCTCAGTTTCTGGTGGGCATCATGGGCATTGATATGGGCAAACTGGTCCATCGGGATGTCCTGCGAATAGGTTGATTACGGGCCAGTGTACCGCAAGCTTGGGCGCAAACTAACCCCACAAAAGATAAGGGAGCCTGCGGCTCCCTTGTTGATATGGCATGTGGGTCAGTGGGTTAACCGCCCAGATAGGCCTGCCGCACTGCCGGGTTGGCCAGCAGGGCGGCGCCCGTGTCTTGCAGCACCACGTGGCCGTTCTCCAGCACATAGCCGCGGTCGGCCAGCTTGAGCGCCTGGTTGGCGTTCTGCTCCACCAGAAAGATGGTCATCCCCTTCTGCCGCAACTGTTCGATGGTGTCGAAGATCTGCTGGATGACGATGGGGGCCAGCCCCAGCGAGGGTTCATCCAGCAGCAGCAGGCGTGGTTTGCTCATCAGGGCGCGGCCGATGGCCAGCATCTGCTGCTCGCCGCCGGACATGGTGCCCGCCCGTTGTTGCAGGCGCTCGTGCAGGCGCGGGAACAGGGTAAACACCTGATCCAGCAGGCCATGCTGCTCGGCCTTGTCGATGAAGAAGGCGCCCATCAGCAGGTTCTCCTCCACAGTCAGGCGGGCGAAGATGCGGCGCCCCTCCGGCACTACGGCGATATCTTTGCGCATGATGCGGGCGGTGGTGAGGGAGCTGATCTGTTCCCCCTCAAACCAGATGGAGCCGCTGCTGGGCTTGGGTTCGCCGCAGAGGGTCATCAGCAGGGTGGTCTTGCCTGCGCCGTTGGCGCCGATCAGGGTGACGATTTCCCCCTCTTTCACCTCGACGCTGACATCGTGCAGTGCCTGAATTTTGCCGTAGTGGGTCGATACGTTGCGAAGTTCTAACATCTTTTTGTCCTTACGACTCGCCCAGATAGGCCTTGATCACTGCCGGATTATTGCGGATCTCATCCGGCTTGCCATGGGCCAGCGGGGTGCCTTGGCTGACCACGAAGATACGGTTGGAGATGCCCATTACCAGCTTCATATCGTGTTCGATCAGCAGCACCGAGACCCCGAATTCGTCCCGCAGGCTCATGATGAGCTCGTCCAGCTCGTCGGTCTCCTTCGGGTTGAGGCCGGCAGCCGGTTCGTCCAGCATCAGCAGCTCGGGACGGGTCGCCATGCAGCGGGCGATCTCGAGGCGGCGCTGCTGACCGTAGGCCAGATTACCGGCGGCGCGGTTGGCAAGATCCTTGAGGCCCACTTTATCCAGCCAGAAGGCGGCCCGCTCCAGCCCCTCCTGCTCGGCACGGCGGAAGGCCGGGGTCTTGAACAGACCGGCGATAAAGCTGGTGTTGAGGTGCTGGTGCTGGGCGACCAGCAGGTTCTCCACCGCTGTCATCTCCTTGAACAGCCGCACGTGCTGGAAGGTACGCACAATCCCCTTGCGGGCGATGAGGTGGCCGGGCTGCCCCTGGATCTCCTCACCCTTGTAGCGGATGGTGCCGCCGCTCGGGCAGTAGAAGCCGGTCAGGCAGTTGAAGATGGTGGTCTTGCCTGCGCCGTTGGGGCCGATGATGGAGATCACCTCGCCCTTGTCGATATCCAGTTTTACCCCGTTGACGGCCAACAGGCCCCCGAAGCGCATCGACAAATCAGAGACTTCCATTAACTTCTGATGTGTACTCATTTCTTCAACTCCAGATGCGGACGGGTCATAGGCAGCAATCCTTGTGGCCGCCAGATCATCATGAACACCATCAAGAGGCCGAACATCAGCATGCGGTACTCGTTGAACTCGCGGGCCAGCTCCGGCAGCACCGTCATCACGATGGCAGCCAGCACCACCCCGATCTGGGAGCCCATGCCACCCAGCACCACAATCGCCAGCACTATGGCCGACTCGATAAAGACGAAGGATTCCGGGCTGATAAAGCCCTGCCGCGAGGCAAAGAAGCTGCCTGCGAAACCGGCAAAGGTGGCGCCTATGGTGAAGGCGGTCAGCTTGATGATGGTGGGGTTGAGCCCCAGCGATTTGCAGGCGATCTCGTCTTCCCGCAGCGCTTCCCAGGCGCGGCCCAGTGGCATCCGCAGCAGGCGGTTGATGACGAACAGGGTCACCACCACCAGCACCAGCGCCATCAGGTAGAGGAAGATCACCTTGTGGTTGGCGTTGTAGGTAATGCCGAAGAAGTCGTGGAAGGTATCAAAGCCCCCATCCTTGACGGTGCGGTTGAATTCCAAACCAGCGAGCGTCGGTTTGGGAATGCCGGATATGCCGTTCGGGCCGCCGGTCAGGGTGGTCATATTGTTGAGCAGGATACGGATGATCTCGCCAAACCCCAGGGTGACGATGGCCAGATAGTCCCCCCGCAGCCGCAGCACCGGGAAACCGAGCAGGAAGCCGAAGGTAGCGGCCATCAGCCCGGCGATGGGCAGGCACTCCCAGAAGCTCAGTCCGAAGTAGGTGTTGAGCAGGGCATAGCTATAGGCGCCGACCGCGTAGAAGCCGACATAGCCGAGATCGAGCAGACCGGCGAGGCCGACCACCACGTTCAGCCCCAGCCCCAGCATGATGTAAATCAGGGTGAGGGTGGCGAGATCGATGGCGCCGCGAGAGGCCATAAAGGGCCAGCTCACCGCAAACAGCAGCACCAGCACGGCGGTGAGGTTATAGAGCTTGGGCGCCTCTTCCGGGCTCGGCAGCACCAGCTTGGTGAAGCCGACCGAGAAGCCGCTGATGGAGGCCTGAAACAGCTTGGCAATCTGGCCGCGCAGCATCTGGAACCAGAAAACGAGGGTGGCGCCCCCCAGTAGCCAGGCCAGCGACACATCGAGGCGGCTCACTACCTGCAGGCTGGAGCCGTCGGTCTCCAGCTTGAAGCCGAGCAGCCAGAAAGAGAGCACCAGCAGCACCAGGCTGGCGATACAGGCGTGGATAAATTGATGTTTCATCACACTTTCTCCACTTCCGGACGACCCAGGATGCCAGTGGGCATAAAGAGCAGCACAAAAATGAGCAGGGCAAACGCCATCACATCTTTGTACTCGGTGCTGAGATAACCGGCGGTGAGCGCTTCAACCACGCCGAGCAGCAGGCCGCCCAGTACGGCGCCCGGAATGCTGCCGATACCGCCCAGCACTGCGGCAGTGAAGGCCTTCAGACCGGCCATAAAGCCGAGGTAGGGGTTGATGACGCCGTAATACATGCCGAGCAGCACCCCGGCGACGGCGGCCAGCGCGGCCCCCAGCACGAAGGTGATGGAGATGACCACGTGGGTGTCGATGCCCAGCAGGTTGGCCATCTTGATATCTTCCGAACAGGCGCGGCAGGCGCGGCCCATGCGGGAGCGGCCGATGAACTGGGTCAGCGCCAGCATGGTGATGAAAGTCACCACGAAGATGATCAGCTGCATATAGGAGAGGCTGGCCTGAAAACCATCCTCACCCCCGAGGGTCCAGCCACCTGAGATCAGGCTGGGCATGGCGATATCCCGTGAGCCCTGAGCCATCCGCATCATGTTTTGCAGGAAGATCGACATGCCGATGGCGGAGATGAGGGGGATCAGCCGGTTGCCACCGCGCAGTGGCCGGTAGGCGACCCGCTCGATGCTCCAGCCATAGGTGCCGGTGATGATGATACTGACCAGGAAGGCGCCTCCCAGCAGTAGAAAGGTGCTGTCGATGCCCATCATCATGAGCCCCGCCATCACCATAAAAGCGACATAGGAGCCGATCATGTACACCTCGCCGTGGGCGAAGTTGATCATGCCGATGATGCCATAGACCATGGTGTAGCCAATAGCGATCAACGCATAGGTGCTGCCTATGGTTAATCCGTTCAGCAGTTGCTGAACCAGATAGAGGAGGTGTTCGGACATACTGCGTTCCCTGTACTTGCCCGCAAAGAGAGGAGGGGGTGAGCGTACTCACCCCCGATCGGCAGATTATTTGACTTGGCTGGAAGTACCGTCAGCGTGCCACTGGAACACACCGAATTCGAAGCCTTTCAGGTCACCGTTCGGTGCCCAGGTCAGGGGGCCCATCACGGTATCGATCGGCGCAGCCTTGATGGCGGCGGCAACGGCAGCCGGGTCATCTTCACCCGCCTTGGCGATACCGGCTGCCAGGGTTTGCACCGCGGCATAGGTAGTCCAGACGAACGGGCCGGAGGAGTCCTGACCCTTGGCCTTGAACGCCGCTACCAGCGGGGCGTTGGCAGGTACCAGATCGTATTTGTTCGGCAGGGTCACCAGCAGGCCTTCGGAAGCCGGGCCACCGATGGCGGAGATATCCTTGTTACCCACCCCTTCCGGACCCATGAACTTGGCTTTCAGCCCCTTCTCGCCAGCCTGACGCAGGATCAGACCCAGCTCAGGGTGATAGCCGCCGTAGTAGACGAAATCGACGTTCTCTTTCTGCAGCTTGGCGATCAGGGCGGAGAAGTCCTTGTCACCGGCGGTGATCCCTTCAAAGGCCACCACTTTCACGCCAGCCTTGTCGAGCGCGGCTTTGACGCTGGAGGCTATGCCTTCGCCATACTGCTTCTTGTCGTGGATAACGGCCACGCGCTGGGGTTTGACCTGCTCGATGATGTATTTGGCGGCAGTCGGGCCCTGATCGCTATCCAGGCCGATGGTGCGCAGGGTCAGCTGGTAACCGCGCTCGGTGATCTTGGGGTTGGTGGAGGCGGGGGTGACCATCAGGATCCCCTCGTCTTCATAGATGTCGGAGGCGGGCAGGGTGTTGTCGGAGCAGAGGTGACCGACCACGAACTTGACGCCGTCGTTCACCACCTTGTTGGCAACGGCCACCGCCTGCTTGGGATCGCAGGCATCGTCATAGACGACCGCTTCGATCTGTTTGCCATTGATGCCGCCAGCCTTGTTGATCTGCTCGACCGCCATCTTGCCGCCGGTGAACTGCATGTCCCCGTACTGGGCGACCGGGCCGGTGACCGGGCCTGCGATACCGATCTTGATGGTGTCTGCCGCGTGAGCGATGGAGATCGATCCAAACAGAGCCAAAGAAACCGCTGTGCCAACTGTGATTTTGCTCAACTTATGCATTGATTCGTCCCTTAATCAGTGGATTGTTTCATTTCCGTGTGCCATTCCGGATCTACATCCCGTGCATCCGGCTATAGGTATGGTTCTATCATTCCTCACGGGGCAATAACAAGCTGTTAAAGATACTAACCAGAGGGGGTTGGATGGGTGGATTTTGAAATAAATGACCTGTTATTTTCGGCCAATTAGAGCTTAATTTTGATTTGTTGACTTAACATCTTGGTAACGAGAGGCGATTCTGACAAACGCCAGAGGATTAATCTGGCGATATTTTACTCTGACAGCGCTCCCATTTTGACCACAATCCATTTGCGCAAACAGAAATGAGCGCCTAAATTAGCCGGCATTGACAATTCCGTGGCAGAGCTCGTTAAAACCAAGCCTTTATTCGGGAAATCTGCTAATGTTCCGCCTTTGACAGTCAGGAGACAGAGATGGCCACTATCAAGGATGTCGCCTCGCGCGCAGGCGTATCCATCTCCACCGTCTCACATGTGCTCAACCACACTCGGCGGGTCAGCGAAGACGCGACCCAGAAAGTGATTGAGGCGGTGGCAGAACTCAACTACGCGCCCAACTCGGTAGCGCGCAGTCTTAAAATAAATTCGACCAAGACCATTGGTATGCTGGTGACCACCAGCGTAAACCCCTTCTTCGCAGAAGTGGTGCAAGGGGTTGAAGCGTACTGCTTCGAACAGGGCTACAGCCTGATCCTCTGCAACACCGAAAACCAGCCGCCTCGCCAACAGCATTACCTGAGAATGCTGATGGAAAAACGGGTGGATGGACTGCTGGTATTGGGTACCGATATCGACACCCCGTTGCGTGACATGCTGCGCATCCACAAGAACGTGCCGCAGGTGGTACTGGATTGGGGAACGGAGTGCGATTTCGCCAACGTTATCAACGACAACGCCCGCATCGGCGCCCGCATGGCCGTTCGCCATCTGCTGGAGCTGGGGCACCGCGACATCGTCTGCATCACTGGCCAGCTCTCCAAGCCGACCACCCAGCAGCGACTGGACGGGGTACGTGATGCGCTGGGCGAACATGGTCTGACCCTTAAAGATGAACAGGTCTTTGAAGGGGACTACGAGAGCCAGAGCGGCTTCGATGCCATGCAGCGCATCCTGGCCCTGCAGCCTCGTCCGACCGCGGTCTTTGCCTTCGACGACCCCATGGCGATCGGCGCGATTTGCGCTGCCTGGGAAGCGGGAGTCAAGGTGCCGGACGATATCTCCATCATCGGCTACGACGATGTGGAGATGGCGCGCTTCTCCAGCCCGCCGCTGACCACCATCCGTCACCCGAAGGCCGAACTGGGCCAGCTGGCGGTGAAGCATCTGGTCAGCCGGATCCGCAACAAGGAGTTGGAAGTGGAATCGATGACGGTACAGCCCGAGCTGATTGTCCGTCGCTCGGTCAAACCATTGCGTTAATCCGCACCCGTTGCCAACACGAAAAACCCCCTCTGTCACGAGGGGGTTTTTGTTTATGGGCGGTTTATTTCAGTTCCGGCCAGTAGGCTTTGTTGGCCTCTATCAAGTCATCGAGAATGGACTTGGCCACCGATGCACTGGGCACTGTCTTGGAGAGGGTGATGGCTTGCCACAGTTTCTGGTAAGAGTGCTCAACCCAGGCTTCGACCACCAGTTTCTCGACCGCGACCTGCTGGCCCATCATGCCCTGCTGGAACAGCGGGATGCTGCCCACTTGCAACGGCTCTGGCCCGCTGCTGCCGACCAGGCAGGGGATCTCGACCATGGCTTCCGGGTCAAAGTTGGGGATGGCGCCGCGATTGGGAACGATCAGCAGCATCCGCTCCTGGGTGTTGAAGGCAATGGCGGTTGCCAGGTCAACGATATAGGAGGCGTGTTCATCGATCTCCAGCTCGCCTGCTGCTGAATTACCTGCCTTGACGATGTCGGTACAGGCGGTGAAGACCTGCTTCTCGCGGTGCTCCATCACCTCGTTGGCACGGGTGTGTTCCGGGTTGGAGTGGGCCACCACATAGTCCGGGTAGAGGTAGTACTTCAGATAGGTGTTAGGCAGGGTATCCGGGTCGAGCGCCCACACATCCTTTGCCTTGGCGAAGGTATCGTTCCAGCTTGCTTCGGCATGGCTGGTGCTATTGGGCACATAGCCGTGGCGGGCGACGTGCTCCTTGATCTTCGGCATCAGGTCGTTGCCTTCCAGATCTTCGATGCGGGTCCACCAACCAAAGTGGTTGAGGCCGTAATAGCGCACCCGCATCTCTTTGCGGGATTTGAGACCGGCAATCTGGGCCATGCGCCCCTCGATCCCGATCGGCATGTCGCAGATGTTGAGGATTTTGGCGTTGGGACGCAGGCGACGGGTCGCTTCGGCCACAATGGCGGCCGGGTTGGAGTAGTTGAGCATCCAGGCATTGGGTGAGTACTGCTCCATATAGTCGACCAGCTCCAGCACTCCGCCGATGGAGCGCATACCGTAGGCGATACCGCCCGGGCCGCAGGTCTCCTGACCGACCACGCCATGACGCAGCGGGATCTTCTCGTCCAGCTCGCGCATCGGATATTTGCCAACCCGGATATGGGCCATGACGAAATCTACATCGCTAAACGCTGCTTTGGGGTCGGTGCCATAGCTGAAGGCGATCTCGGGAGCCTTCTCTTTCAGTAAGATTTTGCAGGCTTCGGCGATGATCTCCTGACGGGCACTATCGTTGTCGTAGAATTTGATCTCCTTGAGCGGGAAGCGATGTTGATTTTCCAGCAACATCAGAACGATACCAGGAGTAAAAGTGCTGCCACCACCGGCAATGACTACAGAGAATTTTTTCATGATCATGACTCCATTACTAAAGACGATTGTTGATGACTGTTGTTCATAATCGATTCCATATTTTCACGTACCTGAGGTACATGCAGACCGATAATTACCTGGATACTATCGCCATGGCGGACGACACCATGGGCCCCTAATTTAATAAACGCCTCATCTGCAGCGGCTAGCTTGCTGTTAACCAGCGATATTCTTAAGCGCGTGGCACAATTATTCAGACTGCGTATATTTTTGACTCCACCAAGCGCGTCGATAATTTGTGTTGCACTATCACTGCCACGCTGGTTTTTGGCTGCCTGATAATCTGACTTGGAATAAAGCTTTATTTCACTGTCTTCCCGCCCCGGTGTTTTAAGATTGAGCCTGATAATCAGCGCGCGGAATATCAGGAACCAGATGCCGGTAAAGACCAATCCGATGGCGATCTGGGTGAACATCATTCCCGCATGGTTGTGGAACATGGGTATCCAGTTCTGCGGCAGGAACTGGTCGAGCAGACCTCCACCCATGTTGCCGACCACACCAAACAGGTACATCACAGTCGACATGGTGGCTGCCAGCAGAGCGTGGATGGCAAACAGCAGCGGCGAGATGAAGAGGAAGGTGAACTCCAGCGGCTCGGTGATACCGACCAGAATGGCGGTCAGGGTGGCCGGGATCAGCAGGCCTGCCACCTTGGCCTTGTTCTCTTTGGCTGCCGTGGCATAGATGGCCAGAGCAATCCCCATGGCACCGAAAATCTTCGAGTTGCCGTGCAGGGCAAAGCCACCCTGAGGGAACTGTTCAATCAGCGGGCGAGAGCTCTGGCTGAACTCCAGCATGTGCTGCGCCCAGTAGAGTTGAATGCCCCCCTCTACTGCCGCTGGGCCGAAGATGAAGGGGCCGTAGATAAAGTGATGCAGGCCGGTCGGGATCAAAATCCGCTCGAGGAAGGTGTATACCCATACCCCGACCGGACCCGAGACCAGCATGAAATTCTGCAGGGAGGCGATGCCCATCTGTACTTTTGGCCAGCCGATCAGGGTCAGCCAGGCGCAGGGGATCATCACGAAGAAGGCGACAATGGTGACAAAAGAGCTGCCCTGAAAGATGCCGAGAAAGACCGGCAGTTGGCGATCAAACAGGCGGTTGTGCAGTGCCGTCACGATGCCGGAGATGACGATGGCCCCTATGATGCTGGTATCCAGGGTCTTGATCCCCGCTACCATGGCGAGGCCACTTTCCCCCCCCACATCCTGACTGAAGTCGACCCCGAAATAACTGCCCCAGGTCATGCCCATGGCGTTGATAAAATAGTTCCAGGTCATGAAACTGACCAATACAGCCAGACAAGCTCTGGCTTGTGCCTTATTTGCCAGACCGATTGGCAGGCCAATCGCAAATATAAGCGGCATATTCCTGAATACTGTCCAGCCACCTTCTTCAATAATATGGATGATCTGGAAGAATAATCCTTGTGGGTTTGCCAGTGATTCCCCGACAAACATCGGGTTTTTCAGCATAATTGCAATGCCTACTACCATACCTGCAAAAGGAAAAAGCAGTACAGGAGTGAACATTGCTCCGCCAAAACGTTGAATTTGACTGAGCATATATTGTCCCTTGGTTGAAATAGCTAATCGAATCCTTGCCGGTGTTGCCAGATGCAAATTAGCAACGATAAAAAGAGACCTCATGAAATATCTTGGAATAATGTGATCTGACGCATGCAGTTATTTAGACAAAGATGTCTAACTTTTGCGATATTGTTGTACCTCTTGGTTTTGTGATGTTCTTGCAGCTTTAGTTGAAAGTTAAGTTATTGTTTTTAAGCAATTTAGCCACTTCATTGAGAATAAGATGGTTGGCGTTGTGACCACAGGAGATGTCTAGCAGTGATCTATAAATCGGTGGCTGATCGACTCAGGATCAGGGTAAACGGTGCCGAGTGCCGGGTGGGAGATGTGTTGCCGGGCGAAAAAGCGCTGGCAGAACAGTATGGTGTCTCCCGCATGACCATTCGCAAAGCGGTAGACATGTTGATCGAGTGGGGATTGGTCGAGCGGCGCCACGGCAGCGGCACCTATGTGACGAAAAAGGATGTCCAGCATGAGACCAAAGGGCTGAGCGGGTTTACCGAACTGATGCGCGAGCAGGGGCGCACGTTGACCAGCCAGGTGTTGGAATTTCGCACCATGCCTGCGCCACCGGCCATCGCCAGTCAGCTGAGGGTGAAGGTGAATGAGCCCGTCTATTACTCCAGCCGGATCCGCTCGGTGGATGGTCGGGCTCTGCTGCTGGAAGAGAGCTATATGCCGGTCAGACTGTTTCGCAATCTGTCGGTCGCCCATCTGGAAGGGTCCAAATTCGACTACATCGAACGGGAGTGCGGCATCGCGATTGCGGGTAACTATGAGTGCTTCAGTGCCGTGCTGGCGGATCGGGTTACTGCCGAGCTGCTCCATATCGAGCAGGGGGCCCCTATCCTGCGGCTCACCTCGCTCTCATACAGCGAGAGCGGAGAGTTCCTCAACTACTCCATCATGTTCCGCAATGGTAACGACTACCATGTCGACTACCACCTGCACCGTTTTCGTTAATCCGCTCGCCAGCCTGCGGGTTGGTTATTGGCTGGATGCAGGGCCTCTCACGAAGCATGGAATGGCCCTCTATCTGGTGGATATTCCCCCCGTTTGACCCACCTCGCATTTTGCCTGTTAATCGTTTGATCAATATCAACAAAGGGTTAAGTTCTGATGGACTCCCGACTTAACCGTTCCATCCTGTAGGTTGGGTATGACTGTCAAGGATGGTGTCTTATGTTCCCCCCTCGCAAGCTGGGTCACCAGATCACGCTGCTGGCAATCGGCGGCATCGTATTGCTCGCCGTGGTGCTGCTTACCTTTAATCTGTTTGAAAATCGCCAGCGGGCGCTCGCGGCCGAGCAGGCTGCACTGCGGAGCCAGCTCCAGAATGTGGAAGCGGTGATCAAAAACACCAGCCATGAAACCGTGCTGGCGGCGACTCTGATCGCCCAGCGGCCGGATGCAGCAAAGGCGGTGGCCGACAAGGATTGGCAGACCCTCGCCAATCTGTTTGATCCGCTCTGGCCCGCTATCAAGGCGCAGGGGATCCAGCAGTTTCACTTTCACATTCCCCCGGCTACTTCCCTTTATCGGGTACACAAGCCCGCAAATCATGGCGACGACCTCTCTACTACACGGTTGGCAGTGGTCGAGGTGAACCGCAATCATCAACCGGTCGGCGGGTTGGAGACCGGTCAGGGGGGCACCGGGATCCGCGGCGTAGTGCCGGTCACTTTCAATGGTCAGTCGGTCGGCTCGGTGGAGTTTGGCCGCGCCCTCGACACCTCGCTGTTTGCCGATCTGCTGGGCAAGGACAGTCGCTTTGCCATCTATCTGTTTGAACAGGGTAAGCCCGTTATGCTGACTGGTACCTCCATGCTTGGTGAGTCGGTGGACTGGTATCAGGAGGTATTGGCGGGAGAGAGCCGCTTCACCACCATCAAGCAGCAGGGGAGCGATTTTCTGGTGATGGCGGCACCGTTGCGCGACTTCTCCGGCAAGGCGGTCGGGGTGATCGAGTTGGCGCGTGATCACAGTGAGGTTGCAGCCGCGCTGGTACGCCAGAGCTGGCAGATGGTAATGATCGCGCTACTTGGCACCGCTCTGATTGCGGTGGCGCTGGTGCTGCTGCTGGCGCGTCTTAGCCGTCCGCTGCTCGACAGCGTCAAGGCGCTGGAGGCGCTGGCCAATGGCTCCGGCGATCTCGGCAGCAAGCTGCCGGTGGCAGGGCCGGAGGAGATCCGCCGCCTCGGGTCGGCGTTCAATGCCTTTGTTGCCAAGATCCGCGACACCATCAGCCAGCTCACCGCTACTCTGGGCGAACTGGCTGGCGAGAGCGAGCGGCTGTCGCGCAGTGCGGCGGGTAACCTTGGCAGCATGACGCGCCAGCAGGAGCAGACCACCCAGCTCGCCACCGCCATGACCGAGATGACCAGCACGGTACACGAGGTGGCCAACAACACGGCGCAGGCGGCCGAAGCGGCCAACGAAGCGGACAATCAGGCGGTCACCGGCGATGAGGTGGTGCAGCAGAGCGTCAACATGATCGAACAGCTGGCCGAGGAGATCGCCAGCGCGGGCAACACGGTGAAAGAGGTCGCCAAGGCCAGCGAGCAGATTGGCTCGGTGCTGGCGGTGATCCAGTCCATCGCCGAGCAGACCAACCTGCTGGCCCTCAACGCCGCCATAGAGGCGGCCCGGGCCGGGGAACAGGGGCGTGGTTTTGCGGTGGTGGCCGACGAGGTGCGCTCGCTGGCTGGGCGCACCCAGCACTCCACCGCCGAGATCCGCGGTACCATCGAGCAGTTGCAACGGGCGGTGGGCACCACGGTGACCATGATCGAACACAGCGTCTCGCGGGCGGGAGAGTCGGTGGAGCGGGCCAATCAGGCGGGAGAAGCCCTCGGCCGGATCAAGGGAGCGGTCAACAGCATTCGCGACATGAACACCCAGATCGCCGCTGCCTCGGAGGAGCAATCCTCGGTGAGCGACGAGATCACCCGCAATATCGTCAGCGTCCACGAGATCTCCCAGGCCACCACGCTGGTGGCGCGGGATACCGCCCATATCGCCAGCCATGTGGCGACCCTGGTGGACAAGCTGGGGGATCTGGCCGGGCAGTTTCAGGATGGTTCCAACGTGCGGATGGTGCTGAGTCGCGCCCGCGCCGCTCACATGGGCTGGAAGACTCGGGTGCGCGCCTATCTGGATGGGCAGGAGGGGCTGTCGCGCAGCGAGGCGGTCAGTGACAAGGAGTGCCGCCTTGGTCACTGGTACTTCAGCGAAGGGCAGGCATGCTGTGGCGATCAACCCGCCTTCAGGGCGATCGCCGCCCCGCACGCCAGACTGCATCAGGTTATCCAGCAGATTATCGAGCTGAAAAACCAGCACAAGCATGAAGAGGCGGAGGCTCTCTACCGCGAGATCGAGCAGAACTCAGAGCAGGTAGTGGGCTGCATCGATCAGCTGCTGCGGGAGATGACCAAGCCGGAGCGTTAATGACGAGCGGATCGGATAACCAAAGGGCTGACAGCGATGTCAGCCCTTTTTCATGGTGCGGGTCTGGGGCGAGGTTACTGCTCCGGACGCAGATCCTGATAACGGGCGGCGGTGATGAACTGGCCGAAGGTTTCACACCAGACGATCACGCTGCTGTAGCGGGCCGGATCGATCGTGGCGGGCAGCGGCACGATAAAGTTGTCGAAGGTCTTCACCGGCCCGACTCGCACCATCTGATCCTTGAGGCGGGCAAAATCGGCTTCGGTCTCGACAAACTCGGGGGAGAGGTAGAGCTGGTAGTCCGGCCCGGGGGCCAGCTTGCCCATCAGGCTGACGGCATCCGGCCCTATGCTCACCTTGCCTTCCCCCCAGTGCAGCCGATCGCTGTCTTTCAGATCCCGGCGAAAGGTGCCGTGGAATCTCGCTTGCTGCTGGCTGGCCGCTACCTGCTCGGTATCAGGTGCGGGTGGCGCGATCAGGATCGGCAGGGTATAGACACCGGCGGCAAAGCCTGCCGCCGCGACCAGCAGATGGGTGCCCAGCAGCAGGGCCATGGTTTTGCGTTTCATGATATCTCGGTCGTTGATGAATTGATGGCAAAACCATACCAGTCCGGGGGCCCGCTGCCCAGTTTGCTCAGGCCAGAGGTGTAGTTACCCCTCTATGGTGACGTGGGGTGTGGTCACACCAATGGCTCAAGGCCGGATAGTGCCGTCCTGGCCTTTGTTGATCTCGCTGGCGGCGTGTACCAGCTGTTCCAGCTGGTGGTGGATCTGGGTGCGATCCAGTTGCTGCAAGGGCTGGCGACTCCACAGTACCGGTGTCAGGCTCTCGGTATCGAAACCCAGTACCGGTTTGCACGGGTCCTGACTGAACAGGTTCTGGGCCGCGGCTTGGGCGCTGGTGGCCGCGTCGAGGCGGGTAAACATCAGCAGATAGTCGGTCGGGTGCTCGGTCAGGTGACAGGTCAGTTCGCCGATCTGCAGGCTGGTGACGCTCTCCTCCTGTTGCGGCGCAGGCAGGGAGAGGGAGAGAAACAGCTGGTGGATGGCGGCGTGATAAAGAGAGTTCATTGATGGCTCCAGATTGATGATGGCGCCATTAGAGCAGGTCACCGCCAGCGGCACTGTTAATGGTGGCTCTCTTTTTTTAGCTTTTCGGTCAGCGAGATAGCACGCCGCGCTCAGTACAAAAATCGCGACCAATCCCGATAGTCCCTGTTGATGGCCTCTCCTAGACTGGCGGCGAAACATCACAAGAAGACAATCATCATGCAGATTCAAGCAAACACCGTCGGCACACAGGCCGTCGCTCACCACAGTGATGCAACCACAGGGGTTGGCCGGATGGGCCAGCTGGAGGCGCGTCAGGTCGCCACCGGACAAGATGCGATCTTGCTGGGCAACCGTAGCGAACCGCAGAAAGGGCAGGGGCTGCTCTCGCGATTGGGGGCCCAACTGGCCCGCCCGTTCGTGGCCATCAAAGAGTGGATTGGCAACCTGCTGGGGAGCGGCAAGAGTGCCGCTGCGCCGAAGGCGCAAACCGCCACGTCCCCCGAGGATCTTCAGCGTCTGATGAAGCAGGCTGCATTTGGTAGCTCGCTGGGTGGCTTTGCCAAGGCGGACGTGTTGAACAACATCGCCGCCGAACAACTGGGCAAGGAGCACGCCACTCTGGCGACCGGCAACGGCCCACTGCGCTCGCTCTGCACCGCGTTGCAGGCCGTTGTCATCGGCTCCGAGCAGCCGCAACTTCGTGAGTTGGCTGCCGGGCTGCTGGCTCGCCCCATCGCCGGTATCCCGCTCCAGCAGTGGGGCACTGTCGGGGGCAAGGTGACCGAGCTGCTCGCCAGCGCCACCCCCGAACTGCTGCAGGAGGCGATGAGCCAGCTGCACACCGCGATGGGTGAAGTGACCGACCTGCAGCGGGCCGTCAAGGCTGAAATCGCTGGCGAACCGGCGCAAAGTGCGACCACCACTGCGGATGCGACGCCCATCCAAAGCGGTGAGAGCAAAGGGGCTGCCCGCGAACAGGTCACCATGGGCCGCCAGACTCCGGCCACCGGTTACAAGCTGGCGCTGGATCTTATCAGCTATCAGGCCAGCTACCTGCTGCGGGATCAAACCTCGACCGAGGTGACCCTGAGCAGCAGCGATCTCAATGCCCTGCATCAACACATTGCCGATGGCTCCATCAACAGTTCCCACATGGCCAAGTTGCAGACCCGTGGCGATCTGCAAACCCTGCGTACTCTGGCGCTCTCGCTGGCCAGCGGCAGCGATGCCAAGGGCTCTTCCCTTGGTCATGCCCTCGACAGCCTCGCCTCGGCGCGTCCCAACCAGCGGCTGGTGCTGGGCGGACTGATGCAGTTTGCCGGTCAGACCGAGCAGGCGTGGGTGGACCATACCGCGCTCAAGCCGCGAGAGGAACGGCTAGATGCCGGGGCGCGACTGCGCTTTGACACCGGCCATATGCAGGCGGAGCTGTGGCGTCTCGGCGACAGCGAGGCACGGCAGGTGCTGCAACAGCTGGAAGGGGCTTTTGGTGATCGGGCCAGGGCTATCTGCGACTTCGCGGTGGCTCAGGTCTCCGGCTTTGCCGATAGCGAAAGCAGCCCTGAGGCTGTGCTGGTCTCCCGCCTGACCCGCATGGGCAATCTGGTGGGCAGCCTGACCGATGCGCTCAAGGAGCGGCTGCAACTGCCCGGGTCCGCCCGTGGCGAGCCGACCATGATCGACTCCGCCAGCCAGCTGACGCCGCTCGAACTGGCTGCGCTGGCTCATATCGGCGTCGATGAGAGCTATCTGTAAACCGTCAGCACACAGCCCCTCGGGGCAAGGTGATATGACATAAAAACGGACACCCTCGGGTGTCCGTTTTCTTATTCGGGCGGGAGTGGGCTGAGGGGTCAGTGCAGACCGATTTGCTTACAAGCTGGCGAAATCTACTTCCGGCAGGGTTTCGAAGCCGGGGCGGGCGAACAGATAGCCCTGCATCAGGTTGACGCCCATCTCCCGCAGGCAGGCCATCTCTTCGCGGGTCTCGACCCCCTCCGCCAGTGGGGTGATCTGCAACTCGGCAAGCAGGGCCAGAGAGTGGCGCACTATGGCTTGCCGGGTCGGGTCATGGTCGATGCCGCGCAGCAGGTGCATATCGAGTTTGACGATGTCGGGACGAAAATCGGCCAGCAGGCTGAGGCCCGAGTAACCGGCACCAAAGTCATCGATCGCCGTCTTGAAGCCGAGCGCCTGATAGTGATCGACGATGCCGCGAATATGGCGGTTATCCAGCACCTGCTCCACCTCGGTGAACTCGAACATGATCTGCTCGATGGGAAAGAGATGCTCGCGGGCCGCCTGCAGGGTGGTGCGGATGCAGCGCTCCGGGCGGTAGACCGCATTGGGCAGAAAGTTGATGCTCAGCATGCCCCGCATATCGAGCCGGGCGGCCAGCGCGATGGCCTTGATCCGGCACAGCTGATCGAAGCGGTAGCGATTACCGTCGTTGACCCGGGCAATCACGCTCTGCGCTGGCTCATTGTTGAGCCCCCGCACCAGCGCCTCGTAGCCGAAGATGGTGCGCTTGCTGCAATCGACGATGGGCTGAAAGGCCATGGTGAAGTCGAAGTCGAGATCGGCTTTCTCCTGACACAGCTGGCAGATGGCGGGGGACGGGGCGGCAGGTATATCCATGACTCTCCTCTCGGGGCGTGGCGGCGCTGGGAACTGACTCAAATGATAACAGCTCATCGATTCCGGCAGGGTAATTCCTGCTATCAGGGAGAGGGGGGGCATCTTTCGCTGGATCGGGCGGTGCCCGACCCAACGTGGGGCTCAGGGGAAAAGGATGGCTTCACTCAACCTGCAAGCGTATGACCTGAATTGACCTCAGTCTTTGGGTTTATATGTCTTGACCCTGCTTGCGATACGTTCCCAGACCAAGCCCGTTGTGAAGTTGGTCTGTTCAATATTAAGAACGTATTTTCCTTTGAATCTATATTTTGTCTTGCCAAAATTATCTTTTACTTTCGCAAATACAATTCTGGTGTGGATCCCATCGTCTATTGTTTTTAATATGTGGGCTTTAGCTTTTTCATTATCGATATTCCTCTCGTAAATAGTGGTTTCATCATCAGATATATTATTTTCCCACTCCCCGTTTGGAAATAACTTGGGAAACCAAATGATAGTATTTTCTTCTATCCCGTGCGAGGCACCCCCTCGTTGCCACCCCGCATAGTTATGACCGAAGCAGTTTACTGCACTCACTATTTTATCGAAGGCCACATCATCACTTAAGTCAATATAACCGCGTTCTATATATGTCTTGGATGATTGTTCCATTTCCATATCCCATTTAATAAAGTTGGATTTCTGCTGTTTCATTTTCCTGATTAGAAGAACAGCTTGATCTATGTCCTCGTGGAGTTTGTCAATTCCTCTTGAGGTGTCAATTCTGATAATCTGATGTCCAGTGGCATTGATAATGTCATTTTCTCTTAGCCGATCCTGTTCAACTTGTGTCAAATGGTGAGGCTCATCGACTTCAATATGTAGTGATAATTGAGGAAAGTATAGGTCTGTCAACGCTCTACCATATGGCCTTGCTACATATTGTTGAGTGATGATTTTGATTTCCAAATCATTCAGCAGATGCCAAATTCGAGTTATGACATAATTCTCGAATCGTTTTCCTCTCGTTCGTTCCAGTTGCCAGGAGATAAAATCCAGTTTTTCCATACTGCAGCCTAATTGCATTTAATGTAATTAATATATATCTATAGATTTTGGTTCAACTAGATAATAGGGTGAGCCAAGTAATATGGGATGTTTTAGCTTAAAAAGAAAGCGATTTGTAACAACGGTAGATATATCTATCAACAAAAACTCAACCTGCATACCAGCAGGTTGAGAGTGATGCTCGATAAATGTTGAGTTTCGTGACGCTCGGTGCCCATTTGCATACACCGCATCTCACCGTCTGATGCAGGTTTGATGAGCGAAGCCCAATCGGACACACGAGACGCAGTTGTCCCTGTGGCCAGTCAGAGGTGGGATAGGGCTTGCCGTTATCATGGAAGAGTCGATTTACGCGAATGTTCGATTACGCCTCGTGGCGAATCAAACCTGCGAGTTTACGTACCGGCATTTACCCGGCTTCTTGCAAGATTGGTGGCAATGGCAGGTGAGGATGACTCCGCTCGTTTGCCAGAGATCGGGCGATACCCCGCTGGCACCCGTTATCGTCGCGGGTGGCCGCCAACTCAGCCAAGGTAGTTGGTATAAACGGAATTTATGGGTTTTCGAAGAGTGGCCAAACTTTTACTTATGCATGCTTGCAGTGTGCCCTGATGCCGCTGATTGGCCCGTTCACGGCCCGCAAAGGGCAATGGCCGATCTTTGGCAACCGGTATACAGCGCCAGCCAATGCCCTGTAGGTTCGATTGGCGCAGCGTAATCGGACGGACGAGAGGCTTTGATTGCGGTTGTTGCCGTGAAACAGGATCAGCCAGCCGGAGGGGGAAATTCGGCTGGCTGTTATGGCGGGAGGAGAGATTTACGCGAACGTCCGATTACGCCTGACGGCTAATCGAATCTACCAGCTAGGTAGGTGTCCCAGCGTAGTCGTATTCAACTTTTTTTAAGCCCTTTTTTTCATCTACGACAAAGAAAATTGCATTCATCCATGTTTTTTCCATTAAACGTGAATATATGGTCATGTCGTATTCGTTCTTTTTCAGTAGAAGATGTCTTACATGGTTTAAATTATTAAAACCATTTCTTATTTGTGAGTCACAAAACTTTATTATAATTACAGCTGGTAATGAACCTCCTGCTCGGAAAATAATAAATCCATTATCTTCCATTCCCATTTTGTTGTAAAGTTTGGGGTCGCCAGGAGTTCCATCTATATCCATCATGACTGCTCTGAGGCGAGTAAATAGTTCCACCCCAATATTAAACTTACTATGATCAGAGAAACGCTGATGGACTTTATTTAGGTCTTCGCAATATTCCACTGGAGAATAAGACTTTAGTGGATACCTCGCTTCTTCAACAATGAATTTTTCTAACTCCACTAAAAGTGACCGTTCTTCTTTAGATAAGCTTAGCCTTAAGTCATTGGTAATGTTGATTAACCCATGACTATAACTTTTCATCTTCTTATCAAGGATTTTTTTGGGTGCTGAAATGAGCAAAGATACAATACTGGACTTCAGCAGAAGTTCAATTGCATAACCAAGTAATAGAAAACTTGCCTTATTAGCCGCATCTTTTTCATCAAGAAGTTCAAATGTCTCTTTTGAGCTGTCTCTAATGATGTTGCCATTACTATCTCTTGTGAGATTTTCGAATTTAAGTTGTGCGTTTTTGGCGCAATTCCGTAGAAGCTTGGCACTAATTATTTTCCCATCTGCTTCTTTTATCCAATCCTGTTTTTTGAAAATTCCATGTTCACCAGTAGATTTTATAGGCTGCTCCCATAAGTCCTGTTTACTCATGTTAACTCCTTATTAAAGAGGATTGGTTTATATAAAAACGGCGCCTTAACGGCGCCGTTTTTATATCACTTACCCAACCGGAATCACTGCAACAGGGAGATATCCGCGACTTGCAGGAACAGGTTGCGCAGGTTGTTCAGCAGCGCCAGACGGTTGGCCTTGAGGGCCTCGTCGTCGGCCATCACCATGACTTCGTTGAAGAAGGTATCGACCGGCTCGCGCAGGGCGGCCAGACGGGTGAGGGCAGCCTGATAGTCACCGGCAGCGAACAGCGGGGCCAGTTCGGTTTGCAGTTCGGCAACCTGGGTGGCCAGCGCCTTCTCGGCGGCATCGACCAGCAGTTCCGGTTTGACGGCAGTCGGCAACTCGCCTTCGACCTTGGCCAGAATGTTGCTCACGCGCTTGTTGGCGGCAGCCAGTGCCAGGGCGGCATCCAGGGTGCGGAAGTGGCTGACGGCCTTGACGCGACGATCGAAGTCGAGCGGACGGGTCGGGCGGCGGGCCAGTACGGCCAGCACCACGTCGGCACCGATGCCTTCGTCCTGATAGGCGGCGCGGAAGCGGCCCAGCATAAAGTCGACCACGTCGGTGACGACGGTTTTGTTGGTCAGCTTGTCGCCGTAGACGCGTACCGCTTCTTCAACCAGTTCAACCAGATCCAGATCCAGCTGCTTCTCGGTCATGATGCGCAGGGCACCGATGGCGGCGCGACGCAGGGCGAACGGGTCCTTGTCACCCTTCGGCAGCATGCCGATGCCGAAGATACCGGCCAGAGTGTCGAACTTGTCGGCCAGCGCGACGGCGCAGGCAACCAGACCGGACGGCAGGGCATCACCGGCAAAGCGCGGCATGTACTGCTCGTTGAGGGCCACGGCAACCGCTTCGTCTTCGCCATCGTGACGGGCGTAGTGCATCCCCATGACACCCTGGGTGTCGGTGAACTCGCCGACCATGTTGGTCATCAGGTCACACTTGGAGAGCAGACCGGCACGCTTGGCCTGAGCCACGTCGGCGCCGATACGCTCGGCGATAAAGCCGGCAACGGTCTCGATGCGCTCGACCTTGGCCTTGACGGTGCCCAGCTGTTGCTGGAACAGCACGGTTTCAAGGCGCGGCAGGCGGGAGGCCAGAGTCTGCTTGAGGTCGGTCTTGAAGAAGAACTCGGCGTCAGAGAGACGGGGGCGAACCACCTTCTCGTTGCCGCTGATGATCTGGCTCGGGTCTTTGGATTCGATGTTGGTGACGAAGATGAACTTCGGCAGCAGCTTGCCGTTCTTGTCGTAGACCGGGAAGTACTTCTGGTCACCCTTCATGGTGTGAACCAGCGCTTCAGCCGGCACGGCCAGGAACTTCTCTTCGAAGTTGGCGGTCAGCACCACCGGCCACTCGACCAGTGCGGTCACTTCTTCCAGCAGGGCGTCGTCCAGATCGGCTACGCCACCGAAGGCGGCAGCGGCCGCTTCGACGTCAGACTTGATCTTGGCCTTGCGCGCCATGAAATCGGCAATCACCATGCCGCGCTCCTGCAGGATCTGCGGGTACTGACTGGCGTTGTCGATGGTGAACTCGCTCTCGCCCATAAAGCGGTGGCCGCGGATGGTGCGGGCAGAGTCGATACCCAGAATGTGGGCAGGAACCAGCTCGCCATCCAGCAGCAGGGTCACGGTGAAGACCGGACGCACGAACTGGATGGTCTTGTCGCCCCAGCGCATCATCTTCGGGATCGGCAGCTTGGCCAGCGCAGAGGCGACCAGTTCACCCAGCAGATCGACGGCCGGACGGCCTTCGACCTTTGCGGTGTGAACCAGCCACTCACCCTTGTCGGTGACCAGACGCTCGGCCTGTTCAACGGTGATGCCGTTGCCACGGGCCCAGCCTTCGGCTGCCTTGGTCGGCTTGCCTTCGGCATCGAACGCCTGCGCTACGGCCGGACCGCGCTTCTCGACGCTCTTGCTCGGCTGTTCGCCGGCCAGCTCGCTCACCTTCAGCGCCAGACGGCGCGGTGAGGCAAACCACTCGACGTCGCCAAAGGCCAGATCGGCCTTGGTCAGTTCGGCTTTGAAGTTGTCGGCAAAGGCTTCGGCCAGGGAGCGCAGGGCTTTGGGCGGCAGCTCAGCAGTACCGATCTCTACCAGAAATGTATGTTGTGCCATGTCCGTTCCTTAACCTTGCTTGTTCTCACTGCGCTGACACATAGGGAAGCCCAGCGCTTCGCGGGAGGCGTAGTATGCCTCTGCCACGGCCTTGGTCAGGGTGCGAATGCGCAGGATGTAGCGCTGACGCTCGGTGACCGAGATGGCCTTGCGGGCATCCAGCAGGTTGAAGGAGTGAGCGGCTTTGAGGATGCGCTCGTAGGCAGGCAGCGGCAGCGGTTTTTCCAGTGCCAGCAGATTCTGGGCTTCCTTCTCGTACTGCTCGAAGCAGTGGAACAGGAACTCCACATCGGCGTGTTCGAAGTTGTAGGTGGATTGCTCCACTTCGTTCTGGTGGAACACGTCGCCGTAGGTGGTCTTGCCCAGCGGGCCGTCAGACCAGACCAGATCGTAGACGCTGTCCACGCCCTGGATGTACATGGCCAGACGCTCGAGACCGTAGGTGATCTCGCCGGTGACCGGCTTGCACTCGAGGCCGCCAACCTGCTGGAAGTAGGTGAACTGGGTCACTTCCATGCCGTTCAGCCACACTTCCCAACCCAGACCCCAGGCACCCAGTGTCGGGTTTTCCCAGTTGTCTTCGACGAAGCGGATGTCATGGATTTCAGGATCCATGCCCAGCTCTTTCAGGGAGCCCAGATAGAGTTCCTGAATGTTGTCGGGGGAAGGCTTGATGATCACCTGGAACTGGTAGTAGTGCTGCAGGCGGTTCGGGTTTTCACCGTAGCGGCCGTCGGTCGGACGGCGGGACGGTTGCACGTAAGCGCAGGCGATGGGCTCCGGGCCCAGGGCACGCAGACAGGTCATGGGGTGGGAAGTACCGGCACCCACTTCCATATCCAGCGGCTGAATGATGGTACAGCCCTGGCGGGACCAATAGTCCTGCAGCTGCAGGATCAGGCCCTGAAAGGTTTTGACATCGAATTTTTGCATAATTTTTTTCGCGCGAAGTGAAAATCAGAGCAAGATTTGCTGAATGTGAACCGAGGGAGTATACCGTCTGGCATGGTCGGATAATAGGCGAAATTGCAGCGGATTCGCGGGATGGTGCTGCGCCCTGGCTGGTCGGGCGGGATGTCCGGTATATGATGTGAGCAGTGCCGCCTGCAGAGTGGGCAGGGTCGGGCAAACCGCTGAAATAACGAGGGAGAGGAAATGGAACTGCGCTGCGCCTGGGTGACCAAGGACCCGGAATACATTGAATACCATGACAAACAGTGGGGCAGGCCGGTCTATGACGCCCGCGAGCTGTTTGCCAAGCTCTGCCTCGACGGCCAGCAGGCGGGGCTGTCGTGGATCACCATCCTCAAGCGCACCGAGAGCTACTACCGCGCCTATGCGGACTTTGATCCGGTGCAGATTGCCCGCTTCGACGAGCAGGATGTGGAGCGGCTGATGCAGGACAGCGGCATTATCCGCAACCGGCTCAAGGTGCAGTCGATCATCAGAAATGCCCGCGCTTATCTGGCGTTGCAGGAGCAGGGGATCGACTTCGCCGACTACCTGTGGGGCTTTGTTGGCGGCGCCCCCATCGTCAACCAGCGGCAGGGCAACGGCGATATTCCTGCGACCTCGCCGGAGTCGGATGCCATGTCGAAAGCGCTCAAGAAGCTCGGCTTCAACTTCGTCGGCAGCACCATCTGTTACGCCTTTATGCAGGCAGTGGGGATGGTGAACGATCATCTGGTCAGCTGTCCTTGCCACGCCGAGTGTCAATTATCGCGCTGACGGCCCGCCGGTTGGCCAAAAAAACACCACTCTCGCCGTCGATTCAGGCTTGCGTCAGACAATGGCGTGCCAGCGCGTTACAATCCGGCCCCCGGCATGGTGCCGGATTGTTTTCACAGAGGTTTTTTCATGCGAGCCAAGATCCTGGTGCCTGCTCTGGCACTGACCGTTGCCCTGAGCGGCTGTACCACCAACCCCTACACAGGTGAATCCCAGACCTCCAAAGGTGCCTGGGGCGCGCTGGCTGGCGCCGCTGCCGGTGCGGCCGTAGGTGCGCTCTCCTCCAGCAAGGGTGACCGCAAGAAGGGTATCCTGACCGGCGTTGCTGCTGGCGCGGCGCTGGGTGGCGGTATCGGCTACTACATGGACGTGCAGGAAGCCAAGCTGCGCGAGAAGCTGCAGGGCACCGGCGTCAGCGTGACCCGCAATGGCAATGAGCTGATCCTCAACATGCCGAACAACGTCACCTTCGACAGCTCCAGCTCCCAGCTGAAAGCGGCCGGAGCCAACACCCTCTCCGGTGTGGCCATGGTGGTTGCCGAGTTCGACAAGACCCGCCTGAACGTGGTCGGTCACACCGACAGCACAGGTTCCCGCGACCTGAACATGAAGCTCTCCCGCGATCGTGCCGATGCCGTTGCCGCCCAGCTGATTGGTCAGGGCGTAGCAGGTAGCCGCATCTCCACCACCGGCGTGGGCCCGGATCAGCCGGTTGCTACCAACAGCACCGCCGCTGGCAAAGCCCAGAACCGCCGCGTGACCATTACCCTGACCCCGACCGCCTAAGTCGCTCAGGTTTCGGTAACGAAAAGGCCCCGCCAGTAATGGCGGGGCCTTTCTATTGGAGCCGTTGCGAGCAATGGCCCCTTGTTGCTTGCTCCCTTCTCCCCTCGTGGGAGAAGGGGCGGGGAT